>NZ_CAKC01000062.1 GCF_000296855.1 Lactobacillus gigeriorum DSM 23908 = CRBIP 24.85 | reverse complement strand
ATATTTGATAGTTGGGTAGTATCTTTACTAATTTGATTTGCAAAAATTGTATTTGCTAACTCAACTAAATTATCATTTATCACGTTAATAAAAGAAAGGAGTGTGATCTATTATGTCGAAAGGATTTTTACTAGAATCTGATGTTGAAAATCTAGCATTAGACACGCTTAAGCAAGTTGGATATACAGTATATAAAAGTCCAAGCCCTACTTCACCTCATCCAGAAATTGATGCTATGAGGGGAAATGATCATACTATTGTAGTATTGCTTGTAGAAGTAGAGAAAAAACTTAAAGAATTGAATCCGGGATATCCTGATAAAATTTATCGAGAAGCGCTTCGACAACTAACTCGTCTAGCAGATAATCCAGATATGATGATTAATAATCACTATTTTCATAAGCTGCTGATTGAAGGAATCAGAGTTAAAACAACAGTTGGTGGTGAAAATAGGACAGAAGTGTTATATCCAATTGATTTTGATCACGTTGAACGTAACAGCTTTATTGCTACCAACCAATTTACAATTAAAGATAGTCATGAACGTCGTCCAGACTCTACAATTTTTATCAATGGGCTACCGATTGTAACTTTTGAATTTAAAGATGCTGCTAACCCTAATATAAGTATCAACAACGCTTATAGCCAATTACAAACATATAAGGCGGAAATTCCAGAATATTTGAAATATAACGAAATCCTAATTGCTTCAGACGGTATTAACTCAAGAGCAGGATCACTAACCGCAGGATTTGATCGCTTTATGCGTTGGCGTGCTCCTAAAAATGTATCAACTGGGGATGATCTGGAATTAGAGACCATGATTAAATATATGCTGGCTCCAAAGGATCTACTTAATATTATTGAAAATTTCATCATTTTTGAAACTGATGGAGATAATACAATTAAGATTTTAGGAGCTTATCACCAGTATTATATGGTTAATAAGGCAGTTGAAGCAGCCAAGAGAGCTCTTAATGATCCTGACGATAAGCGAATCGGTGTAGTTTGGCATACGACAGGGTCAGGTAAGAGCTTATCAATGGTTTTCTTTTCTAGCATCGTGGCACGCAAACTCAATAATCCAACTTTACTGGTGATTAATGATAGAAATGATTTGGATGATCAGCTGTTTGATACTTTTGCTTCAGCTCATGAATTCTTACGACAAACTCCTGTACATGCAGAAACAAGTGAAGATTTACGAAAGTTGATGGATAAGCAGTCTGGGGGAATAGTCTTTTCAACGATTCAAAAGTTTTCACCCAACTTTGAAAAAGGTGAAACTGAGATGCCTGTACTGACTGATAGAAGTGATGTGGTTGTAATTGCTGATGAAGCTCATAGAACTCAGTACGGGATGAATGCACAATATACGGATAAAGGACTTCGTTATGGCTTTGCTAAATACTTACGTGATGCTCTACCCAATGCTTCTTTTATCGGCTTTACGGGAACTCCAATATCTACTGCTGATAAATCAACAGTGGCTGTTTTTGGTAAGTACATAGATGTTTATGATATTACTCAAGCAGTAAATGATCATGCAACTGTAAAAATTTATTATGAGAGTCATGTTTTTCCATTGAGGCTAAAAGACGGCGCTAATGAAAAATATCAACAATTACTCAGAGAAGCTAACTTAAATGATGATCCGAATATAGAAGGAAATGCACGTCGTAATCGAGAATTTTCTCGACTTGAAGCTTTAGCAGGAGCTCAACCTCGTTTAGAAAGCATAGCTAAGCATTTTATTAGCCACTTTGAATCAAGGCAAAAAGAAGCTTTTGGCAAAGCCATGATAGTGGAAATGTCACGACGAAATGCGGTTCGACTTTACGACGAAATTGTCAAATTACGTCCAAATTGGGAAAATGAAGATCTTAATAAAGGAAAGATCAAAGTTGTCATGACCTCTTCTGCAGCTGATGGACCTGAAATGGCGAAGTTTCAAACAAGCAAAGCGGATCGTCGAATTTTGCAAAAAAGAATGAAAGATGATAATGATGAACTACAGATAGTGCTTGTGGTTGATATGTGGCTTACTGGTTTTGATGTACCATCAATGAATACTATGTATATCGATAAACCGATGAAAGGTCATAATTTGATTCAGGCGATCGCCAGAGTCAATCGTGTTTTTAAGGATAAAGACAGTGCTTTAATAGTTGACTATATTGGAATTGCTGAGAACCTAAGGGATGCGCTGAAAGTGTATTCTAATGACGATCAAGGTCAGGT
Organism: Lactobacillus gigeriorum DSM 23908 = CRBIP 24.85; assembly: GCF_000296855.1. Lineage (GTDB taxonomy): Bacteria > Bacillota > Bacilli > Lactobacillales > Lactobacillaceae > Lactobacillus > Lactobacillus gigeriorum. Next base: position 32,048 of record NZ_CAKC01000062.1, on the reverse strand, counting down.
TGGTATAAATATGGCTAAGGCTTTGTCTTTACTAAAAGAAAAATATGACATTATCACAAAAGATTTCTTGTATGGCATTGACTACTCGGATTTTGATTCAGAAGATGGAAGTACACGCATAAGGGTAACTAGACATGTGGCTAATGAGATTCTTCAAGAAGATGAAGAGACACAGAAGAAGTTTTTAGACGTGGTTACTGAACTACAAAAAGTGTATGCATTAACATCTACATTACCTGAAGCACAAGTTTATGGAAAAGAGATTGCATTCTTCAAGACAGTTAAGGTATTTATTCAAAAATTGAAACAACCGGATCATGCTCCTGATGTTGTTGACTATACAGATGTTAAATTTCAGATGCAACAATTGTTAGATCAGTCTATTATTTCAGAACCTGATGTTGATATTTATAATGAGTTAGGTATTGAGCGACAAAGCATTGATTTAATTTCTGACAAATTCTTGGAATATGTTAGTGATATGCCAGAACAGAATGTTGCCATTGTTTTGCTGGAGAAATTACTTAAAGACAAAATCAAGGCGATGTTAAAAACAAACAAGGTATCATCACAAAAATTTGAAGAAATGTTGAAAAAGTCCATTGATGACTACAATAAACGTGGTGTCACAAGTGAGTTAGTTATTCGTAAGTTAATTGAGATGGCTAAGAAGATAAATGATCAGCAGAGAAAGGGTAAAGACTTAGGTTTGAGCCAAGAAGAAATTGCATTTTATGATGCTTTAGCTGATCATGAAAAAGCTATCAAGGTATTGGGCGAAGAAAAATTACACCTCATTGCTAAAGAACTAGTAAAGTTAGTTAAACAAGAAGCGGGTGTAGATTGGGAGAAACGTCGCAGTATTCAAGCTAAGATGAGGGTTGCTGTTAAACATCTTTTACGTAAGTATGGTTATCCACCAGACATAGCACCTCAAGCGGTTACTACAGTAGTAGAACAAGCAGAGCTGATGGCATCGAATGATTGATCGTTAAAATAGCTATATGCAATGACCTATTAACTATAAAAAAGCGAGTTGACTTAGTTGTCAGCTCGCTTATTTTATTTTTAACGGTGGCGTCTTTGCTAAAGCAATATCATTGGCCTTCAAAGCCATCAAGTAGCGGGAGAGATATAAATTCCGGACGCTACTTTCTTTACCCGGCTTAACTTTGAAAAAGATGCTAAACGTAACATTTTCACCAGTTTGCTGAGTAATACCTACAATGGTTGGTCCGGAGACAATGGTCTTCTTTTCAGGCATAATCTCGCCATTTACCTGTTTGATAATTTTATCTACTTTGGCAAAATCATTATTGGCATCCAATTCCAATGGAATCGTTAAACTCACGGCATTATGGGCCAGATTTTGCACGATACTAATATTGCGATTCGGGATAAAAATCAATGATCCGTCAGAAGCTTTCAAGCGAGTAGTTCTAAGGCCAAGCTGAACAACGGTTCCAGTTTGATTATTGATTAAAACCGTATCGCCAACATCAAACTGATCTTCGCTCAAAATAAAGAAGCCGTTGACTAAATCGCTAACGAATCCTTGAGCTCCCATCCCCAAAGCCAGTGAAAAAATCCCAGCACTTGCTAATAAGGTACCAACCGGGATACCTAAGATTGACAGAACGGCAAACAAATAAAAGAAAATCATCGTATACTGGAAAACGCTATTAATTAAAGCAGCAATCGTCCGAGTTCGTTTGTTTTTCGGATTCACTTTCTTTGAAAGCAGATAGCGCTTGATTAGTTTTTTACCAATGTAAGAAATCAGATAAAAAATCAAAGTAGATAAAAATAGTTGCCAAATAACTTCCGCAAAGTTATTTGCAAGCTTCTCCCAATTGATTGAGAGGGTTTTATTATTAAGATGCAGTAAACTATCCATGGAATACCTCGCTTCTAGTGTCACCATGATTATGACAAAAAGTACGTTAAAAAGCTACTAAGTGCTCAAGTTAGTAACATGTTAAAATTAGGTATAAGTCGTAGAAAGAAGGGGAAAAGATGGAAACCTCAAGTAAAGCTCAAGTCATTGATTGCATCATCGGTTTTGCCGTCGGTGATGCGCTTGGGGTTCCAGCCGAATTCATGCTAAGAGAAGACTTGCAAGCAAATCCTATCACAGGACTGCGTTCTGGTAGAGCTAGCAGTAAAATTTTATGATTCGCTACCAAAATAGCTATTTTAAGGTAAGTAGCGGATTAGTCATAATCACTATAATTAACCCCCATACCGCAAAAGTACACAGCAAAGCTGCAAAGAATAATTTTTTTCGAATGTTTGCTGGCCGATTTTTATCTAAAGCAAAAACTATGCAAAACGAGCCAATGATAATAAAAACAGGTGCAAGCATAAGTAATGCAAATCCCATGATAATCGTTCCTTTCTTGAAGTAAAAGTCTTCTTGAATGATAGCATAAAAATGGGGTAATATGTAGTTATTATGCGGAGGTACATATGTCAAAAATAAAAGTAATGACGGTCTTTGGTACAAGACCTGAAGCAATAAAAATGGCACCCTTAGTTTTGAAGCTTAAGCAAGATGAACGTTTTGAAGAAGTTACGGTAGTTTCTGCACAGCACCGTGAAATGTTGGATCAAGTGCTAGAGATTTTCAAAATTAAGCCTGATTATGATTTCAATATCATGCATAAAAATCAAACTTTGGCAGACATTACTTCTAAAGTTTTGATTGACATGACCAAAGTTATTCAAAAAGAACAACCTGATATTGTGTTGGTTCATGGTGATACTACGACTAGTTTTGCAGCTGGACTTGCCACTTTTTATGAACAAAAGACTTTAGGGCATGTGGAAGCTGGTTTAAGAACTTGGAACAAATATTCCCCTTATCCAGAAGAAATGAATCGGCAAATGACCGATGATTTAACCGATTTATATTTTGCTCCAACAATGTTATCGCGCAAAAATCTCTTAACAGAGAATCATCATGGTGAAAATATTTTTGTTACTGGTAATACCGCAATTGATGCCTTGCAAGAAACTGTCCAACAAGATTATCATCATGACGTTCTTGATCAAATTAAACCAGGTAATCGTGTGATCTTGGTAACGATGCACCGTCGCGAAAATCAAGGCGAACCAATGAGACGCGTCTTCAAAGTAATGAAGCAAGTCGTTGACAGCTATAATGATGTGGAGATTATTTACCCAGTACATCTATCCCCAAGAGTACAAGAAGTTGCCCAAGAAGTGCTAGGAGGAGATCCAAGAATTCACTTGATTGCACCTTTGGATGTAGTTGATTTTCATAATTTGGCAAAACGCTCATACTTTATTATGACCGATTCTGGTGGGGTACAAGAAGAAGCACCAAGTTTAGGCAAACCGGTACTGGTTTTACGTGATACCACTGAACGTCCTGAAGGTGTCGAAGCCGGAACTTTGAAGCTCGTTGGAACCCAAGTAGATGAAGTTAGAACTGAAATGACTAAGTTATTGGAAGATAAGGCAGCTTACGAAAAAATGGCTAATGCCAAAAATCCGTATGGTGATGGTCATGCGAGTGATCGAATTATGGATGCAATTGCTTACTACTTCTCTAATGGAAAAGAAAATCGTCCAACTGATTTTAAATAAGAAATGAAACTTGTAGCTGTACTTAGCGATGAGTTTTTTTGAATTCTAGAACCAAAATAAAGATGCTATAATTATTGCTGAATTATACAAAGCAATGAAAAGAGAATAGCATGTTAAAAAATATTATTTTAGATTTTGGTAACGTTATTATGAATTGGAATCCTGACGAGATTCTGAATCACTATGAATTAACACCAAATGACCATGAACTGTTAAGAAAAACTATTTTTGAATCAGAAGAATGGTTAAAAATCGACGCTGGGGAAATTAATGAGCAAGAAGCAACGGAAATTTTTGTTAATCGCGTACCTGAACCTTTGCAAGCTAAAACCCAGCAAATTATGGCAACTTGGCAAGAAAACGTAGAATTTTTTGAGCCAGTATTTGGTCTAATTGATGATTTGCGCAAGCAAAGCTATAAAATATATGGTTTGTCGAATACCGGGATGCAATTTGCTAATTTTGTAAAAAATTCGAGTCTAGGTGACTACTTTGATGGTTATGTTTTTTCAGCAGAAGAAAAAATTATGAAGCCTGATGCACGAATTTATCAACGGTTACTTGAACGGTATAATTTAACTCCAAATGAAAGTCTTTTTGTTGATGATGTTAAAGCCAATACTGAAGCAGCAGAAGCATTGGGAATGTATGGTTTTACGTTCAAAATTGATAAACTAGGTCAGTTGTACGATTTTATTGAAACACATTCATAATAATTATTCTTGGTAGAGGGTAAAATGACTAAGAAGCAGCGTGGAGTATTGCTTGCAGTGACCGGAGCCAGCCTTTGGGGAACATCTGGGACGGCTGCAGAATTTTTATTCAAAACAACAGGTGTCGATACTTTTTGGTTGATTGGTGTTCGTGCCTGGATTGCAGGAATTATTCTGACAATTTTTATTTATTGGCGCGATGGTAAAAAAGCGTTTGCGATCTTTAAAAATAAGCATGATCTTTTAAAGGGCATAATTTATGCAACTGTGGGTATTATGGGATCGCAATTTACGTATTTCATGACAGTTAAGCATTCCAATGCTCCAACAGGTACTATCTTGGTCTTTTTGGCACCGGTGTTGATTATTGCTTTCGTCGCCTTAAAAACGCGACAAATTCCAAGAAGAATAGATCTTATTTCGGTGATTGTTGCCCTTTTTGGTACAATTATTATGGTAACTGGCGGTAATTTTACGCATTTAGCCATAACTCCTAAAGCCTTATTTTGGGGATTCTTGGCAGCGACAACGCAGGCAATCAGTGTCGTTATGCCAGGTGATTTATTCAAGAAATATGGAACATTGACGATTGTCAGTCTTTCAAGTATTTGGGGTGGAATTATCTTTTCGCCCAGCTTTTTCATGATGCCTGCAATTAAGGCGACGCCACTCAATTGGCTGACAATTGTTTATATAGCTGTAGTAGGAACGGTTTTTGCCTATACTTTGTACTTGTCTAGCGTATTATATATTTCTGCAGGGTTAGCAAGTATTCTAGAAGCTTTTGAACCGTTGATGGCTACGATCCTATCTGTCGGCTTACTTGGTAGCGATTTTGGACAAATGAAAATTTTAGGTGGAATTTTGATAATTATGGCCACGAGTCTACAGGTAATTCCGTTTCAGCGAAGTAGAAAATTGTTGCAGCGAGCAAATAAAGCATAATTATAGGCGAACTAACAGAGTGTTGGTTCGCCTTTTTCTAAACAATGATATACTTGGGTTAAGTATCCTTCTAAATGATTGTGAGGTGGAAAAATGTCTTATAGCCTACCAGAAAGTCGGGAGCCATATTTCAAGATTATGGAATTTTTGGCCGATTTTTATGATGAACGACTAGATTATCGTGAATTATATCGCAATGAAATCGAAGAAAAATTTCAGTCGTGGGGAGCTGCTATCATCCCTGAAAATATTTTAAAACAAAGATTTGGCCAATATCTCTGGTTAGCTGGAAGTTTCAAGTATACAACTAGTGAAAATAGCATCGACTTTACTGAGATGATTTCAGTGATTTATACTCGTTGGTATATGTTAAAAAATGGCCCTACACCAGCAAAAATTCAGATATTTAATAATCGCCAATGGTTTATTGAAGGATTGAAGTATTTACTCGCAATTCTCGAAGATTGGCCCATTACAAAAAACGTAACATCAAATTCGCCTGTGAATGTTCCATATCCCCTAATCGGTAAGATAGTTAAATTGGAGATTTACAATTTTGCACCATATTATGGCTTGACTCATTTTGATCACGAGGATGCGCAATATTTGCGTTTGTCAAAAAGAGAAACTTGCTTTTTTATTGCTAGTATTTTTGGCAATCATAAAATGCGAATTGAACAACCAGAAATTGATGAACAGAATCTAACTAAAATCTTTTCTGGTCTTAGATACTATCTGGAAAAACCGCTAAATTCAATGACGGTACAAAATAATATCACACAGGTAAAAAATTACGTGATCAGAATAACTGATGATCATGAAAATGTCTTTGAGCTAAGTCGTGATCAGCTTCATTGGTTTGAATGGGGATCAATTGAAAGCGATATTTCTGGCTTGATTCGTAAGAATTTGCCAATTAACGATATGTATTTGCTTGATGACAATACTCATTATTTTAAGCGGCTTGTTCTCGATTACCGGCAAAATGATTCGGAAGACAAGGAATCATTAGAAATTGATAACGAAACGGGATTGTTGAGCTACATTAGGATTGAAAATAATGATGATTACGATGAACCAATCAAAGTGGCCTATCGAATTCAGAATCAGGACTTGATAAAAACTTCTTTTGAAGACTTTTGGCTAGCTCATCCAAAAGATAGGCGAGTGGTTGATGAAACCGAAGATAAAAAATATCATTTGTTGGTTGAATATAAAAATTTCCCAACGCTTGATTATGCAGGTATCTTTGATCGCATTGGCTTGCCTGCTAATTTTTCTAATTTGGTCGAAAATCTTAGCAAAATCATGTCAACGTGCACGTTTGGCCAAATTATTGATCCTAAAATCTATGGACGTGGTCGAAAAGACGACACGGAATTTATTGTGTGTGAAGTTACTTTCCAAAAAGGAGGTACAAGATATTCGTATTTAACAAGTGATGAGACGATTAAAATCGGAGACAAGGTGTTCGTTCCAGTTGGTTATAATGGTCAGCAAAAAATAGTCAAGGTAGTTGGAATCAGGTATCTGAATGAAGCAGATTTGCCATTACCTTTAGATAAGCTGAAGTGGATCACTAAAAGAGGACTTGATCCTGACGAAGAGATAATTTTGTAAAAAGCAAAAACACTCAACAAGTTAGTTGATGAGTGCTTTTGTGGGGAGAAAATAGGGGATAAGTAAAAATTATTGGTTAATTTTCTTGATAACTTTGGCAGGAACGCCACCTACAAGTACATTATCAGGAATATCCTTAGTAACGACTGAACCGGCAGCAACTACCACACCATTACCAATCGTTATACCAGGACAAATCGTAACATGTCCACCGATCCAAACATCATTTCCAATAGTTATGGGTTTACCAATACCAAGTCGTTCTTGTCGACCTTACGCAATTAAGGGATGGTTTACAGTATAAATATCAGTATTCGGCCCAATCCAGACATCGTTGCCAATGTTAACTGGAGCAATATCCAATACGGTTAAATTGTAATTGGCTAAAAAATTGTCGCCTACGTGGATATTTTTACCGTAATCAACATTTAAGCGACTATGTACGATTAAGTTTTTGCTAGCAGAGCCGAAAATTTCGCGAGCTTTAGCTTCTTGCTTAGCTGGTTCATTTTCTGGAATTGAATTAAACTCTTGGCACAAAGTAGCGGCTTGTAATTTTCTATTCGCTACTTCTGGATCGTCGACTTGATACCATTCGCCGGCTTCTAGTTTTTCTAATTCAGATTTAGTCATAAAATGCTTCCTTTCTAGTTGACCGATTGATGAAACCATAGTTATACTACAAGTTAAACTATGGTTTAAGTCAAGAAAAAGGTGAATATATGCGATATACTATTAGCGAAGTTGCTGAAAAAATGAATCTAGCTCCTTCAACCTTGCGCTATTACGATAAAAAAGGTTTGTTGCCTTTTGTTGATCGTGATCAAGCAGGAAGAAGAGCGTTTAAAGATAATGATTTGAACTTTTTAGAAGTCATTGAATGTATGAAAAAATGTGGCATGACCATCAGTCAGATCCGAGAATTCATCAATCTGTGCATGCAAGGTGATGCTACGTTACAAACAAGATATGATTTGTTGCGTGATGAGAAAGCTAACGTACAAAAACAAATTGAAGTTCTTCAAAAACAATTGGATTTTTTACATTATAAAATGTGGTACTTTAAAACGTCTCTTTTGGCAGGAACAGAGCAGATTCACATGGTAAAAACTGACGAGGGCGATCGAGTAGATCCAATGATCCACGAACAGTATCAAGCAGAACTAGCTAAATGTCATGATTTGCGAGATTTAATTTAATGAAGGTACGAAAAAAGCATGAGCTAGCTTAATTGCGAGCTTCATGCTTTTTTTGATAATAGAAAATAGGAACGCCAAGAAGAGTTAATCCTAGTCCAATCATTGATAATACAAATTGGTTGATGATCGTAGAAATAATAATAAATAAGCCACCGCCAATGGCGATCAAAGGAATTAGCGGATATGCTGGTACTTTGAATGGTCGTTTTAATTGTGGTTCCCGTTTGCGCAAGATAATTACGGCTACAGCCAACATCGTGTTGAAAGTCCACATGACGAAAGTTAACATATCGGTTAGTAAGTTGAAGTTACCCAAGGCAAGCATTACTAATGATATTCCGGTAATGATTAAAGCCCCAAAAACTGGAACGCCAGTATGAATATTGGTTTTGCCAATCTTTTGTGAATACGGTAAGAGCTTATCTTGAGCCAAGATGTATGGCGTCCGCATCCCCGTCAATAAGTAAGCGTTAGCTGCTCCGTATACCGAAGTTAAAATGCCAATGGTAACAAGCTTACCACCAATTTTCCCGAATAACTTGATCGATGCCTCAAACGCAGCATTATTATTGCCAGCCAATTGTTTGATTGGCAAGATAGTCAAGAAGGCATAGTTGATTAAGACGTAGATCAAAGTAACTGCCATTAAACCTAAAATAATTGCTCCAGAAAGGTCTTTTTCAGGGTTTTTAACTTCATTAGCGAAATTCGTCACGACGATCCATCCCTCAAAAGCAAATAAGGCTGATAGTAATCCCTGACTCATGCTAGCGGAAAAACTTTTTCCTGCGCCAGCTACGACTGGGAAAATTTGAATTCCTAATTTTTGTTGGTTAAATAGTCCCCAAACGATAATCAAAATTATGGGGATAATTTTAACTACTGTGATTACTGACTGGATCTTACTAGAAAAACTAGTACCAATAAAATTAGTAGCTGCTAAAAAGATGACGACAAGTAAAGCAACTAAATTTGCATCTTTTGCCGGAAGATTGAATAAAGAAACAAATTGTACGCCAAAGATCGAAGTTAAAGCTCCAATTTGAGCTGGAAAATAAATTACCATCTGCGCCCAACCAAACAAGAAGCCCCAAATACTACCATAAGTGTAGTCTAAATATTTAATTGCACCGTTTGTTTTCAGCGAAGCGGCTAATTCAGAAATCGTAAGTCCACAAGTCATCGAAACAAAGCCCGCTAAAATCCAAACTAACAAAGTCATCGAAGTACTATTGGTTTGAGCAGTAATTATTCCAATTTTAAAAAATACCCCAGCACCGATTACAGCGCCAACTACTGTAGCCAGTGCTTGGAAGAAAGAAATTTGTCGTTTCATTTTTTACCTCACAGAATTGAAAGTGACCTGTCCATTATAACTAAAAATAAGAGCGTGGTATACAATAAAAAAATTAGGTAAAATAAGTAAACGGAAAGGGAATTTCAATGAAACGATTTCATCATCGCTATACTTTACCGTTGATCTTATTGCTGTTAGTATTAGCTATTATGGCTTTAAGTCTTGGATTGATCAACTTTAAGAGAGATACGACTTTGCCAAGCAATACTAATGCTGCTACGATTGGTATTGAGCTCAACCAGAACTATTCGATTGTGGATTTGCATCAGCTAGAAGACCATGGCATTTCCTTTGTTTATTTTCGAAGTACACAAGGAAAAACCTATTTTGATAACGATTTTTTGACTTATCGCGATCAAGTATTGGGGACTAATCTAGCTTATGGGGTAGCACAATACTACAGTGATGAATCGACGGCAGAAGAGCAATATCAATATTTTGTCAAAAAAGTCGGGATGCAGACAGGAAGCTTGCCGATTCTAATTAAACCGGCTGTTAGTCAACGAAGTTTGAAATATTTGCAATCGATGGCTCATTTTGTTAGTTTATTACAATCTCAAGGAAAACTAGCGATGGTTGCCGTCAGCAATCAGTATCGTCAGTATTTTCCTAAAGGAACGCTATTTATGGCAACTGGCAAGAAAGTCCCAAATCAATTGCAATATTCATTTTGGCGGTATACTACTGACGGTCGAGTAAAAAACGTTAGTGGTTTGGAAAAAGGGGTTACCATGTATTCATATAATGGCACGGTTTCCCAATATAAACAGAAGTATGGACAATTAACACAATAATGTATCAAGAAGCAATCAAAAATATTTTAATAAAAGAACATAAAGAAAACCCTACTTTAATTCAAACAGCGACCTATGAAGCCATTATTAATGGCGCTAGTTTGATTGGATTAGCTAAAACTGGTACTGGAAAAACTCTGGCTTATGCTTTGCCGAGCATTGAACGAGCTGAGGTGGGGCAGGCTAACCAGGTAGTAATTTTTGCGCCAACCACAGAATTGGCAGTACAGATTAGACATGCTATCAATCCTTATTTGAGTGTGTTGCATTTGGCAGGTGCAACATTAGTAGGAGCTGGTAATCGTAAGCGTCAAGAGGAGTTATTGAAGAAAAAACATCCCGAAGTAATTGTGGCTACTCCAGGAAGATTTTTCGACTTTTTCTCAAGCGGTCGAATTAAAATCAGTCAAATCAGAACTTTAATTATCGATGAAGCTGATGATTTATTGGAATTTACCAAATTAGATTTGCTTAGTTCGCTAGGACAGAATTTGCCAGCAACGAGTCAAATCTTGCTTTTTGGGGCCACCGAGTCTCATATTACTAAAGCAGCAGAAGAAATGTTTGCCCGACAATTTTTGTTGATTGATGTTCGTAAGAAGCAAAAATCGCAGATAAAGCATTATTTTTTACAAGTCGACAATGCTCATAAGATCGACTTTTTGCAAAAAATGACCAAGCTAGATCGTTTCAAAGGCATCCTATTTTTTGATTCGAATCAGACAATGATGCGAGTAGCTGGAATTTTAGGACATACCAAAACCAAGTTCAAATTACTTGCAAACGAATTTAGTAAGACTCGGCGAGAAGAAGCGTTACATGATTTGGCTACAGGAAAAACCAAATTGTTGCTAGCAACAGATTTAGCCGCTCGTGGTCTAGATATTCCTGATGTTACTTATGTGATTAACTATGACATTCCAAGTGAAGTTAATACCTATTTGCATCGTGCAGGTCGAACAGGCCGAATGAATAAAGAAGGACATGTGGTAACTTTAGGGGATGATCATGATTTACGTGATTTGAAAAATCTTTTAGCTGGCGAATTAGAAATCCAGCGAGTATATTTTGCTGGCTATCAGTTAAGTCCTAATAAACCAAAGAAAAAGGTATCTGGTGATGAGTCTACTGGTGGAAAAGTAACCAAGACGAGTACTAAAGTAACCCCAGTAGCAGAAAAAAAGAAGAAACACAAAAAGCGTAAAAATAAGAATAAAGGATATCATCCACATTATTTGAAGGTGAAAAAATGAATCGATTAGTTTCATGGTTGGAAGACTACGTTTTGCCAATCGCAACCAGACTGGGACAGGTTAGATGGCTAGTCGCATTGAAAAACGCCTTTATTTCAATCATTCCAATTACGATTGCAGGCTCACTTGCGGTTTTAATAAAAAGTTTGGTTGAAATTGCACGAGATCAGTTAGGACTAAAAGGGCTCGCATTTTTACTCAAGCCACTATTGTCCATCAGCATGATTGTTTGGCGAGGCAGCTTTGCTTTATTTGCCTTATTTTTGGCAGTTGCCTTAGGCTATCAACTTTCTAAGACTTTTGAAACTAATCGCTTAGCTGGAGCGATCATTTCCGTTGCTTCATTTATGATGAGCGTAGCAAATGTCGTTAAGGTTGACGTTGCTGGAAAAAGTCTGCTTGCCAAAAATGCTTTTGATATTAGCCAGTTTTCTACAAGTGGCATTTTTACTGCGATTTTATTTGGCTCTCTGGGTTTTGCAGTTTATGCACTCTGCTACAAAGGGAGAATTATGCTTCATTTACAGGCTAATTATCCTCATGCAGAGATGGTTGCATTAGATTCTTTGCTTCCAGGCATTATTGCAATTTTTACTGTTGGCTCAATTAATTATCTGTTCCAATTACTTACGGGTACATATTTTGGCAATTGGTTGCTTCATTCGATCCAAATGCCGTTGATCAAGATGGGTCAAGGCTTTGGCATGGTAATGTTGGTAACCATTTTGATTCAGATTTTCTGGTTTTTCGGTCTAAATGGCTTGGGCGTGATGGCGCCAATTTTGGATTCAATTTGGCTGACAGCTCAGAACGTAAATGTTACTTTGGTAAAAGCGGGAAAAATACCAAGCATGCTATGGGCAAGAGGATCGTTTGATGTTTTTGCTTGGTTTGGTGGTACTGGTGGTACATTGATTTTAATTATGGGGATCTTGGCATTTTCTAAACGAAATGAAACAAGAACTATGGCTAAAGTGGCATTAGCTCCGAGTTTCTTCAATATTGGCGAGCCAATTGTCTTCGGCTTGCCAGTGGTTTTAAATCCCGTGTATTTCATCCCGTTTGTGTTAGCACCGGCGGTTAACGTTGCATTTGCCTACTGGATGACAGTTATGGGGTTAGTTAACCCAGTTCAAGTAGCAGTTCCTAGTTTTATGCCACCGCTTCTTGGAGCATTTTTAGCATGTAATTATGATTGGCGAGCAATTCTCGTTTGTTTGATTAATATGGCGTTAGCTTTTCTGATTTGGATGCCATTTATTTTTGCAGCAGATAAGATTGCAACTGCCAATGGCGAGCGAAGCCCATTTGCTCGTGAATACTAAAAAAGTAATGAATTAACTGCCAATTTATGGTAAAGTTAATTCGGTATGGTCTAGTAGCTCAGCTGGATAGAGCATCGGTTTCCTAAACCGTGTGTCGCGAGTTCGAATCTCGCCTGGATCATTGATGTAAGGCTTTACGATGTTTTATATGTCGTAAGGCTTTTTAATTTAAGTGAGAAATGATAGATATAAAAAACAGATTAATCAGTAGATCAATCTGTTGGGATATCTTTGTAAAAAATCTTTAAACTACTTTTGCTTTTTATTAACGACTAGGTGCCATGAGAAAAATCCTACACCAATAATAAATGCTAACCAGCCCCAAATCATCAAGTCTGTATAATCGTGTGCATTGGTAATAGCAAAAAGCCAAGCAAGTAAATTAATAACTAAACAAGCAATATCTCCTCCCATTTTTTTAGATTTCTTTGTACTTAAATAAACAATACCAGAAACTAAAAATAAGATAGCTGTTATCATTCCGGCACTACCACCAGCATCATTGGAATTTTCTATGGCGTGACCAATACCTACAGCTGCGGATTGTAAAACTATGAAAGCAGCAATAACAATTTGCAATATACCAACTACCAATTTCGTGACTTTTATTTTGTCCTCCTATATAGATAAAACAATAATCAGCTTTTAAAGTCATCAGCTATTAGACTAATATATAATAAAATAAATCACTGTTTCGGTCAAAATTGTTTTTAAAATTATTTTTGAATTTTGGACAAATGATTAACTTTAATAGTTATTACTGCCCTTTGAAACAAGCGGAGATTATAGTCCATCAATGTATTGAAGTTATTGTTGAAATTCTTATTTTTGCCCAAATTAATAATTATCTGAGTCATTGATTTAATTTATAAAATACGAGAAGAGACATAACAAGAGACTTACCGGAAGAGCTAAAGAACTTTTTAGAAGATTTCAATGAGAATTTCCCTTCTTTTAGCGGATTAGGCGCTTTATTTAACATTCACGCTGATGAATGAGACTAAACTCAAATAATCACAACACAAAAAGGCATCCCATCGAACGAATAATTCGACAAGATGCCTTTTAACATACTTAATTATGTTTACTTTTACGCTCTTCAATTCTAGCCTTTGCTCGTTCAATCATAGTATGTTCTTGCTTCTGAAAAACCGAACGAGTTGTCAAATAATTGAAAATACCAACTAAAATTTGATCGATAATTTTTACCAATAAGGCATTAAGATGAAGCCAAGACAAACCGACTAACATAATTAAAGTGTCGGGGATCAAGCTAATGATCCGATAGGTAAAGAAGACTACCAATTTATGCCAAACTGAATGATCATGATCGACGTTATTAGTAAAGACAGCTTTTTGATTGAAGTAAAACGAAGCTGCATTTGAAATAATGAAAGCTGCAGTATTAGAAATTACTAAAACGATGTGCCACCATTGATGGAGCACCATGAAAACAAGCGTGTTTATTAATGCAGCGATGAAGCCAAAAAACATATATGCCCATAAATTACGGTGCCGTTTAGCAATCTTACGACCTAATTTACGAACTTGTGCACGATCAGCTGCTACCGTTGAGGATTTTTTATGCATCTAATTTGTCAGCCATTTCTTCAGCAGCGTGGTCAATCGCTGCGATTGCCTCATCATCAGGTGAATTCTCAATAGTTACTGGAGCAGTGATTTCTGTTGCACCACAAGCTAAAAAGGCTGATTGATAGTCAAACACGTTTTCGCAGAAATGTTCACCATAGGTCTTGTCGCCAGAGCCCATTACTGCAAAATATTTGCCAGTTAAATCGAGTTCTTTAAGCTGGTCATAAAAATCTGCAATTTCATCTGTCATTGTACCTTCGCCATAAGTATAAGTAATGAAAATACAAAGATCGCTTTCGAGATAGTCGCTAGCGTCGGCAAAGGCAACTTCAGTCGAATCAGTATCGAAGCCTAAATCTTGTAAGTCTTCTTCCAAGATTTCTGCCATATCTTCATCGTTGCCAGTCATACTTGCATATACAATTTTTGCTTTCATCATAAACTACCTTTCAATAATAAGTACTAGTTACTGACCTATTATACAAGAAATCTGCCGTTAATAGGCTATTATTTTGGTAAAGTTTTAAAAATTACGCTAAAAACGATATAATAGGAAAAAAGTATTATTTTTAAGAAGAGGAGCAATCGCGCGTGATTACTATTAAGTCTAATCGTGAGTTATTGGGAATGCAAAAGTCAGGTAGACTTTTAGCATCTATGTTTGAAGGACTTCGTGATGTGATTAAGCCAGGAATGTCTACCTGGGAAATCGAAGAATTTTGTCAAGAATTTGTTTCCAGTCGTGGTGGCAGACTTTCAGAACAAGGCTTTGAAGGATACAAATATGGAACTTGTATCTCAGTTAATGATGAAATTGCTCACCAAACACCTAGAAAAGATCGGATTCTCCAAGAGGGAGATTTAGTTAAAGTAGATGTAACTTGCAATTTAGATGGATATGAAACTGATTCATGTACTACTTATCCAGTAGGTGAAATTTCAGATGAAGATCGTCGCTTGATGGAAGTTACTAAAAAGGCAATGTATTTGGGAATCGATCAAGCTGTACTTGGCAATCGGATTGGGGACATTGGAGCTGCAATTCAGCATTATGTTGAAGATGAAAACCACTTTGGTGACGTTCGCGAATTGGTTGGCCATGGTATTCAACCAACCATTCATGAAGATCCTGAAGTACCACACTGGGGTAAAGCTGGCCATGGCTTGCGTCTACGTGAAGGCATGACGATTACTTGTGAGCCAATGGTTGAAGCCGGTGGTATGTGGCAAATTGATCAAAGAACTGTTGACGATCCTAATGATGACTGGGTTTACTATGCTACTCCAGATGGTTCTAAATCAGCACAATTTGAACACACTTTTGCCATTACTAAAGATGGTCCTAAGATTTTAACTTTACAAAAGCCATATGATGGTTATGAAAAATACTTGCCTCACTTTGATGAAGTAGATGAATAAAGGTAATTGAGATGGAAACTATACCAGGGCATATTAATAGATTTTATCGAACCTTATCTGGAATTTTGTCTGAGGGTGAAATAGTCTCCAGCGCAATTGTCATAGCTTATTATATTTTATTTTCGATTTTTCCGATTATCATTATTGTTGGTAATGTTTTGCCACTATTTCGCATTAATACGGCTCCAATTGCTGAATATTTGCGGTTGATTTTTCCTGAACAAATTGCTGTCTACATAATGCCGATTGTGAATAGCTTGTTGAAAACTAATTCCAATGGCTACATTTCGTTTGGTATTATCTTAGCAGTTTGGTCGTTTTCGAACTTAGTAAATGCGATACGAATAGGGATGAATCGCTTGTACGACGTTCATCGAATCGAGCTTAAGCTTTCGTTTTTGAGCTTCTTGTGGAATCGATCAGCAACGATTTTTTTAACAGCGTTGATGATTTTTGTCTTTACTGGAATCGGATTAGCATTTATTTTTGGACAGCAGATCCTAGATTTTGTTCAACAAATCTTTGGCTTCTCATTTTACCGATTAAAGTCGATTTTGTCTTACCGCTATCCCGTGGTAATCGTGATTATGATCATAGCGGTGGCTTATCTAAATTACGTTCTTCCCAACATTAAGCTTAAAAAAAGAAAGATTTGGCCAGGCGTTTTTGTGACAGTCTTAGGCTGGATTATTTTATCTTTTGGCTTTAGTTTTTACCTCCATAATTTTCCGATTAGCTGGGAAAATTACGGAATTATCGGAACATTTATTATTTTTATGTTATGGCTATATTTAGCAGCCATGATGTTGTTGTTTGGAACAAGTATCAATGCGACAATTGTTCGTTTGAAATATGGCTCAGTAGAGTTTTCTTCCGGGCGCTTGGCTTCTTATATCCAACAAAAGCGACGGCAAAAAAATAAATAACCCAATACGAGTCTGAGTATCTTGAATTTGGACTCGTATTTCTGTTTGAAAAAATTTTACGCATATTTTAACAAAAATTAGTAATTCTACTGTAAAATAACATTTATTTGTAGAGAGGTTTTTTATGAAGGATGTCTATATTATTTCCGCTAAAAGAACGCCGATTGGAAAATATCGGGGGATGTTCAAAGACAAGAGTGCCGTTGAACTTGCTAGTACGCTTTTAGCGGCTAGCTTAAACGACTTAAATATTGCTCCTAATAAAGTTGATGGCGTTTTAATGGGAAACGTGATCGGAGCTGGCTTAGGCGAAAATATGGCACGACAGGTAGCATTGAAGGCCGGATTGGATCAAGCTACAGTGGCAACAACGGTCAATGATGTTTGTGGTTCTAGCTTGAAAGCTTTACGTTTAGCCGAAGGTCAGATGCAGATGGGCGATTTGGATCTAGTAGCAGTTGGTGGTAGCGAAAGCATGACTAACGCACCATTTCTTGTGGACAAAAAATATAAAGAGAATGCAAGTGAACATTTGGTCGCAAGTCTTTTTCAGGATGGCTTAAATGATGCTTTTTCAGGGAAGCCGATGGGAATAACGGCTGAAAATGTCGCTGAAAAATATCACGTTACTCGTGAAGAAATGGATCAATTTAGCTTGAGATCACAGCAAAAAGCCACTGAAGCAATGAAGAAGAATGTCTTTGTAGATGAAATTATTCCGATTGAAGTGGATGGCCAGCTAGTTGATAAAGATGAAAGTATTCGAACTGACAGCACTTATGAAGCACTAGCTGGTTTAAAACCAGTTTTTAAAGAAAATGGTGCAGTTACTGCCGGGAATTCATCCCCAATCAACGATGGCGCTAGCATGTTAATACTTGCTACAGCCGAAAAAGTTAAAGAGCTAAATTTGCAGCCGATCGCTAAATTAGGGGGCTATGCGGAAGCAGGCTTTGATCCCGAACTAATGGGATATACGCCATACTATGCAATCAAAAAGCTAATGCAAAAAATAGGCAGAACGCTTGCCGATTATGATGTTGTAGAATTAAACGAAGCTTTTGCAGCTCAAGCAGTTGCAGTTGCGCGTGATTTAGCAATTCCAGAGACAAAGCTGAATCCGTTAGGTGGAGCGATTGCTTTAGGACACCCGCTCGGCGCAACTGGGACTAGGTTGGTAGTTACTGCGATTAATGCGCTTAATAAAGCTGAGCAAAAGCGAGCTTTAGTAAGTTTGTGTATCGGCGGTGGACAAGCAATAGCTTATGAAATTGAGTTGGTATAATTATGAAATTCTATCAATTATCACCGCAAGAGCGGAGAGCAATTTTACAAGACCAAGGCTTAAAACTAGCAGATATTGACGACAAATCATTGATGGAATTAAATCAATTAAGCGAGAATGTCATTGGCGAAATTCGCTTGCCACTCGGGGTTGTGCAGAATTTACTTGTCAATAATCGCTCTTATCTCGTTCCGCTGGCGACAGAGGAACCTTCCGTTGTTGCTGCAGCTAATCATGGTGCAGGGATTTTTGCGAAAAATGGTGGAGTCAAGTGTAGTAGTGATCGTCCAGGAATTTATGGTCAAATTGTTTTAAGAGTTGATAGTAACTTTTCACAAAGTGTATTCGAGGAAAATTTTCCGGAGTATATCACTAAAGCAAATGAACGATTTCATAGTTTGATCTTACATGGTGGTGGTTTACGTCGCATTAATGCAGAGCTAGAGGCTGATCTGCTATTTATTCGCGTGCTAGTAGATCCAGCAGAAGCTATGGGAGCTAATAAGACCAATGCTATCTTGGAATATTTAGCAGAACAAATGTTAGCTTTTCCAGGCATTAGCGAAAAACTATTTGCAATTTTGTCAAACTATCCTAGTCAATTTGCTAGAGCTGAAGTAAAAATAGATCCTGAAACTATCGGAGGACAAGCCGTAGCCCAAAAAATTGCTTTATTAAGTAAAATAGCTCAAACTGATGTCTATCGTGCAGTTACGAATAATAAAGGAATTATGAATGGCGTCGATGCCGTGTTAATGGCGACAGGAAATGATTATCGTGCAGTTGAGGCTGCAACTGCAGTTCATGCCAGTCAGACTGGTTATACTAGTCTTAGCAAGTGGTTTATTGCACATGATAAGCTAATCGGGCAACTTTCGTTACCTTTAGCCATTGGAACTGTCGGGGGATCGATTAAAGCTAGAAGTGATGTCCAACAAAGCTTTTCTTTATTAGGCGATGTTAGTTCAGCACAATTGGCGGAAATAATTGCAGGTATAGGACTTGCCAATAACCTTGCTGCCTTGCTTGCAATTTCAACCAAGGGAATTCAAGCTGGACATATGAAATTACAAGCACGCAATATTGTAGCTACACTGAATGCAACCACTATTGAAAAAGCAGAAGTACTGGCGAAAATGATTGAAAATAAAAACTATTCAGAGCATGCTGCCCAAACGATTCTTGAGCAGATTAGAAAGGAAGCCCATGCAGATCGGAATTGATAAAATTGGCTTTTTCACGCCAAATAAATATGTTGATATGACAGATCTCGCGTTAGCACGTGGAGTTGATCCTAATAAATTCCTGATTGGAATTGGTCAAAGAAAAATGGCAGTTGCTGATGTGACGCAAGATGCTGTTTCAATGGGAATCAATGCGACCAAACAATATTTCGCTGAAATTGATCAAAGTAAGGTTGGTTTATTAATTTTTGCAACTGAGTCAAGCGTTGATCAATCAAAATCAGCTTCTCTTTTTGTAAAAAAAGCTCTTAACTTGCATCCACAAGTAAGAACTTTTGAAATTAAAGAAGCTTGTTTTGGCTTAACGGCAGCTTTGATGACAGCACGGGATTATGTTAGAGTTCATCCTCACCACACGGCAATTGTGATTGGTAGCGATATTGCCCGCTATGGCTTAAATACCCCAGGAGAAGTTACTCAAGGAGCAGGTAGCGTTAGTTTGCTAGTAAAGGCTAATCCAAGTATTTTAACGCTGAACGAAGGACATAGTGCCTATAGTGAAGATATCGATGATTTTTGGCGTCCTAATGATTCTAAGGTGGCTTTGGTTGATGGTAAATATTCAACACAGGTTTACTTGGAATTTTTCAAAAAGACGTTTGCTGCTTATCAAGCTGAAAAAGGGTGGATGACGCGTGATTTTGGTGCGTTGATCTATCACTTACCATATACGAAAATGGGACTCAAAGCCAATAATATTGCGATTGCTGATGAAGATAAGAATGTTCAAGAACGATTAACTGAAACATTTACAGCTTCTAAACAATTAAGTATGGAAGTTGGTAACATCTACACTGCTTCCCTATATATGAGTTTATTGTCATTGTTAGAACATGCTGACTTAGAAGCCAATGCCTTAATAGGTTTATTCTCATATGGTTCAGGGGCAATGGCAGAATTTTTCTCTGCCAATTTAGTTGATGGTTACCAAAAGCAGTTACCGCTTGCTTGGCAAGAACATTTATTGAATCGGCGCCAAAGATTGTCAGTAGCAGAATATGAGGAAGTGTTTACAGCTGCCTTGAATGAGCCTGCTGAAGTGGAATTAACTAGTGATGAAGAGCGTGGCATGTGGTACTTTGCTGGAACTAAAAATCATATACGCCAGTACTGTCAAGTCAAATAATCACATTAAGACGATTCGTCCGTGGTCTAGTTCAATTTGTAGACCATAGATGGATCGTTTTTTGTTGCCCTCAAGCACATAGAGATTAATTGCTTTATGATGAATATTTTTGACTAGTTTAATAAATTTTTGCTTTGACATTGCTTGCTTGCCAACTTGAAAATAACATTCATTTGCTGCAACAGTGAACTTGCTCAAAGCCAATGGGGACTCTGTTCGGCCATAATATAAAGTATGTTGTTCATTGATATTTTGAATTAATTGAATAAAAGCGCTTAATTTCATATTTTAAACCTATACAAATAATAAGTGATATATTATATACCATCTTGTTGATGGGGGATAATATATGAAAATCATCAAAAATAAGAAGATTTATCAAGTATTGCTTACAATTTTATTGCTAGTAATTGCTGCTTTTGTCGGTGCAGGTTTTTACTTTTTTAACGTTGCCTGCGTTCCTGGACACAAAAGTTTTATTAAACCTAATTCTACTGTTTTAAAGCGCAAAGATCCATTATACTCACAGAAAAAATGGTATTATGATCACGCAAAACAAAAATGGTACATAACCGCAGCTAGTGGCAATTTTAAACTAGATGCGAATTATCTGGCTTATAAGAAGTCAAATAAAACCGTAATTATTTTGCACGGATACATGAACAACAAAGACAGTATGGCTGCCTATGCAGGATTATTTCATGGTCTGGGCTATAATTTATTACTTCCTGATGCCCGAAGCCATGGACAGAGCCAAGGAAAATATATTGGCTATGGTTGGGTTGAAAAAGCTGATGTGGTTAAGTGGATTAATCAGGTTTTAAAGCGACAACCGCATCAAAAAATTGTCTTATTTGGTGTAAGTATGGGTGCAGCTACAGCGATGATGACTAGTGGTGAAAAATTACCACAGCAAGTTAAAGCAATTATCGAAGATTGTGGCTATAGTAATGTAAAAGCTGAAATTGAACATGAAGCACAGGATCTATACCATATGCCGGTAGTTCCGAGAGTTCCGCTTGTAGAAATTTTAAGTGGCATTAATCGAGTTAAGGTAGGATATTTTTTGAATGATGGATCGGCAGTCAACCAGCTCAAGCATAATTATCGACCAACTTTGTTTATTCATGGAAGCCGTGATACCTTTGTGCCAACAGAGATGGTTTATGAAAACTATCGAGCATCTCAAGGGCCAAAAGAATTATGGGTGGTTCCAGGTGCAAAGCATGCCAAGTCTTTTGCTACGCATCCCCAAGCCTACCGCCAACATGTGGAAAAGTTTTTACACAAATATTTACCCTAAAGCGTCAGTAAATAGTTCTTGCAAACGGTTACATTTGTGATATGATAGAGATGTAGACGAGGTAGAAATTAAATTTAACAATAAAGTAAGTTTTTATCTCCAGAATTATGTATTATTGTTGGAAATAAGATTCTCTATTATGATAGAGAAATCAGCTAATTAATATTAATGGCTGTTTGCAAATCCGACTATATAAAAATATTACGTTTTACGTAAAAACCCGAACAAGTGAATGTTAATTTTGTTGCGACCAGCCATGTTATCAACATTGAAATCGTGACTATCAATCAATTGATGAGTTCGCCTCGTCCACTTCATCAAAAAAAGCTACAAGGGATTAAAATCCAAGTAGCTTTTTTTGATGTTTTTATTTACGTAAAACTAGCTTTACAATACACTCACACCGAGGTGTCTGTGGTAGCATATCAATATTTTTGATAACTCTGACATCATAGGCTTCAGAGAGTAAAACTAAATCTTGTGCAAGGGTTGAAGGATTGCATGAAATATAAACAAAAGTTCTAGGCTTGACTTGCAATAGGGTCTTGATCAAGCTCTTAGCTAAACCGGTTCTAGGTGGATCGACAATTAAAGCATCGATTGGAAGACCACCGCGTTGTAGTTCAGGCAAGACCTTTTCTACGCTTCCTTGGAAGTAATCCGCATTGCGCAAATGATTTAGTTTAACATTATGTTGTGCATCTTGAACTGCTTCGGGAATAGTTTCAATTCCTACAACTTGCTTGACTTGATCTGCTGCTAAAATTCCTAAAGTACCAACACCACTATAAGCATCAATCAAAGTTTGATCAGGCGTGAGGTCTAATAATTTCAAAGCTTCAGAATATAAAGTTGCCGTTTGCACTGGGTTTAATTGGAAGAAAGCTCTAGGAGACAAAGCAAAGCGTTTGCCCAAAATTTCTTCAACAATTTGATTTTTACCGGCTAATTTCTCAGTCTTATTACCCCAAACTTGAGGATTACGCCAGTCAGTTTCATTTTGATAAACGCTAACTACATGTTCGAGCTGCATAATCTTTTGTGCAAGTTCTGGTAAATTGCGTAATTTATGACCGATTGTAATCAAAGTAACTTGAATTTCTTGGCTAGCTTCAGCTTGTCTGACGACAACGGTTTTAATGCCATCAAGGTGTTTACGGTAATCAGCGATTGGTACTCTTAATTTAGCAATTAAATCTTTGATAGCACGCTCGGTTTTTTGAGTTGCAATGCTCTGAGTAGGCATTTCCGGTAGATCAATCAAGCGGTGTGAGTTAGGAGCAAATAAGCCCAACTTGCTTTTACCGTGATCAAATTCGATTTGATACTGTGCTTTATTGCGGTAGCGCCATTGGTCGGGGGCAGGAATAGTCGGCTTAACCTTATATTTAGCATAGCCACGGGGATGATATTTCTTGAGAGATTCAAGGACGTTGTTACGTTTGAATTCTAGTTGCTTAAGGTAAGCAAGGTGAGCTAATTCAAGACCACCAATTTCAGGATCAACTCCATTTGGAAACTCCACCCGATCAGGACTTTTTTCTTTAATACGAACCAGCTCAGCTTGGATATATTGTGGATATTCCTTGACGAATTTAGCTACGACAACTTCATCTGGTAATGCTCCTGGAACAAAAATAATCTTTTTGCGGTAGTAGCCAATACCTTCACCGTTGATTCCTAAACGCTTAATGGTGATAATGACGTTTTTTTCCTTTTTTTCTGTGGATAAATTGTGTTTCTTCATTGATAATTCTTTCTACTAAAAACTAATAAATTGCTCGATCTATTATAGTACTTGCAAAAAGGCCTTAGCAAGCAATAAAATTATTTGTTAGCAGAAGCAAAAGAATGGGGTGAGTAATTGGCTATAATTACAAAAATATCAGCACAAAAGCGGGCAGGTCGCTATAATATTTTTTTGGATGGTGAATATGCTTTTGCCGCAAGTGAAAGAACCGTAGCTGAATATGTTCTTCTGAAAGGCAAAGAGCTAACTGATGCCCAAATTGCTGAAATTAAACAATTTGAAACTAATAGTAAAGCCAGTGAATTGATTGCAAACTACTTGAGCTATCAACCAAGAACGGTTTATGAAGTTTTGCAATATTTAAAAACGCACGAGGTTGATGAGACAGCTGCGCAAGATGTAGTCGCAAGATTTACTGAATTGGGCTACCTTAACGATCGTCAATACACAGTTTCATTTATCAAAAATGACCTTGCAATTGGACAAGATGGACCAAGAATAATTAATCAAAAATTGTTAAAAAAAGGTGTAGCTTCAACGATTATTGAAGACGAGCTTGATAAGATTGCAGATGAAGATTGGTTTGAAGTAGCTCAAAGAGCAGTTAAATCAATGGGTAAACAGCTTCGCCGTTTTTCAGCACGAGAATTTCGGCAAAAGCTGACTAATAAATTGTTAGCTCATGGCTTTAATGGCAATCTAGCTGATGACTTAATTGACCGAATGGATCTTCCCGATCAAGAAGAGGCGCAGCAAGAAGCATTGCGAATCCAGGGTATAAAAGCATATAAGCGGTTTAAACGTTTGGATGCGCAAGAGCGCAATTTTAAAATTAAACGTTATTTATATAGCCATGGCTTTTCAAGTAGTGAAATTTCCGCTTTTTTAAGTGGAGAAATTGTAGATTTAGATGAATTAGAAGAATATTGAGGAACAAAATGAAGAAAGAAGCAGTTTTAGAAAAAACTTTAGTTGGAAAATTTTATCCTGCAACGATGATGGATGAACAACGTAGCTTTGCCACTGCAAATGCTGAATTAGAACAAGATCAGGCTTTTCAGGATTTCGTAGCTGAACATTGCTTATCAGATCAACGAGCAAGCTTGATCGTGTTCGGCCCAGAGAACTTTATGTATTGGTACGGCGTACTAGTAGCAGGGAAAGTTGAAGTCCCACAAGGGCTGATGAAATATGAATTGCCTGCCAAAAATGTTATTGTTGAAGAAATGGATAATCAAATTAGTGCTCTAGACATGCCTTTAAATTTGATGGTTCCAACGATGATTCAGAAAATGACTGATCAAGGCTTTAAGCTTTACGAAAACCCTGGTGACAGCGATACGCCATTTTTCACACAAGAATTGAATTTGGCAACAAAAAAACTGATCCAAAGTTGGTATGGATCAGCTGAAGATTAATGTTGATTAGGGTCAATTGAAAGATTGTCGTATTCAACGTAGGCACCTAAGCAGGTGGAAATGAACATGACCAATAAAACGATCCCAGTTGCATTGCCGACTATTTGGTCAAGCGTCAAATGATTTCTAACAAAAATCGTACTCAAGTAACAAAGAATGAAATCTAGTACGACGTTGCCAAACAGAAATAGACGACGTCTACGAATGCTAAAAAAGCGCAATAATTGTTCTAAAAAGTTGTCATCGACTTGCATTGCTAACAAATCTAGGGGCCGTTGGATCGTAGCTTTGATGCCAAACATAATCAATGAACCGACAAAAGCTCCAGTTAAAGATCTAAATAGTTCCCCAGAGTGAAGTACTAGGGCATTATAACCAATACCAATGATCGCTAGACTACAAATGTAGGGGATCAGTAACAGAAAAACAAATACTAGTAAGACATGGCTTTTTTTCATAGGAATACCTCGCTTCTTAGAGTATTTTAGCATAAAACTAGAATGGCTATATGCTATAATATTGGTATTTAAGTGGATTTTAAAGAAAGAGAGAATGAAATCATATGACTAGCGACCCTGCCGCGGAAAATTTATTTACTCGATTAAAAAATAGGTTTTCAAATGAAAAGGGCATAAATACAATCGACCATCTTGCTGAGGAAATTAAGCACCTTCACGAACAGAAGGTAATTGATGAGACTGAGTTTTCCATGCTTGAAGGAATTTTGAATTTCCAAGCAAAAATGGTTCGAGAAGTGATGGTGCCAAGAACAGATGCTTTTATGGTTGATGCTACTGTAAGCTTTCAAGAAAATTTAAATGAAATTTTACGACAACCATATTCGAGAATCCCAGTCTATCAACAAGATAAAGATAAAATTATTGGTGTAATTCATATTCGGACGGTACTCAGAAAAGCAAGACAGATCGGCTTTGATAAGATTGACTATGCTGATGTGATGAGTGAACCATTATTTGCACCTGAAACAGCAGAATTAGGTGAATTACTAGTTGAAATGCAACAAACCCAGCGACAGCTAGCAATCCTATTAGATGAATATGGTGGTGTAGTGGGGCTAGCTACGATTGAGGACTTGATTGAAGAAATTGTCGGTGATATTGATGATGAAGTTGATCGTGCAGAGGTTTTATTCAATCAATTAAATGATCGACGTTATGTCATATATGGTAAAATGCCACTTGATGATTTCAATGATCAATTTGGTACTGATATTCAGATGGACGACGTTGATACCGTAGCAGGGTATGTTATTACCAAATTAGGAGTTATTCCAGCTAAAGGTGAAAAATTAAGTTTTAAACTAGACAATGGCATGACTTTTACTACTGGAAGAATGAAAGGATCAAGACTGTTAACAGTCATTTTAGATTTACCAGAAGAAAAACAGGGGGAAGAGTTAGAGGTTAATGGCTAATCAATTATTAGATAAAGTAAAGACAAGAAGAACTTTTGCAATTATTTCTCACCCGGACGCGGGTAAAACCACGATCACTGAACAACTTTTGTTGTTTGGTGGTGTGATTAGACAGGCTGGTACAGTAAAGGCTAGAAAAACTGGTAACTATGCTACGAGTGACTGGATGGAAATTGAAAAGCAACGTGGTATTTCCGTTACCAGTTCCGTAATGCAGTTTGAATATGATGGTAAACGCATCAATATTCTTGATACTCCTGGACACCAGGATTTCTCAGAGGATACCTATCGAACTTTAATGGCAGTAGATGCTGCAGTAATGGTAATTGACTCTGCTAAGGGTATCGAACCACAAACTAAGAAGCTATTCAAAGTCGTTAAACAACGTGGTATTCCAATTTTTACATTTATGAATAAGCTTGACCGTGATGGTCGACCACCACTAGATTTGATTGCTGAGTTAGAGGATTTGCTCGGCATTGAAGGCGTAGCAATGGATTGGCCGATTGGTTCTGGTCAGACATTAAAAGGGCTATATGATATTGCCAATCATCGGGTAGAACTTTATCACAAGGATGAGGCTGATCGTTTTATTCCTCTCGATGAAAATGGTAAGTTACCGGAAAGTGAACCATTAAGTCAAGATCCACAATTTGCAGAGACTTTAGACGATATTGACTTAATTAAAGAAGCTGGTAATACTTTTGATCCTGAAAAAATTGCTACTGGGGATCAAACTCCTGTTTTCTTTGGGTCAGCCTTGACTAATTTTGGAGTAGAAACTTTCTTGAAGAGCTTTGTTGAATTAGCTCCCGCTCCAGAAAGCCATGAAGTAAACGGTGATGAAGAACTTAAAGCAGATGATCCAGAATTTTCTGGCTTTGTTTTTAAGATTCAAGCTAATATGAATCCACATCACCGTGATCGAATTGCTTTTGTCAGAGTGGCAAGTGGGGAATTCAATCGTGGTTTAGATGTTACTTTAGCTAGAACTGGTAAAACGATTCGCTTGAACAATGCAACCGAATTTATGTCAAGTGAACGTGTTCAAGTTGATGATGCAGTTGCTGGCGATATTGTTGGATTATATGATACTGGTAATTTCCAAATCGGCGATAGTATTTATGCTGGCAAGAAAAAGATTGAGTTTCCTGCATTACCTGAATTTACTCCAGAGTTATTCATGCGGGTAACTGCTAAGAACGTGATGAAGCAGAAGTCGTTCCATAAAGGGATGAATCAATTAGTTCAAGAAGGGGCCATTCAGCTCTATCGTAATTATGCAACTGACGAGTATATCTTAGGCGCAGTTGGACAATTGCAATTTGAAGTTTTCAAATTCAGAATGCAAAATGAATACAACTCTGAAGTTGAAATGACAAGTATTGGTCATCGAGTTGCAAGGTGGATTGATCCTGAGCAACTTGATCCAACAATGTCAAACTCAAGAAATCTCTTGGTAAAAGATCGTTATGATAATCCATTGTTCTTATTTGAGAATGAATTTGCAGAAAGATTCTTCCAAGACAAGTATCCTGACGTAAAGCTAACTGAAAAATTGTAAGCAAGCAAAAAGCCACAAAAGCAGATAAACTTTTGTGGCTTTTTTATGCCCATTATTTATCGATATGAATTTCAATAACGTGGCGGCTCTTATCTACAGTAATAGTATAAGTAGCATCATGATCTTTAACTAAACGTTTAATCACAAATTCGACTTCGTTTTCTCGAATTCTACGGTCGTGGTTCTCTAGAGCAATACCGATGGCAATTTTGCTTTCTGTATAAATTACCGAGGTATTACCTAATGAGTAGACCTTTACATAAATTGCATCAGTAGTGTTAAGTTGGCTGTGAACCAATTGCGCATAACTGTTGGTTACATCAATTAAATGCATAGCTTTCACCCGCTTCTCTATTTAACCTTATATACCTAGTATAACCTAAATATGGTTGTTTTTTTCATTCATTTTCATTTATTTTCAAAAATAAAAAAGCAAAAATCGGCTAATATAAAGTCGATTTTTGCTTTGGGGTTAGAAGTGTTTTCTATTCGGTTGTATTATCGACATCGGAATTAACAGTAACTGCGTCTTCGTCAGTAATGACGATACGATTATCAATAACATCAGCCTTAAGATTCTTAGCACTTGTATGATCAAGTTTAAAGTCAGCGACATTGTCTTCAATCTCCTCTTGAATGGTCCGACGTAAAGGACGGGCACCCATAGATGGGTTGAAGCCATCATCGACTAATTTTTCTTTAGCTGCTTGAGTAACATCGATGTGTAAACCTTGGTCTTTGACCATTTCATTGGTGTTATCTAGCATCAAGTTAACGATCTTAATTAAGTCTTCTTTGCTTAACTCATTAAACTCGATTACATCATCAAGACGGTTCAAAAACTCTGGTTTGAAGTATTGAGTCATTGCATTTCTTGCTGAATCTGGTTCATCATCAGCATTTTCTGCAGTAAAGCCGACACTAGCGTTCTTAATACCTTGACCAGCATTAGAAGTCATGATGATAATGGTATCCTTAAAGGAAACCGTTCTTCCTTGTGAGTCAGTTAAGCGACCATCATCTAAGATTTGGAGGAAGAGGTTCATTACATCAGGATGAGCTTTTTCAATTTCATCAAGCAAAATTAAACTGTAAGGATTATGACGAACTTGTTCAGTCAATTGACCTGCTTCTTCATAGCCAACATATCCTGGAGCTGAACCGATTAATTTAGAAACAGAGTATTGTTCCATATATTCTGACATATCGATTCTAATCATTGAATTTTCTGAACCAAACATTTGCTTGGCAAGTTGTTTAGCTAATTCCGTCTTACCAACACCAGTAGGTCCAACGAAGAGGAAGGATCCAATTGGACGACCAGATTTGTTAAAACCAATTCGATTACGTCTAATTGCTCGAGCAACTTTTTCGACTGCTTTATCTTGACCAATTACGTTAGCCTTTAGATCTGTAGCTAAGTTTTGCAATTGATTTTCTTCTTGCTTTTGAATATCGCCAACTGGAATATTGGTTTTTTCTTCAACAATTTTATCCATGATCTTATCAGTAATAATAGGTGATTTATCAGGATCAACTTTTTGATCTTTCATCTTATCGTATTTTTCAATTTGATCACGGTAGTAAGCAGCCTTTTCGTAGTCTTCGTTCTTAAGAGCTTCTTTCTTAAGGTCTTCGGCCGCATTGATTCTTTCTTGCATCTTATCCTTATCAATATAAGGAATTGTTAAATTCATTCGTGAACCTGCTTCATCAAGCAGATCAATAGCCTTATCCGGTAAGAAGCGATCTTGAATATAACGTGCTGAAAGCTTAGCAGCTGCTTCAATAGCTTTATCAGTGTATTTTACATGGTGATAATCTTCATAGCGCTTTTGAATTCCTTTAAGAATGCGAATAGTTTCATCAATTGAAGGCTCCTTAACTTCAACTGGTTGGAAACGACGTGCTAAAGCAGAGTCTTTTTCAATTTCACGATATTCTTTGATTGTTGTAGCACCAACTAGTTGCAATTCACCACGAGCAAGGGCAGGCTTGATAATGTTTCCGGCATCCATACCGCCTTCAGCGTTACCGGCACCAACAATTTCATGAATTTCATCAATGAAAAGAATGATGTCATTACGGTTTTGCAATTCTTTGATCAATTGTTCCATGCGTTGTTCGAATTGACCACGAATACCTGTTCCTTGAACTAAAGAAACAACATTCAAAGAGATAATTCGTTTATCTTGCAATTTTGCAGGAACAGAGCCATCAACGATTTGTTGCGCTAGCCCTTCAACGACGGCAGTTTTACCAACACCAGCTTCACCGATTAAAACAGGGTTGTTCTTAGTACGACGATTTAAAATTTCGATTACACGAGCGATTTCGTGATCACGACCAATAACTGGATCGATTTTGCCTTTTTTAGCAAGAGCAGTAAGATCCGTACCATATTGATCAAGTAAACTACGACCACGGTTACCACCGTTGCCACCACCACCCATTTGCATCCTTGGATCACGACTTCGATCATTAGGATTCATATTACCATTTCCAAATAAATCGAAGAAACGACTAAAGTCATCTCCAAATTGATCTGGAAAATCATTATTATCATTATTCATATTGTTACCTTGATTTCTTTGATTTTTTAATTCTTGATAGCATTGTTGACATAAATTAATTTCACGGTCTTGGCCATTTATCTTAGCAAAAAGATGAATGGAGGCTGGCCGACTATTACAGTTTTGACAAAGCAATATATTTACCGCCTTTCTGTTTAACTATCTAAAATTCTAAGATTAGCACTCTCATATGTCAAGTGCTAAGCGCTAAAAAATACTTATTTTTTGTAAGGAATATTTATTTTTGAAAAAGTAACAGTAAAATAGGAAATAAGAATATTTTGAAAGGAACTAAAATGGATTATCAAAAAATTTTAGAGCAACTAGCAAATAATGAGCTAGAACAATATGAAGTAGGTCTGGATGAAGCATTTGAATTCCAAAAAGCGTTAAGAAATTTTGGCAAAAGACAAAATATTACCGGTAAGGCGAAGATGGGCGGTAATATCGTATATTCAGGCCTAGGTAGTAATCATTAGATAATGAAAACCATTACATAAGTTTTTGATAAGCGTTGTACTATTTCAAAAAAAATGATAATCTATTATGCGAATAGGTATTTCATTACCAGTTTAGTTTTGTAAATTTAAAGGAGATATTAAAAATGGAAAAACGCGATTTTCACATTATTGCAGAAACAGGTATTCATGCTCGTCCAGCTACTTTGTTGGTTCAAGCAGCTTCAAAGTTTGGCTCAGACATTAACTTGGAATACAATGGCAAGTCAGTAAACTTGAAGTCAATCATGGGTGTTATGTCACTTGGTGTTGGTCAAAACGCTGATGTAACTATCTCTGCAGAAGGTGACGACGAAAAGGATGCTTTGGCAGCTATTTCAGACACTATGAAAAAAGAAGGTTTAGCTGAATAATGTCAAAGACTTTAAACGGAATTGCCGCAAGTGATGGTATTGCCATTGCACCAGCATACTTGCTTGTTGAACCAGATCTTTCATTCAGCAAGTCAACAATTGAAGCAATTGATGAAGAAGTAGCTCGTTACCAAAAAGCTGTTGCTGATTCAACTGCTGAAGTTGAAAAGATCCGCGATATTGCTAAAGAAAACTTGGGTGAAGAAGAAGCCCAAGTTTTTGAAGCTCACTTAATGATCTTGAATGACCCAGAATTTACTGGCGCAATTGAACAAGAAATTAAGAATCAAAAGATCAATGCTGAAGCCGCACTTGATGCAACAGCTCAAAACTTTATTACTATTTTTGAAAGCATGACTGATAACCCTTATATGCAAGAACGTGCAGCTGATGTACGTGACGTTTCAAAGCGTATTATGGCTCACTTACTTAATAAGAAGTTACCAGATCCAGCTTCAATCGATCACGAAGTTATCGTTGTCGCACATGACTTGACTCCAAGTGATACTGCTCAACTTAACAAGCAATACGTTAAAGGCTTTGTGACTGATATTGGTGGTCGTACTGCTCACTCAGCAATTATGGCAAGATCTTTGGAATTGCCTGCTGTTGTTGGTACTGATTCAATTACTAAAGATATTAAAGATGGTCAAATGATGATTGCAGATGGTCTTGATGGCCGTGCTATTGTTGAACCTAGCGAT
The DNA here is from genome assembly GCF_000296855.1 of Lactobacillus gigeriorum DSM 23908 = CRBIP 24.85. GTDB lineage: Bacteria > Bacillota > Bacilli > Lactobacillales > Lactobacillaceae > Lactobacillus > Lactobacillus gigeriorum. Next base: position 19 of record NZ_CAKC01000062.1, on the reverse strand, counting down.
GCTGAAGTAACTGAATATA
>NZ_CAKC01000063.1 GCF_000296855.1 Lactobacillus gigeriorum DSM 23908 = CRBIP 24.85 | reverse complement strand
TTTAAATCATATAAATATTTAAGAAAGCAAGATTAGACTAATGGTTTATGGGTTACCGCAAAAATATTGACACTTACAACCATTAACATAAATTTGATAAGTCGATTTTTTTCATATATGATAAAAAATACAAGTATTTTTATATTAGGTGAGAACAATGCAACTTTTTAAAAAATTACGAAAAATGCAAAAACTTTCTCTTGAAAAGATATCTAAAGACATCTGCTCTATTCCGATGCTATCACGTTGGGAAAATAATAATGGACACATGGATTTTTATACTACAATCAAGCTATTTGAAAGAATAAATATTTCTGCAGAAGAATATATTTCCTTGGCTAAAATCGATCCTAAAGATGAAATTGCTTTGCAAATAGAGCAATCGTTGAAGAAACGTGACGAAAATGCACTAAAAAATACGGCACTTAAGTTGTTAGAGAACTTTCATAACAAAAATGATTTAATAGACTTAGACTATGCTTCCATTGCTTGTGCTCTATACTTTAGACTTACACACAAAAATATCTTTCCAATCGCAGATCAAAATAAATTGAATCAGCAATTATCTAAAATTACAATCTGGTCTAAGGAGTACTTATCTTTGTTCAGCAATATAATTCCGATTGTTAGTCCAAGAATTATTTTTCAGGTTTCATCCCAAGTAATTGAAAATATAGATTTTTGTAGAAATGCAGGAGACGAAACGTTACACTTTGCTTGTATAACATTATTAGAAGCAGTAATAGGATTATTTAGATTAAATAGTTATTCGTATGCTAGAACATTATTGCTACAATTGAATCAAATTTCTTTGCCAGATCGAGAAACTCAGGTGATAATAGGTAGACAATTTTTAAATGGATTGATAGATTATCATCAATCCCAAGATAGCAGTAAAGTAACACGAATTATTGATTTTTTATTTGAAATAGGTTTGAAACAAACCGGTGAACACTACTCTACAATCTTTAAGGAATTACAAAGACAAAATTGATACATATTTTTTATAAAAAGACTAAAAAAAGCACCAAGCTTCTTAGCTCAGTGCTCAAAATCAATCAAAATATGTCAAAAAATCCATGATCCGATTGATTTTCTTTTTGATTTTTACGAATTTTCCCTTAGCAGTGTGATTGGCTTGCACAATCAACATCGTCTTACCATCATGAGTGCTTCTAAAGAATGTATAATATCCTTCTCCTGCACCATTGGCCATCTTATAACGCTTCAAATTATAAAAACCGCCATTATAGTACGATGGTGCGACGCTATGATACAAAAGTTCGCGACTCTTGTTCGTTAAGAAATTACTGGTTAAAATCAGCTGCATTACCTTAGCTAAGTCAGTATTTGACATAACTATTGAACCTGCGCCCAATTCATCATGCGCATCTTTGATCGCATCAGCATGAGGCACATGTTGGTATTGGCCATCAACCTTCTCATAGCTAGGTACCCAGTTGCTTGCTAGCAATTTCTTTTTTGAACTCCACAAAAATTCGGTTTGCTTTAAGTGTAGCGGCTTAATATACGTATCACGGAACAACTGTTCGTATGATTTATGCGTTAACTGCGTTAGAATACCGCAAAGATAAACGTAATTAATCGAAGTATAATGCCATTTACCTAGCATTTTAGGATTGAAGCTGGTTTTCTTGATATCAGTTTGGAAATTATCTTCATCCGATCTAAAGATATCCTCACCAAGCTTTTCTCCCGGCTTTAAATCTAAGCCCGAAGTCATATTAAGTAGGTTGCTGATGCGAACCTGATCAGCTCCTGGAATACCTTCATAGAACCTACTTAACTTCGTTGACAGCTTTAACTTGCCCTTCTGTACTTCACGCATAATCATCGCTGCTGTCATCGATTTTTGAACCGAATTAATCAAATAACTAGTGTCAACTTGATTTCCTGTAGCAAATTTGAGCCAAGTCTTGCCATTTCTAATCGCTAAAACTGACCCTTTTACTCCAAGGTGATCAATTGCATGGCGCACTATTTGTCTTTTAAATTTGCTTTATCAGCAAAGTCAACTTGCTTAACTTTAGTTTGATCCTGCCACTTCTTAGAATAGAAGTAATTACTAATAGCATAGCTATAACGGCCATTAGGTTCCGCCATAAATGGTTTAACCGCTTTATCAACCGCTACCCAGCCATTCCAACCTAAGTGAATCGTATCTTGCATAAAGTATTGGCGATTTCCATCTTTAGACAAATCAGCGATGTTTTCAAAGCCTTGACTTGCTAACTGATACTTAATCTTAGCAACCGATTTTTGATACATCATTTGTGAAAGTCCAGTATATTTAGCCCACTTTGCATTAACTGGTGGAATGATAAACAAGACATTCGTATGTTGCTTTGCAAATTGATGCAACATTAACTCAAAATCGCTGTACTCAGGCGACTTGACATAGTCAAATTTCCGTTGACTACCACGCAATTTCCACAATTCCTTACGTGGCAGCCGTGATCTAAAGAAATTATTGTCAATGCCAAACCGATTTGAACTAGTGTGACGTTCAGCTTGTTGGTTAGCTACCGCTGTCAAGCCCTTGATCGAATACTTATCAGGCAATAATTTTGCTCGCTTATTGATCTTTTGAATTCGGTCACGTAGTTGGAACGCACTGAAGAATTTATCTTCATTTTCAAGCATCCGTAAGCGACCTTTTAACCAAACACGATCAAATTTTGACAGCTTCTGACCTTTAGCTACCTTCTTCAAGGAATTCTTGATTACGCCACTCTTCATCGTTGGCATTGAGGCAATTCGCATCGCCGCATACCGATCAGCCTTGTTGTTCTTAGCGCTAAGCAAGAACATAATCGTCTCAAGTGGTGAGTAGTAAAGTTCAAAAGCCTGTGGGTTTTGCCCTTGTTTAGTGAACCACTGTGGTGAAATAATCACCACTGCCTTTTTATTTTTCAGTTCCTTGCTAGTTCCTTGCATCCCGATGAAATGAACTAGACTTTGACTACCAGGTCCCCCAAGTAAAAATGGATGATAGTTTCGGTGGTACTTTTGTGCAATTACGCTTGGGTGTAATGGATCCAAACGTGACAATTCTGATGAACCGTAAAATGGCACATAGTGATCGTCGAACGCTTCTTGCTTCATCTTAACGCCCTTAAACACCGTTACGGTTTGCGAATTAGCAGCTTGAAAAATATCTTCCTTTGAAAAAGTTCTATCCCATGGTAGCAAAAATACTACTAATAATAAGATAATAGCGCAAAGAACTGGGCCAAATATTTGCCACAGCCGGCGTTTATTACTCATTTTCTAAGCTTTCCACCTTTGCCACAATCTTAGCTGGAGTATCCCAGTCTTCACGGTTAAATTCTGAAACAGGTACATCGATGCCAAACTTTTCTTGTAAGCTGAGCAACATTTGGACACTTGCCATTGAATCAAGCAAACCATTGTCGAAAATGTTTTCGTCCATTTGATCTGCTAAGTTTTCACCAGTTAATTCTTCTAAAATTGCTAAAACTTCTTCTTTAGTGTTCATAATAAAACCTCTCAAAACGACTAATAAATAATCCTATTTCCATCCAAACCATAATTGGCTAAGGTATCCGGAAAAGATTAACATACCCAAACATACCACTTGGAAAGTCAAGAAAATGGCGAACCATTGAGTAAACCTGTTTGATGGAATCTTGTCCTTATGCTTACGCTTGAATCTCAGCCAATAATCGTTGATGATGATCGCTGTAGCGTGGTACAGCCCATAAACTATATAATACCATGTTAATCCGTGCCAGAAACCCATAATTAGGAATAGCAACAGATAGGAAACTTGTGATAAGCGAATTCGGTTTTTGATTAGCTTTTTCTTCATCGCAAAGAAAGTAAAGCGCATGTAGATGTAATCTCTAAACCAGAATGATAAAGTCATATGCCAACGATTCCAGAAATCCTTGATGTTCTTGGAAATAAATGGTTTGTTGAAGTTCATCGGCGTATGGATACCCATAAAGTAAGAAATTGCTACTGCAAATAAGGAGTACCCTGCAAAGTCAAAGAACAAGTACATGGTGTAGACATACATATAAGCTACGACCCACCATGATAGTTTCAACCCACCTACGGCATTGCCAGTGGCCAAACCAGCAATCGAAATCTTAGGCAACAGATAAGTTCCAAAGAACCAGCCTAAAATAAACTTATATAAAAAGCCTTGGAATAAATAGCGCACCGCCATTTGCAAATCATCAAGATATTGCTCACGACTTGGAGCTTTATCAAAATCTTGCTTAAATCTCCGATAACGATCAATCGGTCCTGATGAAATCGTAGGGAAGAAGAGCAAGAAACGAGCATAGGTTCCAGGATCGATTTCTTTAATTACCCCATCGCGCGTTTCCATAATAACTTGCACGTTTTTGAAGGTAATGTAAGAAATTCCTAAGAAGCCAACGACAAAAGGTACTGTTCCTTTCGGCATCTGAATTAAAATCTTAACCGCCGTCAGTGGCAAAATCGCCAAGATGACTGCTAAGTTAAAAATCCAACTCTTATTAGGACTACCCTTTTTAGTTCGGTAACGCAGATACGCAAAAGTAATAATGAACTCGTATACCAAGTACAGAATTAAATTGACGCCCTCTTGCCAATGATCGCCATCAAAGATCAAGAATAAAAAGAGCAATGAGAAAATAGCTTCATAGGTTTTTAGGCGCTTGCCATAGTATAAACCAACTATGATTGGCACTAATGCCAACAATAGATAGATGAAGTACTGTGGATTCGAGTAAGGCTGCATGTTAATGAAGTTAAAGTTCACTATGAGTTAACCTCCTTGATAACAGCCTTGATGTCAACCTTACCGTTTTGAGAAATTGGCAAAGCATCTTCATAAACAAAACGCTGTGGAATCATGTATGGCATTACGTTCTTAGCCAAATCCGCACGAATCAATTTAGTCAATTCCGCATCAGAGTACTTGCGACGAACGCCATCTTTCAATTCGATTTTAGCTACGATCTGTTGTACGGTGTGATCCTTGCTATACTTTGGTGCTGCTACGCCGTAACGCACCAATTCGTTCTTGCTTAGGTAGAAATTGATTTCTTCAAGTTCGATACGATATCCATTAAACTTGATTTGGAAGTCAATTCGACCGCGATAAAAGAGCATATCGCCATCAAAGAAGCCGGCATCCCCAGTACGATAGCTAGCATATTCCGCATCATCCTGCTTGAAAAAGGCTGCTTCGGTTTTTTCGGGATTATTCATATAACCTTTAGAAACGCTAGGTCCACTGATGATAATTTCACCTTCGCCTGGCTTTTCGCCTTTACTTTCATCAATGGTGATCTTAGTATCTTCCTTGACTCTACCAATCGGTAAACGATCATATTTAGCCAAAATTTCATCAGTAATTTCTACTTGTGTTACTGCAACAGTCGTTTCCGTTGGACCATAAGTATTAAAAATATGAGCCTTTGGAAAGTTTTGCTTCAATTTTTCTGCTTCTGTATGAGGTAATTCCTCACCACAAAATAGGAAATGCGTTAAGTCTGGGTGGTGTTCACCATCAAAAGTCTTGTCCAAGAAGCACATTTGTGCAAATGATGGCGTTGATACCCAAACATTAAACTGCATTTTTGGCAAAGTCATAAATAGTTGGGCAAAGTTTTGCGTTACATCATGTGGCAAAACTACCAATTTTCCTCCAGCCATTAAAGCAGGATACAAACTCATTACTGATAAATCAAATGAGTAAGGTGCTTGAGCTAAGAAGCTTGGGTGTTCTGGCAAATCAAAATCTGCTAGTTCCCAATCAACAAAACTCAACAAATTATCATGACTAATCTGCACACCCTTAGGTTTACCAGTAGTACCTGAAGTAAAGATAATGTAGAAATTATCATTTCCAGCTACAAATTCTGCTGGATCAGGCGCTTGCGTACTATCTTTGACATCCTCAGCTTGCAAGACTGTCATGCCAGCAAGATCAACATCTGGTAATGGATCAATTGCCAAGACTAGCTTTGCTTGCGAAACTTCTTGAATCATCGTTAAACGTTCCGCATTTGAATAGCTTGCAATTGGAATATAGGCATGACCTGCTTTCACACAGCCTAAGAAGCTAGCAATCATTTCAAAGGTTTGACCGCCCCAGATCATAACTGGTTCACCTTTGGCTAAATTTTGTTGGCTAATTGCATGTGCCCAAGCATCCGAACGTTGTTTCAACTCGCCATAAGTATTAGTTTGACCGAGATAATCATAAACAATGCGTTCAGGATCCTTAACAGCTATTTCATCGATTTTCTTGATAATATTAACCATTTTAATCCCACCTACCTTAGAATTCGTTATAAATAAAGTGAACTGAGTTCAACCCACTGTATTCGTACAAATATACTAGGCACATGAGAATTGCAAAATAAAGAATGGTCTTCAGAACAAACATCCCTATTCGCTTGCCCCGAGAATCAACTTTTTTTGTGTCTTTCATATTTTTCCCCTCAGTAGTTTTCTTAGTTTCTTTACAAATATGTTACTACAAATCATTTCAAGGTGATAATTTATCCTGCAGGTTTAATAAAATCGTTAGAAAATAGCCCTATAGATCTATACCTATATACTCAATATCCAAATAAAGCATTGATATTTAATGACAAAACTCTATCCATTACCATAATATCGGGGCGTGCGTATTGGTTCGAAGCCGATTCAAAAATACAAAGCAATTGCCCTTTATAAGCAGTAATTTGTTCCAAATATGGTGGTAGATCAATTACTAGCTCAGCATTTTTTTCATCTAGTTCGTTTAATGCCGTAATTGGAAAAACATAGAGTTTGGAGTCTTGCCCACCATATGATTGACTCAAGAAAATCTTGTTATCATAGATAGCAATTCCTTGAATTTGCTTATCCATTGATGTTTGTCCACTAGGATCAGACCAACTGACATTGCCCGTAACTGATTTGATTTCATTATTAGTAATCGACCCATTGTGCGGACCACTGCGCGAAATGTTATAACTAGCAACCTTGCCTCGTCCGTACATATTGAATAGGCCAACAAACAATTGATCATCGTAATATGTCAAAGCTGAAGCTCGTTCTAGCGAAGGGATAGATATTTGGTGATCATATTCTATCGGCATGTGACCATGATAACGTTTGAGCGTCTTAAGTGAAAAAGCCATTAATGCGGAGGCTTTGCCCATTGAACCAGTAATCCAAATATTTTTGGCAATTGGATCATAAGCTATTCCTCCAAGGTGAGGCCGACCTTTGATTTGCACGGTTTTAAGATATTTTCCTGTAGACTTGTCTAAAATGTAGATCACAGAAGCATGTTCATGATCGCCATCATAAGCCGTAATCAAGAGATATTTATCAGCAACCGTTAACCCTTGTGGTGTCATTTTGTCAGCAATTGACAGCTTCTTTTGCTTAAAGCTGTAGCTTTTCGTAGTTTCCAAGCCTGGAATAATCGCATCTTTCCCGGTCCAAGTACGAGGAGGAACATAATTAGCGACCTTATTAATAAACGGATACTTTTTTTGAAGCTGCTGGCGATAGTTTTTCTCGTCAAACCATGCCGCATTGATGTTCGTTCCATCCTTAGCTTTGGCTAACGTTGGTCGATTTTGTTCCATTTGATAGCGTTGATACCATTGATAGCCAAAATAACTCCCAGCACCAACGCCAACTAAAATAATAAAAACTAGTAATAATTGTAGTAATAATTTTCCTAACTTTTTCAATGCGTTACCTTTCAGATTTATTTTTTATATGTTATTCTAACAAAAAATATCGTGCTTACCTTAAAACAATATAATTACTAATCTTTGTCAATTTATTTTACACTTTTAAAAGAATTGAAACATTTAGGTCACAAATCCTTCACATTTAGATACTAATATAAAGATACAACAAATGAGGAGCTTATTCTCATCCGTTGTAACTCAACTTTTTGTTTTTCATTCATACTCCTCCAAGTAAATAATGAAAATAAAAAGATTGGCCTATGGCCAATTTCATATCTATCCCTTTCGGCTCACGCTAAACGTGAGCTTTTCTTTTGCCCTAATTTCGATCTTTATAAAAAGGCATAAAAATCTTTACCTTTTCATAAGAAATAAAACAACTTTAATTCACATTTAGCGACTATTATATAAATCGTAGCAAGGCGGTAGAACTTGTTACACATACTCCCACTTTTTTATTTCATTCATTCTTACTCCTCCAAAGTAGATGAAACTAGTAAGGCTCGCATCTCCAGCGAGCCTTTTTCTTATGCCTTTTTTGGAAGTTTATCCCTTCACAGAGTATAATTTATGATAGGAAAGTGTTTTTTGTTTAGTGCTACAAAGAAATTAGGTGGCTAAAATGATTAACATACTACGAGCAATATGTTTTATCAGTTTGATTATTTGTTTTTCATACACCGTATACTATTTACTTACCAATCCCGAAAAACTTTATGTTCGAAAATCAGGTAAATTCTTTGATTGGAAAATGAAGTTCTTTTTTATCTGGATATTAGGTTGCCTATTTTATCCCTATATCTTTGATTGGGATACTTACATGGCTTCACTGCCATGGAGATTTGCATTTTTAGGAATTTTTGTGATTGTTTCTCTTCCCTTTTTATATTTAGATTGGCGTTTGTTCAAAAAATATAATAAGTGAAATTGTATGATTCAGTATTCCCAGCCAAAATATAAAAGAGGTGAAAACTAATGAATGGATCGACTTTTGTAATGCTCGTAATCTTTGTATTATCAGCTTTTATCATGATCTACTCGAAAATTATCCTTATTTTAATAAAGAAATTGCACGGTAGCATAAATCCTATATAGTTAAAAAATCATATTAATTATCTCATAAGCAATCATTTGGATCGATTGCTTATTTTTTTACTGCTTTATTGATCAATTGTGAATATGTATGATACAATATTTTTAAAGGAGATGATAATATGAAGGCTGGAAAAGTAATGGATCTGCTTCAAATCAGCCGTTCAACTTTGAAGCGCTATCGCGAAAAAGGAATTCTCGAAGCCACCAGGCTGCCGACTGGTCAATACGAATTCGATGACGATTCGGTTTTTTTGCTTAAGAATAAGCGCTCGAGCAGAATGACCGTTTTATACAGTCGAGTTTCAACCTACAAGCAGAAAAACGATCTAGTCAATCAAATGCAGGAGCTGGCTGATTTTGCCGAGAGCAAGGGCTTTAAAGTTGATGCTCGTTTTCAAGACATTGCCAGTGGCATTTCTTTCAAAAACCGCAAGCAGTTCTTCAAAATGCTTGATCTAATCCTAGCAGGCAAGGTAAAGCGTGTCATTATTGCTCATCAGGATCGCTTGAGTCGTGTAGGCTTCGACTTGTTTGAATACCTCTTCAAAAACTATGGCACTGAAATTGAAGTGATTTCAGACGAAATGAATCCTAAAACCGATGAACAGGAGCTCTTGGAGGAGATCACCGCTCTGCTTAGCAGTTTTTCTAAAAAGTCGTAGAGCGAGCCGGGCATCCTGCCGTTACTTTTTGAGACAATAGCTATGGAAAGGAGGCGAATTCGATGCCTAAGAAAAACAAGGAAGTTCCAAGAAACTCGGTTCAGTACAGCCACCTGTCTAGCGAGTATCTGATACCAGCTACTGCATTGCTCGATCAGTTTAGCCACGCTAGCCATGATCTGTATAACCGAGCCCTCTATGACCTGCGTCAGGGCTTCTTCAAGAAGAGATACGTCAAAGGCTACAGTGAGCTAGACAGCCGGTTCAAGCGAAGGTATCAAGCGCGAGAGTCTATGCTCTACCACGGTTTGGGCTACGTTCAGTCGGCACAGCAGACCCTGAAGGAAGTCAATACCGTTTGGCAGGCATGGCTTAAGGCCCTAAAGGCATATAAGGCCAATCCCGGCAGGTTTACCGGTCGGCCAAGAATGCCTAGGTATCTGCGCAAGGGTCAAAGGCATACCTTTTTTGTCACCAACCAAAACGCTAAGGTTAAGGACGGCTGGCTGGTCATACCTAAGCTAGATTTTAAGTTAAAGCTGCCCCACAAGTGAAGATGATTCAAAGAGTAGCTTTTAAACCCATTTATGGTGGATATAAGGTGATCGTGCAATATAAGATCAATAAGAATATTGCCTATCTGCCGGACAATGGGAAATATCTGGGAATCGATCCCGGCGTAGACAATGCCTTTGCCTGCGTGACCAATACCAAGAACGCTCCTCTGCTCATAAACGGCCGAGGGATAAAATCGGTCAACCAGTACTACAACAAGGAGCGATCGAGACTAAAGGCCCTGCAGGCAAGGTATCATCAACTTGAAAGCATAATCGATACCAAGCAGGGAAAAAAGCCCGTCTACCAGGAAACCAAGGCCATGAAGAGACTGACAGCCTGGCGCAATGCCAAGATCAGACAGTTTGCCCACAAAGCCACCAAGCGCATCGTCGACTATGCGCTAAGCTGTGAGACAAACACAATCGTCATTGGCAACAACAAGTCGTGGAAGAGAAGCTCAGACATGGGCAGGAAGAGCAACCAGAACTTTATTGGCATTCCCCACAAGGTTATGATCGAGATGCTTCAGTACAAGGCCAACCTAGCAGGAATCCAACGAGTCCTATACCAGTCAAACCAGCGCCTTAGACCATGAACAGCCCTGCTGGCAAAATGGCAACAAGAGCCGCAAAAAGCAGGGAAAAAGCTCCGTCAATCGGCGCATTAGTCGCGGCCTGTTTAGATCCAACGACGGCCGACTGATCAATGCGGACGTCAACGGAGCCTTCCAGATAATCAGAAAAGCATTTCCAAAGGTTTCATTAGCCGATGGAATAGCGGACGTAGTGTTACGCCCAGTCAAATGGTCCGCTCTCATCTGAGGGGCCACTTGACGAAGAAAATAGCAGGCGACCGAATTCAGCCTGGGTTGACGCTCTTGTAAAGTCGTCCTTATAGTTTCGCTTGTCGCAATGGACAAGGGGAGCGCTTAAAAAGGTTGAGGGCAGATATCGGTTGAAAAAGATCGCGTTCTTAGGAAAATGCAGTCAGATAAAGCAAAATGACTGCATTGACCTAATATTTTCTAACATTATTTGACAATTGTGACCTTATGTATTGGAATGTTGCTATTGGCTCTATTTGCAAATATATCTTTAACTGGACAAGATTTTGAAATAGCTAAACCAAGTTTCGAATCTACTCCTTTGGGTTGGAATATGCCATGGATAGGGATTGGATTTGTCGCAGTAATTATAACTATTGCATTTGCATTTTCTAAGCACAAGAAATAGCATCAATGTTAATTTGTAAAAAAAGAAGCTATATGGAATTTAAAACACTGTTCCATAAGCTTCTTTTTGATTACTTTTGAATTGATTCACTATTTTTATCTTCTAGTAACGCCGAGTCAAGATAATTTACAAGATCGATGCTTACCAAGTCTTTGTATGCAAAGCTTTGATTTTCAGATGGCTGGTCATCTTCATCAAAAACCATTAGCTCAAGAAAATCATCACCAACTTTAGTAATTATCCCCTGATTGTTGGCAGTATAATCATATGCATCTAAGGTTATTACCTTGTCTTGGGTGAGCATTTTCGCTAAATCATCATCTAATTGCGGTACTTGTTTTGCCAATTGGTGAGGATCATAGTTACCATTAGCAAGCTGATAGTTTTTGGCAAAAGTCAAAAATCTAAGCGTGGCATTGTTTTCACTAACATGAGTTGAATAATCCTTGTTAAAAACAGTATAGGAAGCAAACTGCCCTTGATTAGTAATAACTTCAACTAAGGCATACTTTGAATTTTCTGCTACTACTTTACCTATGGCTGATTCGTCTACGCGCTTATCGCCATAATGGTCAAGATGAATTTCGATCAAATCACTGCTCTCATCACTACCTTGATGATCAAGCCAAGCAGCTATTGTTTCCAGGTCAATGCTATGACAAGACATAACCTGAATATCAGTCAAAGGAATTTCCAAAGCATAAGGTTCAAGCACATAATCTCTAAATTCTGTTAGTTTAATTGAACCATTAGATATTTCTATCAATTTTCCTTGATACGAAGTTCCTGCTTGAGTTTCAAGAGAAATTAGCGAATTCTTGCAAGCTCGAATAAATTCATTAAAGGACAACTTTCCATAAGTTTCTGTTAGTTTCGAAAAATTATAATAGTCATGTACATCAGCACGGTCTTTTTCAGAAAAATCGGTTTTAATATGCTTAACTATTGTGGACTTGATCATGGTTATGCCATCTAATACATAATTGTCGTCTATTGCTTGTAAAGCGATCCAATCTGCATTCTTTTGTAGTAAATTTCCCCAGAAGAATGCTTGATCGGCAAGTTCAACTTTTACTAAATTCATGTTAATTCACGCTTTCTGTTATTTCACTCTTTAGTTAAATTGAAAAGCTATCTTATTGGGTTATTATAAAACATCCCCAAATAAATAGTGACCTAATTGACATTTCAAGGTGTATAATTATTACCTGTATAGCGCTTGCAAAAGTACGTTAACTAGAAAAATTATGTCATTTGCTATTTTGAATGAATCGAGATGTTTATATTTGTTGGAATCAAAGATAAAAAGAGTATTGCCGTGGCAACTATTGTTTACAGCTGCTATAGCTGCATTGTTGGCAACAAAACATGATCCTGTTATAAATATCGTCTATTGTATTATTTCTATCCTTGCTTACGGATTGTTGAAAAAAGGAAGCAAAAATTGGTCACAAGTTTGGAATATTTTAGTTGTCCCTTATGCTTTCATCCACGTTTATGTAGAGTTATTTAAACTATTGCTTAATCTATCTACTGATCTTGCGCCCTTATTTTTCTTGCTATACTTCGCAACAATGCTTTTATCTTTGATACCTATTACAATCAACGACTATGGCAACATTCAAAAACCTATTTTTCGATTGCTAGCATCTATCTGGGTAATTATTAATCTTTTCCTAGCACCTCAATTGAGCATTCACAACGGCTCATTTTTAACTAGACTAAATAAAAGTCAGATATTGTTGGCTATGATGTTTGCTGTTTATGGCTATCTTGTAATTACTAGCTGGGGATATAAACTCTATTTAAATACGCGTGGTGCTAGTTAAATCTTTCTAGCCAATATGCCATATTGTAAGCTAAAATCGCTACTTCCAGGCGCTGAGCAAAGCCAGCCATGCTCCTTGCTCGATTGTTTTCTGCGTTGTAGTAGCTGAGCAATGAAAAGTCGCTTTCAATCGTTCTTCTAATCGCCATCAATTGATGATCGTTATGCCTCTTGACTCCCTGCATGTTTCTTCGATACGGTGTCCAAAGCACGTAGCCCTTGCTTTTAAGCTTGCTGGCCAAGTTTCTTCCTAAGTAGCCTTCGTCGCCTAATAGATAACGGCTGCTTGGATGAGCGTTTGCCATGAGCTCTACGGTTTCCTTGGAGTCGTGCACCGATGCCTTGGTTACTGCATAGTCGAGCAGATAGCCATCGTCGCTTACTATTGCATGGACCTTGAAGCCGTAATAGTAGATTTTCTTCGTGGCTTTATAGCCAATATCGGCTATTCCGCGAAAGATTTTGACGCGATAATTGCCAACAGGCTGGCAAAGCGGAACGGGAATGTCAATAATCAAAAGCTCTCCAGTTGTATTTACTTCCTGATTCCAAGCCTGACGAATGCAGCGAATCAAGGGCAAAAGCATTCTTGCCCGGCGATTGAAGCGAGAATGAGACAAGCCGACGAAAAAACTACAGAATCTTCTCTGAGATTCGATTCCAATTTCTGCCTGCCAAATAAGCAATGCCAGAATAGAGCTGTCGGAAAGCTTGACCTGATCGACGTTTCTGCGATGCTTCAATTCGTCGGGAGCATAAAGCTTATACAAGGAACGACAGATTGCATTCAGTCGAGAAAAACGATTAAGCTTGAAATGGTTCAATTAGATCAGACTCTTTTCTATTAATATTTTTACCCACTCGAGTCTAATCCAATTGGATTTTTTTGTTAAAATGATTTAACTAGCACCACGCGTATCCTTCTTTCATTACTTAAAGCTCGCAAATATCTTACAAGTATTTTCGCAACAAGCTTTCACAATCGCTTGCCCAAAATCTGTTCGATCAGGATTGGTCTTCTGACTCATTACAAACGATTCTTGCTTATTTATATCCGCCAACCGGTCAAGTAATTTAATATCCATTAAGCAAAAATCATGAATATTTGAGCGCTCATGATCTAAGTTTTGTGCCAAAATGCGATAATTCTGACCATCCATCTCATTACGCCAAGCAGTCAATTGATCATTAGAGTTACTGCGAAACATCTGCTATAATCTTAAATTATGAAATACGAAACAGCTAAGAATTTAAACAATACCAGATT
>NZ_CAKC01000064.1 GCF_000296855.1 Lactobacillus gigeriorum DSM 23908 = CRBIP 24.85 | reverse complement strand
AAAGAAGCTCGAGCCAGTGAACCGATTGTTAGTTCATCAAATTTTTCTGGATTAGTTTCTAAGTACTGGATAATGGCTTGCTCAGAGCTAGTATATTTTAGGTCATTAGGAAAAATCGTTAGTTTCATAGGTACCTCGAACAGATAATTGAATCGATACTACCATTATTTTACAACAAAAAATCAGCAACTTGGCATTGTGAGCAAATTGCTGATGTAAGAGATATTAAGCTTGATGATCTTCAAATGGGAATTTCATTCCCCAAGCAGTACGGATGCTATTCATGATATGAGCAACGTCTCTTGAAAATTCTAGTTGACCATCATCGTGACCCTGTTCGATGTAGCGCTGCATATCTTTGATTTCATATGTTAAAGCTTGGCTACTATCGCCAGCTACAATTTTCTCGTGACTTTCTTCATGGGCACTAGTGGTATAAGTGATATCGGCTTCAACTGCACGAGGATAGTTGTTGATTTCAACATAGCCTTTAGTTCCAGATACAACGCCACGCTTAGGTTGCTTAGCCCGCATTGAAAGAGCCATTACCGCCATTTGATCATCATTGTTTTTCAGAATAATTCCGGATTGTTCATCAACGCCAGTTTCAAAGAATTTGACTGAAGTTAAGATGCTTTCTGGAGTAGATGAAAGAAAGGTACGCGCAAAGGCAGTGGCATAGCCACCGATATCAAGCAAGGCGCCACCAGCAAGATCTTTATTAAAGAAGCGATTCTTAGGGTCGTAGTCTTTCAAACTACCGAAGTTAACCTGAACTAGCTTGATTTGTCCTAATTTTCCCGCCTTAATCAAGTCTAAGACTTTTTGATAGATCGGCATGTGGTAGAGCGTAAATCCTTCCGTTAAGATTAAGTTTTTTTCTTTAGCTAATTGCGCTACTTCATCGAATTGTGCAGCATTAACGGTGATAGCTTTTTCGGCAAAAACATGCTTACTAGCTAGTAATGCCTTCTTGATATATCCATAATGCGAAATGTGAGGCGTAGCGACGTAGATGATATCGACATTGGGATCGTTAATCATCTCATCTGGATTAAAGTAGGCTTTGGTAACCCCTTTTTCTTTAACAAAATCACGTAAGGCTGATTCATGTGGATTGGCAGCAGCATAGATTTCATCGTTAACTTCATTTAAAGCATCTGCCATATCATGAGCAATCCAGCCAGTGCCGATAATACCCCAATTATATTTGTTCATAGTTTTTACCTCATTTTTGTCATAGCCAAAAATTATTACTTCTTTATCCATGCTAGCAGTAAAAGCTAGTTTGGTAAATGCTTTCATCGTCACTTGACAGTTTTTTGTTGTTGATCAAACGTGATGAAAGTAAAATAAATAATATAAAGCAACACGAACTGTTGATTTCGAGTCAAAAAATTTGAATGGGCGGGTAGAAAGTATGATTGATTTAACTAAATATATGAAAAAAGGTTTGGTAGAACAAAAACCAGGCAACATTTTGGCGTTTGCGATGTACGCTAGCAAAATTCCGGGAATTATTAAATTCAATATTGGCGAACCTGATTTTGCTACGCCAGAGCATATTAAAGAAGCCACCAAAGCCAGCATTGATCAAGATCACTCGCATTATGCGCCATCGAATGGTACTCCAGGTTTAAGAGCAGCAGCGGCCCAATTTTTGGCAGAAAAATATCACCAAAAATATGATGCTGATGAAATTTTGGTGACTAATGGGGTAACGGAAGCCATTTATGACATGATGATGGCTGTTTTAAATCCTGGGGATGTGGTAGTTGTACCAACACCAGCATTTCCACTTTACATGGGCGATGCTGCTTCAATGGGAGCAGAAGTAGTGCAAGTTAATACTGAAGAAAGCAACTTCAAATTAACACCGGCTGATTTGCAGTCGGTGCTAGATAAGTATAGCGACCGGGTAAGAATGTTGGTTTTGAATTATCCTAATAATCCAACTGGCGTGATGTATACGCAAGCTGAACTCGATGCTTTAGCTGATGTTGTTAGAGATAAGCCAATTTTTGTCCTAGCTGATGAAATCTATAGCGAATTGATCTACGATGGTGAACCTGCTTCAATTGAAAAAAGCCTGCATGATCAAGTAGTGGTGATGAATGGCGTTTCTAAAGCTTGGGCAATGACGGGCTACCGTATTGGCATTGTAGCTGCACCAAAACCAATTTTGACCCAGCTTGCTAAAGTTCACCAAGCAATTACTACTTCTGAACCTACACCAATGCAAGATGCGGCGGAAGAAGCCTTTAAGTATGGGCAAGATGATGCTTTGCCAATGAAAGAAGAGTTCTTAAAACGCCGTGATGTATTGTTGAAAGGGATGCAGGAAGCAGGATTTGATTGCTTAGATCCTCAAGGAGCATTCTACATTTTTGCAAAAATTCCTGAAGGCTTAGAACAAGACGATGAAAAATTGGCCTATCAATTGGCTGATGAAGCAGGCGTAGCCGTAACTGCTGGTTCATACTTTGGTCAAGGTGGGCAAGGTTATCTTAGATTGTCTTATGCGATTTCGCTTGAAGAAATTGAACGTGGACTCGAACGCATCAAGGCTTTTGTTAATAAGAATAAGTAAAAAAGACGCCTATTTGGCGTCTTTCTTTGTATCTTCAGCTTTTTTAGCCCAATCAAAGTGATCAGCTAAATTGCAACCATCAGGACCACATTCAAATCCTGAATTTCCACCAATGGTTACGAATTTTTTAACGGCTGATTGATTTTCTGCTTTATTATTGTTAGTCATTATTCTTCCTCACTGATTTGTTTAAGTGCGTTAACCATAACTTCGTATGGTTGAGCACCAGAAATGGCATATTTTTGATTAATTACAAAAAATGGCACGCCTTGAACGCCAGACTGAGCTGCGCTCATTTCGTCACGACGAACGTCAGCTTCAAATTGATCGCTGTTTAAGACGTCATCAACTTTGTCAGCATCGAGGCCAACTTCAGTCGTAACGCGTTTTAAGACGTCATGATCCGCAATGGATTTATTTTCTACAAAGTATAATTCATATAAGCGATCGATTAACTTGCTAACAACGGCTTCGTCACCTGTCTTTTGAGCTAATTTGATTAAACGGTGAGCGTCCATGCTGTTGACATGAAGTACGCCTTGCAAATTTCATTTTTAAGCCATTGCTATGTGCTAGATCTTCGATTTGTTGCCTTCTGGGTGAAAGCGGATCGCTTGATGTCTTAGCCGTTTTAGGAGCAGTGGGATCAAGTTCGTAGGACATTAAAGTTAACGGGGTATCGGTTAAGTTTAACGCCTTCAACGCTTTTTTCATTGAGTTTGCCCCAATATAACAAAATGGGCAAGCAATATCTGACCAGTATGTAATTTCCATAATAAACCTCCAACGTTTAATAAGTTAAGCATACATTCTTACAAATAATAAGTAAAGAATGATGCTTACAATTATTTTTTAGAAAAAGGCTTGCATTTTTTGCGAACATTAGTTATTATAATAAACGTGCTGTTACGGAGGAGTAGCGAAGTGGCTAAACGCGACGGTCTGTAAAATCGTTCTCTCTGAGTTCGGCGGTTCGAATCCACCCTCCTCCATTGTCGAATGACAAGTAAAAATTCGACTGGCACTGGGTTATAGCCAAGTGGTAAGGCAATGGTTTTTGGTACCATCATGCGCTGGTTCGAATCCAGCTAACCCAATATGTTCTATATATTTTGAACAACCCAACCCGAATAGAAGCAAGCTCTTTGGAGCTTGTTTCTTTTTTTGTATTGTTTTTCAATTCTTTAAATGCTAGGCTAGTTGTTAGTCTTTTTTTCTAGAATAGGTAAAATAAAAGTATAGCAAAATGAAATGAGGTTTTTAGTTTGCCAAGATTAATTAAAGTTGGTTCCGCAGCTGATGAGCTGGAATGGAATGTAGCCTTACGGCAACTACAAGCTGATGATGTTTTGTTGTTGGAACCGGGATTTTATGAATTGCCACAAGGGGCAACTTTAGCTGATGTAACTGTCAAAGGGATGGGCTCAGGCCCAGAAGATACCACTATTCTTGGTTATTTGGGAGTAGCAGAAGAAAGTCGCTTTGTCACGCTTGAAAATCTCTGCATTAATACCAACACTGATAATAACAGCTTATATGTCCCTTTTAATGCCAATACTTATTTAACTTTGCGTAATTGTATTATCAAAGGTGCAGGAACTGATACAGCAACTGTTGCCCTTAATGGTAAGGTAACGGCAGAATTTTATTCAAGTAGAATTATTAATGGTTCATTGTCAGTTTTTTCAAACGCAGATTTTCGCTTGGAAATGAATGATTCAATTATTGATTATCCATCATCAGAATACTGTGCCGTTGCAATCGAAGGCAAAGGAACGGCGATTATTAATAATTCTGAAATTCATGGTTCGACTAATACTTTTTCTGATACTAATATTGAGTTAGATATTAATAATTCAATCCTAGATGTCATGGTCTTGCGTGGCCAAGTTTGGTTAAATATGTTGAATTCGCGGGTAATTTCTGAGGATGATATCTGTGTTTTAATTGGGGATAAGTGCTGGAACAACATCCTTAACTGTGAAATTGAGGGTGGCTTTCAGCTTGAAAAAGAAAGCCGAACCATTTTACAGAATACTCACGTTAACCGCTTGATTGCTTGTGATCAAGCTAGATTAACGGCAACCAATAGTTTCTTTTTAACTCACGCCGATTTTCAAGATCAAGCCCAAGCTGATCTTACCAGAATTAGTTTTAATGGTGATCCAGAATTTGAATACTTTTTAGCGCTAAATAAGCAGGCACAAGTTCGTGGACGCAACTTGATCCTTAATTCTAACGGCAGCGAGTTGAGTGTCCAAGATGATGCGGTTTTTAATGCAAGCGTTTATGCCAGTGATCGTGAGCAATTGGAAATTTTGTGTGATAAAGTACCAAACGTTAAAATTTATGGAATAAAATGGACGGCAAAAGAGAATTAATCTGATTGATAGCCTAAGTGTAAAATAATTTGCGGTAAGGTAAAGAACAAATGAAAAAGGAGTCAAATCCCCCTAGGGACTTGACTCCAAAA
>NZ_CAKC01000065.1 GCF_000296855.1 Lactobacillus gigeriorum DSM 23908 = CRBIP 24.85 | reverse complement strand
GATCATCCCCGAAACGTTGTTTTCGTAGTACTTCAATGGCTTCTTCACCGATTCCGGCACCAAAGAGTAGGCAGCAAAGTACATTACAGCCTCGATTCGTTCATCACGCAAGATCTTGGATACCAAGAAAGTATCGTTCAAGTCTCCTTGATAAAACTTGGCTTCGCTAGCAACCGCTTTGCGGTGACCAGTGTAGAGTGAATCAAGCACTACGACCTCGTTGCCGTCACTAACTAGTTTTTTTACAGCGTGGGAGCCGATGTAACCAGCTCCACCAATAACTAAAATTTTCATTATTTTCCCTCTTCGAACATTATTTCCTAGTCAATAGCTCAATTTTAACATAATAATGGTCGTAAATATGTTAAAATGTACTTATTAAAAATAATGAGATGCAAATTTATGATCCATAATACTACGATTGACCATCAATTAGATCACCGTTCTATTAGAAAGTTTAAACCTACGACTTTATCACAAGAACAATTGCAGACGCTTTACTCAGTTTTTCAACATACTGCAACTAGCATGTTTATGCAAAATGCAACGTTACTTCACATTACTGATGAAGCTAAGCGAGCAAAAATTCGTGAGCTATGCAATCAGAAGTATGTTGGAGCTGAAGGTGACTTGTTTATTTTTGTAGTTGACTTGTATCGTAATCAGCAAATTCGTAAACAGCTTGGCCAAGATGATGGACGTGTTCATACAACGGATATCTTCTTCCAAGCGATGGAAGATACGCTATTGGCAGTGCAAAATGTTGCCAATGCAGTGGAAAGCATGGGTTTAGGTTACGTTCCTTTAGGCACGGTTAATGATCATCCGTTAAAGATGCTAGAAGTGTTAGATCTGCCTGAATTGACTTTCCCAGTATTAGGGATGCAGGTTGGGAT
This sequence comes from Lactobacillus gigeriorum DSM 23908 = CRBIP 24.85, assembly GCF_000296855.1. GTDB lineage: Bacteria > Bacillota > Bacilli > Lactobacillales > Lactobacillaceae > Lactobacillus > Lactobacillus gigeriorum. The sequence goes on along the minus strand of NZ_CAKC01000065.1, from coordinate 25,079 downwards.
TCCAGATCAGGAGCCACAATTGAAGCCACGGCTTCCACTAGAATTCACTTGTTTTGAAGATGAATATCCCCGTGATTTTAAGGTGGAAAACTTAAAAGACTACGATGAAGTGGTAACGACCTACTACGATTTGCGCGATGCGAACCGGAGAATTGACTCCTTCACTAAGCAAATTACCGGTGCCAAGCTTAATCTGCATGAGACTGATCGTGATCAGATTTCTGAAGAATTGCATCGTCAGGGTTTGTGTCTAGACTGGCATACTAACTAAAAATTTTACGAAAGTTATCGACTGCTTGATTATTTCTGCTAGGAATAACAGCATAGATAACTTTTTTTATGGTTGAATTTTTGTTAAAAGTAGTTTTCCACAATTTGGCCACATCAAGGGAATGAAAGCCAAATACTCCGGCACCCCAGGCTCCTAGAACAAGATAATCCACTTTTTCAGTTTCAGCTAGTTCTTTAACAAAAGCCATTCTTTGTGCAATTGCTAAAAGTGCATCGTCATAATCAATGCCAAGTTGACTGCTTTTCCGATAAAAGGGCGCAGCACAGGTGATGACATCAGCAGTGGCAAGGTATGAATTTTGGTGAAAAATAATCTTAGGCGAATAAAGCGCACGATCAAGATAAAGGTAATTGTTTAAATGCTCCCGATTCCAAGCATAATAATTGTCAAAATGTTTGAGCACTTGATAGAGCGTGGAATCAAAACAAACTGCTTCTTCCTGAGCTAAGGCACCGTTGAGATAACCACCAGCAGTTTGTTCATAGTCGGCAAAATTAAGGGCAGCAATTTTGGCATGAGGATAAGCTTGATAAAGTTGAGTTACTGCCTCAGTAGTAGAGCTTGTCCACAATTCCTGCTTGGTTGTTGAAGTTGCTCTGAGTTCTACCTGGGGGAAAATTGCATTAGCGCCATAAATTGTACTATTGGCAATTGAATATTTGATTTCTTGTGGATAAAGTTCAGTCATTAATTGATTGTGTACTTTAACTTGAGTAATTCGTGTGGATGAGTACATATTGGAATCCTTTCTTTTAAAAATATTTTAGCGCAAAAAACTTTTTGCTTGCATAATTATCTTAAATGGTATTTAATATGTTTAAACATTTAAACATAAGAGGCGAAAAATGGAAAAGGAAAAAACTTTAGCTGCTTTTAATGCAGTAATGCCAACATTTGCAATTTTTCAGGATGAAAAACGCCAACAGCTTATGACTGAACTCTGTTGCAAAGGTGAAATGACGGTTAATGAATTAACGGAGACAACAGAACTTTCACGACCAGCAGTGTCCCATCATTTGAAACTGATGTTGACGACAGGAGTGATCAAAGTGCGTCAAGTTGGCGTTGAACGACATTATTCACCAAACGTAGCACCAATTGTGGAAAAATTAAAAGCATTAACTGCTGCTTTGGAAGAGTAGCAATTTTTTTGAAAAATATGTTTAAAAGTTTAAACTAAAGAAAATAAAGGAAGTGAAAATATATGAGCGTGGCACAAGATTTTACATTAACAAATGGACTCAGATTGAAAAATCGGATCGTAAAGGCAGCAACAAGTGAAACTATGGGTGATCGAAATGGTAATCCCACTATAGCGCTGTTTAACTTGTATCGAAAGTTGGCAGAAGGTGGAACAGGATTGATTATTTCTGGAAATGTGATGGTAGAGCGATCTGCTCGTGGAGAATTTGGTAATGTGGTTGTTGATCAGGATAGTAACATTGAATTGCTGACAAGCTGGGCAAAAAGTGTGGAAAATCACGGCAGTCACTTTTTGTTGCAATTGAATCATCCGGGACGTCAAGCTCCTAAAACTTTGAATTCAAAACCGGTAGCTCCGAGTGCGATTGCAATGACTGGTCCGAATACTTTTGTCTTTAATCCGCCTCGAGCATTGGAGCTTGTGGAAATTAAAGCGATCGTACAAAAATTCGCTCAAGCAGCAGAGCTAGCAGAGACTGCCGGCTTTTCTGGAGTTGAGATTCATGCCGCTCATGGATATTTACTAAATCAATTTTTATCACCTGCCGTAAATCGGTGACGTGATCAATATGGAGGTAGTTTAGCTAATCGCATGCGAATTGTGATCGAGATTTATGAAGCAATTCGGGCTAGAACTAAAAGTAATTTTACTGTTGCGATTAAATTGAATGCCGCTGATTTTACCCCAAATGGTTTTACGGCTGAAGAATCTTTAAAAGTAATGTAGGAATTGGCTAAAAGGGGGATTGATTTAATCGAAATCTCGGGTGGTTCATATGAGAATCCCAAAATGATGGGTAATGGCCAAGGGGCAACTTTTATTGAATATGCCAGAATGGCTAAGCAGACTGTTAACACTCCAATTGTAGTAACAGGTGGATTTAGAACTGAAGAAGGAATTGAAGCAGCACTTAGTAACGGAGATACAGATTTAATTGGGTTAGCTCGACCACTAATTTTACAGCCAGATTTACCAGAAAAACTTATCAATGGCCAAATGCAACCCATAAAACTACGCCATTTTTCTACAGGATGGTCTTGGTTAGACCATCCTGTTGGTTCATTGATTGGGTTAGCATATTATGAACAGCAGATGGCTCGTCTTGCTAATGGAAAGCCTATTAAACAGCCACGTACCGCATGGCCGATTTTACTAAAAACAGTTGAAGAGCAGGGATTGCAAGCATTGATTCCAAGAAGGGGATAATTAAAATGAAAAAGATTTTGATTGTTGAAACTAATCAGACAACATATGGTGATACTAAGGATGCAACGGGATTGTGGTTAGGTGAAACGACTGAATTTGCTTTTGCAATGACAGAAGCAGGCTATCACGTTGACTATGTTAGTCCCAAGGGGGGCTTTGTACCTCTGGATCCACGTAGTATGAAATATGCAGATAAAGAAAGTATGGTACTATATGCAAAGAAAGATTTTCAGGATCGCGCATTGGCACATACCTTAGCACCACAAGAAGTAAGGCCAGAAGACTTCATTGCAATCTATTATGTTGGTGGTCATGGTGTGATGTGGGATTTTCCACAAAACCAGGCATTGGCAGAAATTGCAGAGAAAATTTATCAACAGGGTGGCTATGTGACTTCTGTATGTCACGGAATTGCTGGTTTATTGAATTTGCGTGCAAAAGATGGGGATTACTTACTTAAAGGTAAAAAAGTCACAGGTTTTACCACAGCCGAGGAAATTTTAGCTGGAAAGCGACGTGTAGTACCTTTTTTGAATCAAGTTGAAGCTAAAAAACGTGGTGCGAATTTTATCAAAAAACGGGCATATGCTAGTTTCGCAATTCAAGATGGACGATTGATCACTGGACAAAATCCATTTTCTACTAAAGCAGTTGCGGAAAGACTCTTGCTAGCGCTACAAGATAAGTAAGCGAAAGTAGTGAAATCGATTGCGTTGCAGCTGAGATTTTGTTATAATTCTCTTGTTGCAAGTTGCTGATTTAGCTCAGTTGGTAGAGCATCTCCCTCGTAAAGAGAAGGTCGGCGGTTCAAGTCCGCCAATCAGCACTCAGAGTACTAACTAAGGTCTTCAAAAGGTTGGCAGAGAGCTGATTTTGAAGGCTTTTTTGTTTCTTGAAATAGTTTGAAATATAGTGAAATTTATTGAAATAGCTACATAGTTGCCACACAAAAGTGGATTTTAAATTTTCTGTGTGGCAAAAAAAGTTGTAAATAGAGACGCTGAACCGCATTAGACAGGGGATATCCCGTCTTTTGATTATAAAGTCATATTTAGCACAAAGACCCATTAGGAATAACATTGGATTGCTTAACACGCTAAGATATTTCTAGCAACTAAAGCAAACTTATTAATGAGCATACCAAAAAAGCATTACCTTTTGTAAATATCAGGTAATGCTTTTTTATACCTATTAGTAGGATTTGTCATTAAGAACTTTTACTTAGCGCTTAAAATTATTCGCCTGCAAACTTAACTGCAGTGTCTAAGGCTAGTTCCATCATTTGCTTGAAACCAGTTTGGCGTTCATCAGAAGTAGTAGATTCACCCGTAACAATGTGATCGGAAATGGTTAAGATACCTAACGCATGTTTATGGTATTCAGCAGCAATTGAATAAATAGCTGGTAATTCCATTTCCGTTGCTAAAATGCCAAATTGTGCTAAGCGGTCATTATCGATCCGATCGTTGTAGAACCGGTCAACGCCGATCGTATTACCAACATGATAAGTAAAACCTTTTTCGTCAGCTAAATCGGCAGCCGTCCGCAATAAGTTGAAATCTGCAATTGGGGAAAATTCAATTTCAGGATCAAAGAAATTGTGGACAAAGCGTGTGTTAGTACATGAACCTTCTGCTAAAACCAAATCTCTAACATGCACATCAGTTGAAATCGCACCAGCAGTACCTACGCGGATAATATTATTAACGCCATAGAATTTAAACAATTCGGTAGCATAGATACTTGCAGAGCTTAAGCCCATTCCTGATGATTGAACCGAAATCTTCTTTCCTTTGTAGGTACCGGTAAAACCATATTCGGCTCTAACGCCATTGTATTGAACTGCATCTTCTAAAAAATTATCTGCAATAAATTTTGCTCTAAGGGGATCGCCAGGCATTAAAACCGTATCGGCAATTTGTCCCATCTCAGCTTCAAGGTGTGGTGTGGTCATTGTTTTGCCTTTCTATTAACTTAATAAATCTAAGAAACTAGTACCATATTCGCCATTAGCTAAATTGAAGTTATCCAAAATCGTAGCCCCTAAATCACTGTAAGTTTGTCTTACGCCAAGTGATTTGTTTCCTGGCAATCCAGGTGAGTACATCAATAGCGGAACATATTCTCTAGTATGATCGGTTCCTTTGTAGGTTGGATCATTTCCATGGTCAGCAGTGATGAACAAAAGGTCGTCATCATGTAACTTTGGCAAGAGTTCTGCCAAACGGCGATCAAGATCCATTAATGCTTCTGCATCCCCAGGCAAGTTACGTCTGTGGCCATACATAGCATCGAAATCAACCAAGTTAGTAAAGCAGAAACCAGTAAAATCACGGTCAGCTTGGGCAATTGTCCGATCCATTCCATCCATGTTGCTAGTAGTGTGCCAGCCTTCAGTAATACCGTGACCAGAGAAAATATCATTGATCTTGCCAACACCTAATACGTCGAAGTTGGCTGCTTTTAACCGATCGAGTACTGTGTCGCTGGTTGGCGTTAAAGTATAATCATGGCGGTCGCTCGTTCTCGTAAAGTGATCTGGATCAACGTAAGTATATGGACGAGCAATAATTCGCCCAATCCGATATGGCTTGTCATTGGTAATGGAACGAACATATTCACAAATGCGATATAGTTCTTCAAGCGGAATAACATCAACATTAGCGGCAATTTGGAAAACCGAATCCGCTGAAGTATAAACGATTAAGTCACCAGTTTCTTTCTGAACTTCACCATAATCATGAATAATGTCAGTTCCTGAGTAAGGTTTGTTAACAATGCATTTATGACCAGAGAATGCTTCAACTTTTTTGATTAAGTCATCGTCAAAGCCTTCAGGGAAAAAGCCTAAAGGTTCCAAAACTGGTAAGCCCATCATTTCCCAGTGACCATCAAGCGAATCTTTACCGACAGAAATCTCGCGCATTTTTCCAAAATAGCCAATTGCTGGATTTGCGACCGGAACATGCTTAATTGGATTTTCAGGTCTAATATTGGATAAGCCTAATTTTGCAAAAGTTGGTAATGACAAACTATCGTAATTTTCACCGATATGACCTAGGGTATCGCTTCCTGCATCATCAAAATCTGCAGCATCAGGAGTTTCACCAATGCCGATGGAATCCATTACGATTCCAAAAACACGTTTAAATTTTTTATATTCAGTCATCTTAATCTGCCTTAACTATTTCAATTCCTGCACTAGCACCGATACGATCAGCACCATTTTCAATCATTGCCAAAGCTTCTTCTTTAGTATGGATGCCACCAGCAGCTTTGACTTGTAAGTGATCGCCGACTACTTCCTTCATCAACTTAACGTCTTCAGGAGTAGCGCCACCAGTTGAAAAACCAGTTGAGGTTTTTACAAAATCAGCCTTTGCCTTCATGGCAAGTTCAGAAGAGCGCTTGATTTGGTCTTTAGTCAACAGGCAGTTTTCCAAAATCACCTTGAGCACTTTGCCATTTTCATGAACAGCATCAGCAACAGCCTTAACGTCTTCATAAACAGCCTCTTCATTGCCTGACAATAATTCGCCGACGTTTTGAACCATATCCAATTCATCAGCCCCATCGAGGATGGCTTGCTTAGCTTCAAGCACTTTGCTGAAAGTTGAAGTGGCCCCTAGAGGAAAGCCGATTACGGTGCAGACATTGACATCACTGTCGGCCAATAATTCACTGGCTAATTTAACCCAAGTAGGGTTTACGCAAACTGAAGCGAAGTGGTAAGTTTTAGCTTCTTCACATAGCTGTTCGATGTCAGCTTTAGTAGCATTTGGCTTAAGATTAGTATGGTCAATATATTTAGCTAATGGTTTTGTTAAATTGGTCATGAGCATCAATTCCCTTCTGTAACTTTATTGATAATTGTGAAATTGCTTGCATAACCATTATATTAAACTTTTTGAATAGTTGAAAGCAAAAAAGCGCATAAAAATAGCCACCAATAAGATGACTGCTTTACATCAATTTATCTTTAAAGTGGGTATTGAAAACTACCATGGCGATCACTAGCAATAAAATTGCTACTGAGTTGCCAATGGTCTCATTGAGATCGCCGTGAGCTGCTAACAGGCCACGCAATAGGGCAGTAACTCCTAGGCCCATCAAGAAATTAATACTGGTATGACCGTGGTGATAAAGGGCAGCTACGATCATTGAAGCAAACTCGAAGAACAAGAAGAAGACGATGATTTCATCCAAAATTTCTGAGTTGCTATGAGTAATAGAAGTATTAAGCAATTGATGAGCAATTACATAAAGTTCGCGACAAATAAAAATAAATAGCAATAAGCCTAAAATTGCCATTGTCGCAACTAACAAAGCCCGTAAGAAATGGGCGAATTGGTTGATAAATTTATAATATTGTTGTTTCATTGAAAATCCTCGCATGGTCAATCTGCTTTTATTATAATAGAAAACAAGCAAAATAAGAAAGCGGGAACATTCAATGGCAGCAATTTATACAAGATTGGCACAAATGTCGGATCTGCCGGCAATTATGAAGATTATTGCGGATGCTAAAGAATTCTTGAAAGTAGCTGGCAGTACCCAGTGGCAAAGTGGCTATCCGAATGAAGCGACCATCCAACATGATATCTTGGCTCAGGTTGGCTACTGTTTATTGTGTGGCGAGGAAGTAGTTGGCTATGCAGCCGTGATTGTTGGACCAGATCCTAATTATCACAAGATTGCTGGTGCCTGGAATAATGACCAGGATCCTTATGCTACTATTCACCGCATTGCAATGAGCAATAAGTATCAAGGACAACATTTAGCTGGTAAGTTTGTTAGCAATCTAATCAGTCTCTACTATGCTCGGAACCTAAGAAATTTCCGTGTTGACACTGGCTTAAAAAATCAACCGATGCAAGCTTTAGCTAAGAGCCAGGGCTTTGTAAAACGTGGAATCGTTCGAGTTGACGATCCGCTTGATCCTGATCGTGTTGGTTTAGAATTAAATCTATAAACAAAAAGGGGATGCTCATCGGCATCCCCTTTTAATGAAGCTTGAAACTAGTCTTCTTTTTTAGCTTCAGCCATTGCCTTCATGATTGAAGGATTCTTAGAATGGCAGTCTTTGATCATTTGTAAATCTTCTTCAGTTAATTTAACAACGTATTTAGTCATATTTTTTCTCCTTACTCTGAAATGTTACCTTCATTATATTACTATTATTTCGCAATGATTGCAGATATTTCAAGATTTTTTGTTAATAGCACTTATTATTACAGATTTTACATAATCCTGCAGATGGTAATTTTTTCTTAACATGGCGGTGATCCTTCTGTTATCCAATTGCAACAAGAAGCAGGTAATATGGATCCTGTCAAAAAAATTATGACTAGGATTAAAGGAGAGAAAATTTTTGAATTTTAGATCTATTTTAACCAAAACCATTGCTGTTGCTTCTTTGACGATTGCAGGAGTAGCAGTTGTTGACAATTTGAATACTAATGACGTTCAAGCAGCGATTGTTGAAAATGATGCTGCAGTTTACAAGGTTTATGAATCAACCGTTGTTTATAATGATTATCAAAATCCTGAACCAACTGGTCAAATTCTCGACCCTAATACTTCTTGGAAGGTAATTAAGACTGCTTATGATGCACAAGGAAATAAGTGGTACGACTTAGGTAAAAATCAATGGGTTAAGGTAGTAACTTATGACACTACTAGTTACAATTCTGCAGTAACTTACAATAGTTACCAAAACTACAACAACTATAGTCAAAATACTACTGCCAATAATGGCCAAAGCTATGCTCAAGCAAATACGCAAGCTACAACTAACACCACTAGTTCTTACACCAGTTCAGCTACTGGCTCAGAAGCAAGTGCTAAGGCTTGGATCGCTAACCGCGAATCTGGTGGTTCATATACTGCTAGAAATGGTCAATACATCGGTAAGTATCAATTATCATCGGCTTACTTGAATGGTGATTATTCTGCTGCTAACCAAGAACGAGTTGCGGATAATTATGTCCAATCTCGCTATGGTTCATGGACAGCTGCCAAGAATTTCTGGCTTAGTCACGGTTGGTATTAATCTTTTAAAGACTCGGTAAAATTTCCGAGTCTTTTTTTATGGTAAAATTAATTTAATTAGTATAGAAAGCGAGGCCCCACATGAAGAAAAGACGTTTACGATTAATTTTAGTAGCAGCTATGATGGCGTTAGCACCAATTGGTATGACAACTTTTGCTAGACCAGAAACGGCACAAGCTGCCAGTCATAAAACCCGTAAGGCTAAATTAGTATTGCCAAAAGGCTATACTAAGCAGGCACTACTTAAAGCGTACAAGGGCAAGCCAAGTAAAAGTTTCATCAAGGCCTCAATGAAGGGGATGCAGGTCAACAGTTTTAGTCGTAATAGTTTACCTGAAAGTCTTAAAGACAATAAAAAGCTGGTAAAACCTAACAAGTTGACTGCAGCTCAAAGAGAGGAACTAGCTGACTACAGTTTGCGCTTGATTAATCAAGTGCGTGACCAGCTTGATTTACCGGCTTGGAAAGCAAGTGAAGGTACGATGAATTTGGCTCAAGATATTGCCGATGAATATACCAAGCATAAGTTTGGCATTCAAAATGGCAATCACTACGTTGCCGGAATTGTTCGTGCTTGCAAGAAAAACGGCTTAAATTTAGACGATAATTACGTTGAAGATATGGCCGGCTTTTCAGAGAGCAAAAGCAAGCTTTCAATGACAACGTTAAAGAAGAACATTTATTTTGGTCTTAAGCAAATGATTTTTGGCTACGTTGGAAGTGGCGAAAAATACCGGACCAATCCGAAGCTTTATCGCGAATGGGAACATGCCGGCGACTTGTTTAATACTCAGGGCTCAAAACACGATGGTGATTTTAACTACTTTGGTTTCAGTATCTCTAAGGTACGCAATGTTTATTCATTGCACTTCATCAGTGTACCTGATTTTGTAGTTAAGAGTGATACCTACAATAAAGATTTTAAAGCATAATAGAAAGTTTATTTGGTAATGGTAGCAACGATATATTTGGTTAACCATGGGCAAACGCTGTTTGATCAAGAGGGGAGAATTCAAGGCGTAACTGATTCTCCATTGACCAAAATTGGCATCAAACAGGCAAAAAAATTAAGAGAATATTTTATTGAAAATGGCATTAATTTTGATCGGGCTTATTGCTCAACCCAGGAGCGTAGCAGTAGCACGCTTGAACTGATTACTAACAATGAATTGGATTACTTGCGGATTAGTGAATTAAAGGCTCGGGATTATGGTTTGCTTGAAGGGCATCATAAATTGTCGCTACCACTTAGAAAATTGGTTTTTTCACCTAAAGTTGAATCTGATCGGGATGTTGAAGATCGGATGGAACGAGGAATGAATTTGGTTTTGCGCGATGTGCAACCCAATGAAACGATTTTAGTCGTTGGCCATAGCGATAGCATGACACAATATTTGAAAATGCTAGCCATTGATGACAAGTTTCATGGCTTTCACCATGGATCGTTTGTTAAGCTGACTGTCGAAGGTCAGGTGCTAGAATATGTCGATAGCGATTGGCCAGGAAAAAATTTAACAGTTTTGTCGTAGAACGCAGTTGATGAACTGCGTTTTTTTATTGCCCGTGTATTAATGATGTAAGCGGTTATTAATAATTGATGTATACCAATAATACTATTATCGCTAATAATAAGTTTAAAAATATTATTTAACACATATACCAATTAGAGTATAATGAAGCAAGTTATTAATTATAAGGGGATAAAAAGATGAGCAATTTTCTAGTAGTTAGTCACGGTAACTATGCAATTGCAACCTTGGCTAGTTGCGAAATGATCGCTGGTAAACTCAGCAACGTAAAAGCAATCGCTTTTCGGCAGACAATGAATCAAGAAGACTTGTTAAAAAAGATTGCGGAAACCGCAGCTACCTTTGATGAATTACCAACGATAATCGTTGATCTAGTAGGAGGGACGCCAGCTAATACGGCTTTACGTTTTAAGGGCGAGCATCCCGAAGTAAAGATTTATAGTGGTCTATCGTTGCCTTTATTGCTGGCAGCAGTGATGGGGACGCCAATGAATGAAGCAATTGCCCAAGCTAATGACAATGCGCAAGAGCTGGGAGTTGAAGCCCCAAAACCAAGTCTTAATAAAGAAGAGACTAGATCAGGCAATGAACAGTTGACGCCACACCAATTAAGCCATGTGCGGATTGATGAACGATTGATTCATGGACAAGTAGCAACCCTATGGACCAATGCCTTGAAATTGCAACGCATTATGGTGGTGGATGATGAGATCGTTAAAAGTCCAATTCAAAAAACAGCCTTAAAGACGGCATGCCCTAATGGGGTGCACTTAAGTATTTTGACAACCAAAGGAGCAGCTCGTCGGATAAATTCAGGTAAGTATGAAGGACAGACAGTTTTACTACTAGTAAAAAATCCTGGAGTACTTAGAAAACTAGTAGATCTAGCAGTGCTGTTACCTGAAATTAATGTGGGCAATATGTCAACGAAGGCAGGGACGAAACAAGTTGCTAAGAGCGTAGCGGTAAGCGCTCAAGATATCGCCGATTTTAAGTATTTAGCCGAAAAGGGCAGTCATTTATATCATCAAATGGTGCCTGCAGAAGCAAAAAGTGAGTTTTTGGAATTATTGAAGTGAGGTAATAAGCGTGATTACTTGGTGGCAAATTATTTTATTGACAGCCTTAGCGTTTTGGATGGCGCTTGATCAACTAACGGTCGTAGTGTTTAACAATCCATTATCGATAGGGATGATTTCTGGCCTGATCATGGGCGATTTGACTACTGGTTTAGTAGTAGGATCAACCTTGCAGTTGATGGTTTTAGGCGTAAGCACTTATGGTGGGGCATCGATGCCTGACTTTTTAACAGGAGCAATCGTCGGAACAGTTTATGCCGTGCTTTCTGGTAAGGGCGTCCAATTTGCAATTGGCTTAGCCGTACCGGTAGGTTTGTTGATGGTGCAGCTTGACGTGCTAGCCAGATTTGCGAATACGATTTTCCAACATCGGATGGATCGGTTTATTAAGGCAAATGAACCACAGGCTGCAGCCCGCAATGCAATTTGGGGTTTGTTTTCATGGGGCTTGTCTCGTGCTATTCCTGTATTAGTTTTGCTTTTGGTTGGCAATAAGGTAGTTAAGGCAATTTTGGAAATTGTTCCAAGCTGGTTGATTAATGGTCTTAAAGTTTCTGGAGGAATTTTACCAGTAGTCGGAATTGCAATATTATTGCGCTATTTGCCAACCAAGCGCTTTATTTCATATTTATTGCTTGGCTTTATTGCCGCTGCTTATGTCAAAATTCCGATGCTTGGAGTGGCGTTAATGGGTTTGGCGTTAGCAATTTTGCATTATCAACGAGAAAATCAAAAAGTAGTTGTTGCAACAACTACTAATGAAGACACAAGTGAAGAATACGAAAACGACGAGGGCGAATATGAAAACTGAAAGTAAGAGTTTGACCAAAAAAGATTTATTTAGAGCAAATTGGCGTTGGCTATGGTCTAGCCAATTATCATGGAACTACGAACGAATGATGGCGCCAGGATATTTCTTTACGGTTTTGCCATTTTTAAGACGCTGGTATCAAGATGACGAATTAGTCGAAATGATGCAGATGCAATCACAATTTTTCAATGTTAATGCCTTTGTTGGTAGCTTTATCATCGGGATGGATCTGGCAATTGAAGAAAAGCAGGGAAGCAAGGCCAAAGATACGGTTGCAGGAATCAAGACTGGCTTAATGGGACCGCTAGCCGGCGTCGGCGATACGATTTTTAGTGCAATTATTCCTACCATCTGTGGTTCAATCGGTGCTTATATGGGACTAAAAGGCAATCCTTTAGGAGCACTTATCTGGATTATCGTTAACCTAATAGTTTTGTTTACGAGATTTAATTTCTTGAATTGGGGCTACTATCAAGGAAATAAATTAATTGACTCAGCTTCAGGCAAGTTAAATTTGATTACTGATTCAGCTATTTTACTCGGAGTTACTGTGGTTGGTGCCTTGATCCCTACGGTGATTCGGGCCAAGGTTCCGTTTGTTTATCATGCCGGCAAAGTTACACTGAAAATGCAGGATATTTTGAATCAAATTATGCCGTCATTGGTTCCAGTAGTCCTGGTAGCCTTAGTTTATTGGCTTTTGGGTAAGAAAAACGTTACTTCGACGAAGATGATTTGGTTCGTCTTGATTTTAGGGATTGTCCTGAGCTATTTCCATATTTTAGGTGCATAAAAAAGGATCCGCGAGGATCCTTTTGTTTTATAGTAATTTAGCTAAGGCTTTACTGATGCCGTCGTTATCGTTGGAATCTGCAAGATAAGTAGCTTTAGCCTTGGCTTCGTCACTTCCGTTAGCCATGCAGACAGCAGTTTTGGCAAATTCAAACATTGGAATATCATTTACTTGATCGCCAAAAGCGATGACTTCATCGGCGCTAATGTTTAGTTTCTCGTATAATTCGCGTAAACCATTGCCTTTATTTACATGAGGATTGAGCAATTCAAGGAAATTCTTGTCAGCTCGCACAACATAAAGCGAATCGCCAAATTTGGCACGAACTAATGGTTCAACTTGATCAAGTTTAGCTTGATCGCCAACGAAACAGCCCTTGGCGATTTGAAGCGTATCAGGCATTTCATCAGGCGTTCTGATATATAGTGGCGCCGTATTTTCATGTGCTTGAATATAAACCATGAAGTCAACATCATGGTCGGCAGTAATGATTCGAGAATTAGCATCGACGATATTGAAAGGAACATGATGTTCAATTCCAAAAGCTGTCATTTGACGATAATACTTGTTTTCAACCAAATCTTGAGTCATGACAGTTCCTGAAGCAGTTCTTGAAATTGCGCCATTCAGCGTAATCACGTATTGATCATCGCCATGAATTCCCAGTTCATCTAGATAGGTAGTTAAGCCAGCAAAGGGGCGACCAGAACAAAGTACGACTTTAATTCCTTGGGCAAGCACAGCTTGAAGAGCCTGTTTGCTGCTGGTAAGTATTTTGCCTTTACTATTAAGCAAGGTACCATCCATATCAAAAGCAAGTAATTTTATAGTCATAGTAAATTCCTTTCTATAAAAACAATGTCAGCGATTTCATTATATCCTTGATTTTTGATTAAGTATATACTTATAATGAAATGTGTAACGGTTTTCAAAAACAGATTAGTTAGAAAGAGAACAATAACAATGACATTTCCAAAGAATTTTTTATGGGGTGGCGCTACGGCAGCTAACCAAATCGAAGGTGCCTATGACGTTGATGGCAAGGGCTTATCGGTAACTGATATTACGACTGCTGGTAGTGTCAAAGCTCCAAGAATGTTAACTTATAAATTAAACGGTGAATTCCGCAAGACGCCAGGTATTCCAGGAGCAGGGTTACCAGAAGGTGCCGTTGGCGCAATTGATCCCAATGAATATTATCCTAACCATGTAGCAATTGATTTTTATCACCACTATAAGGAGGATATCAAGCTCTTTGCAGAGATGGGCTTTAAGCTCTTCCGCTTGTCGATTGCGTGGACAAGAATTTTCCCTAAAGGCGATGAAGCTGAACCAAATCAAGCGGGATTAGATTTTTACCGTAAGGTCTTTGAGGAATGCAAGAAGTACGGGATTGAGCCATTAGTAACGATTTCTCACTATGAAGATCCGCTATATTTGAGCGAAAAATACCATGACTGGAACGATCGTAAGATGATCGAGCTGTATGAAAAATATGCTACAGTGTTGTTCAAAGAATACCAAGGCTTGGTTAAGTACTGGCTAACTTTTAACGAAATCAATAGTACACTCTTGATGCTCAATCTCTTTGGCAATAATGTAACTGATGATGCAGTTTACCAACATGCCTACCAAAAGTTGCACTACCAATTTGTTGCGAGTGCTCGTGCAGTTAAGGCTGCGCATGAAATTGATCCTAACTATGTTGTCGGTAACATGATTTGTGGGATCGTTAACTATCCATTGACGCCGGATCCTAAGGATATTTTGGCCAACCGTCACAGTTGGGAACAAAACTTGTACTACTGTGGGGACGTTCAATGTAAGGGGGCTTACCCAAGCTTCGCTAAGCGACTTTGGGCAGAACATAATGTCAAACTTGACATTACTGACCAAGATTTGGCAGATCTAGCCGCAGGTAAGGTTGATCTTTATACGTTCTCATACTACATGAGTAATGTCGTAACCACGCATGATGTAACGGATAAAGTTGAAGGCAACTTTGCTGCTGGTGCAAGAAACCCATACTTAAACTACTCAGAATGGGGCTGGGCAACTGATCCAACAGGTTTGCAATATTACTTGGAAATCATGAACGATCGCTATCAATTGCCAATGATGGTTGTTGAAAATGGTCTTGGAGCAGTTGACAAGATTGCGGAAGACGGCAAGATTCATGACGACTATCGCATTGACTACTTGCGTCAACATATTGAAGCAATGGGTAAAGCTGTTGATAATGGAGTTGATCTAATCGGCTATACGACTTGGGGATGCATTGACTTAGTTAGTGCCGGTACTGGTCAAATGTCGAAGCGCTACGGCTTTATCTACGTTGATCGTGATGATGAAGGCAATGGTAGCTTGAAGCGCATGAAGAAGGATTCGTTCGACTGGTATAAGCAAGTAATTGCCTCAAACGGTGAAAATTTAGCCTAATAATAAAAAAGCCAATTAATGTCGGCTCTTAAAAATAGAGCTCATTAATCGGCTTTTTTTGATGGGAAAAATTATAGCATTGCCTTAACGTCAGCTACGATTTGGTCTTTAGTCAAATGACTGCGTTGGTAAATAGAGGCCAATGGTTCTTGATCAGTATATTCACGAGCTTGACCATAGTTAAGGACTTTAACATCGCGATTACCTAAGAAGGCAGCCACTTTTTGGCCAAAACCACCATCAAGTGAGTTATCTTCGAGCGTAACAATTACCCGGTACTTTTCTGCTAGGTCATTAAGTGTAGCTTCATCAAGGACATTAGCTGCAACCGGATTTACCAGGGTAGCATCTAGTTCATTGGCAACGGCTTGAGCTAGACCATAGAAGTCACCAAGCCCAATAACGGCAACATCCTTGCCAGCTTTAACTTGGTAGTTGATTTGACTGTAGTCGGTTACTAGGTTAGCTGAAGTTTCAGGAACTGGCTTAGTTGGCAACTTAATTGCTACAGGATGTTGTTTTTGCTTAATGGCCCAAGTTAGCATGGCTCTAAGTTCTGCTAGTGAAGTAGGTGCAAGATAGGTCCAGTTAGGTAAATTGCTGATCATCACTTGATCAAAAATACCTAAGTGAGTCTTGGAAGTGCCAGAAATGCCAGCGCCACCAACAATCATGACCACTGGAAGATCATTAGCAGCCACATCGTGGGAAAGTTGATCGAAGGCTCTTTGTAAGAAAGTTGAGCTTTCAAATAAAATTGGCACACCACCTTCTTTGGCAAAGCCAGCAGCGAAGGCCACAGATTGTTGCTCTGCGATTCCCACGTCAACATAATTATCTGGAAATTCTTCTCTGAATTTTTCTAGACCAAAGCCTCCAGGGATGGCAGCAGTGATCGCCATTAAGTTTTCACCTTGATGAATTCGTTGACTCAAAACGTCAAGTACAACTGATTCAGGAGAAGGTTGATTGCTAGCAGGCGTTTTTGGCTTGTCAGTAGCTAGATCGAATGGCCCTACCCAGTGGTGAGCTTCTTCATCTTGTTCAGCTGGTTTATAGCCTTTACCCTTGAGTGTATTGATATGCAAAACAATTGGATGGTCGACGTCTTTTACATCCTTGAAAGCAGCAATCATCTTTTCGATATCATTACCATCATTGACATAACGATAATCAAAACCCATCGCCTTGAATGGGTTATTTTTAGCTAAGCCATTTGTGTCGCGAAGTTCCTTTAATGCTGTAACTAAACCACCGACATTTTCAGCGATTGACATTTGGTTGTCATTAACTACGATTACCAAGTTATGTTTTTCAATGGCAGCATTATTCAAACCTTCATATGCCATACCACCAGTTAAGGCACCATCACCGATTAAGGCCATGATGTTTTCTTTGCCACCCATTAGGTCACGAGCTTTGGCCATCCCAGTCGCAAGTGAAATTGAGGTGGAGGTATGACCAACCGCATAGTAGTCGTAAGGACTTTCATCAGGGTTAGAGTATGGAGTAACGTCTTCATAGCGATCTGGATCAAGCCAGCCATATGCTCTACCAGTTAACATCTTGTGCGGATAAGTTTGGTGAGAAATATCCCAAACTAATTTATCCTTAGGTGCATCAAAGACATAGTGGTAGGCAATAGTGGTTTCAACGATACCAAGATCGGGACCAAGGTGACCACCTTCAGCACTATCTTTTTCTAGAATTAAGGTTCTAATTTCTTGAGCAAGTTGTTGCATTTGAGCAAGCGATAATTGCTTAAGATCCTTAGGGCCATTAATTTGATTTAATAAAAAATCTGAATGAAGATTCATCGAAATATACCTCCCTAAAAATATATATTTTACAGTTTACACTGCTTACTAATAATAAGCAAATACATAAAATGTATGTTTTTCAATATTTATATGTTATGACAAAAAGTAAGCATTGATCCAAATTTGCGATCAATGCTTAGAAAAGTTATTATTATTTGTTTTGTTGAGCTGCTTGTGCTTGTTTAGCAAGAGCAGCTTTTTGTTTCAATAGAGCTTGTTGCTGCAATAATTTTTTCTGTAAGGCTTTAGCTTGTTTGATTGAAAGTACTTGCCAATTCCTTGGTAATTTGAATTCGTATGTGCGCTGTTTAAGTTCGTTTTCGTGATTGAAGACGCTGAATAAAGCTTTCATAGTCGAATTCTTGAAGACATAGCGTTCAGTTTTGATGGTAACTGTCGGCTTAGCTGCCGATTTAGTAACCGTAGCCTTCATTTTATCGACTTTGATTGGCTTAGGCTTCTTTTGTTCAGCATTGGTCTTGTATAGATAGACTTTCTCAGTGCCATTGCCAAGTGGTTGGTAGAGTAAAACAGGTAATTGGGGGCTGGCGCTAGAAACTAGACGTTGTGTTTGGGTCTTAGTTTCGACTTCCATTCCCAAATGGTCACGATCGTGAAGCACGACGGAGCCAACGCTAACAATTAATACTGCTAAGCTAATCCAGGCAAGGAAGCGATGGCCTTTGCCGGGGATGATATTGAAATAAGCGAAGGCAATGATAGCTAAAAGTAAGATTAGTAAGATCATTTTCTAACCTCTTCCTTTCTAACTGGAGTATTTTTCTTCAAGAAGAAACAAAGTAGCAAGGCAATAAAGGCAAAGACGATACTGATGCCGAAACTTGCATGGAAACCAGCTAAAGTGGCGTCAATGGCTTTAGTCTTGTAATCAAGTGGCATGGTATGTAATAGATGCTTTCCTGGCATTTGGTCCTTGGTTACAGTACTTAGGACGGAAACCAAGATAGCAGTACCGATTGAACTTAAAACCTGTCTGAAAGTGTTGTTGACTGCCGTACCATGGGAAATCTTGTCTAATGGTAGAGCATTCATTCCTGAAGTAGTAACGTTCATCATTACGAAAGTAACCCCAGTCATTCTGATGGCATAGAAGATTACAATCATTAAGTATGAACTTTGATCAGTTAAGAACATAAATGGAATCGAACCCACGGTTAATAAGGTCATACCAGTAATGGCCATCATTCGTGCGCCGTACTTATCAAATAAACGACCACTGATAGGAGAAAGAATACCGATCATCAAAGCTCCGGGCAGTAGCATTAATCCAGAGTGGGAAGCTGATTCGCCACGTAAGTTTTGGATATAAAGTGGGAGCACCATTTCAATTCCAACCATGGCTAGGTTAGAAATTCCACTAAGCAAGGCTGCAAGAGAGAATTCAAAGTGTTCAAAGACCGATAAATCAAGGAATGGTTCATCCATATGGAGTTGCCGGTAACTGAAAAGAGCGATGAAGACGATCCCAATAGCAATAAAAGTTAAAATTGTTGGATTAGTCCAGCCTTTGTTTCCAGCTTCCGAAAAACCATAAAGCAATGAGCCAAAACCAACAGTAGAGGTAATGATCGAAGCTAAATCGATTTTTTCTTTCTTAGTTGGTAGAACATCCTTTACAAAGAAAAAGGCCAAAATAATTACGAGAGCAGCGATTGGTGCAATCATCCGGAAGAGGTCACGCCATTGCCAGTTGTCCACGATCCAACCGGATAGCGTTGGTCCGATAGCAGGTGCTAAACCAACGACAATTCCTACTGTACCCATGGCGGCTCCACGTTTTTCTGGTGGGAAAATCGTTAACATGATCGTTTGTAGAAGTGGCATAGTGATCCCAACTCCAAGACCTTGAATAATTCGGCCAGTTAATAATAGGCCAAAATTAGGAGCAATTGCTGCCAAGGTGGTTCCGATAAAGAAAGTGGTCATAGCCAACAAATACATTTTTCGTGAACCGAAAGTATTGATTAGCCAAGCTGAAATAGGAATCATTACGCCGTTTACCAATAAGAAGGCGGTTGAAAGCCATTCGGCAGTGGCAGTACTAATAGAAAATGATTTCATGATTGAAGGCAAAGCTGTAGCTAGCAGCGTACCATTCAGTACCGTACAGAATGATCCAATCATAAGAACAAGAACTAATAATCCACGCTTATATGGGTTACCGTGGATATCGACGGGTTGTGCAGAACTCATATATTTTCCCATCCCTTTCATCAAAAGAAGTAACAATAGCAACTATATGACGTTTTTGCACCAATGTCAAATAATATGACATTAAAGTTATATAATATAACATTATTGTTGGATTTTTTTGAGTTATTTTGTAAAATAGAGTCATTGAATTGATTAAGAGGTTATAAAATGCAATCGAAAAAGATATTTAGGGACTTATTTAAACATATTGAGATTGGCATTGGTGAGGTAAGTAAAATAACCGGTGTCACTCAGCGCCAACTTCGCTACTGGGAAGAAAAGGGATATATCGAACCTTTGTCAACTAGCAAGGGCGTTAGAAGCTATAATTTGCAGACAGTGATTTTAATTGCTTTTTTGAAGGATCAAATTGACGAGGGCTATACTTTGGCTGCCGCTGTCAAAAAGTCTGAACAGACCAAGCAAAAGATGAGAATGTTGAGCGAATTTATGCGCGAAGCTAACAAGGATCTTGAAGTAATCAATGATCATGACGATGAGACTTCGGGAATAATCAAGTTTGGCGAGATTAGCAGTGACAATGGCGAACGCTTTGAACTTGAGGGAATCGTAAATCCTGAAGAAAAAAGATTCGTTTTGAAAAAAATTGAAAAATAATTTCAGAAAATACTTGACCTTAGAGATAAATTTACATACAATAGTTACTGTTGAGTGAGAGCTCAATGGGGAGCAACAAGTAAAAGCTCCAGCAATAGCTTTGGGTTATAGCCAAGTGGTAAGGCAATGGTTTTTGGTACCATCATGCGCTGGTTCGAATCCAGCTAACCCAATAATTTAACCGGTGTCGAGAGACATCGGTTTTTTCGTGTCTGCAAAATTTTTGTAAAAAATTATTGTGGAAATGTAAAGTGGTCTTAACGTCTTCTTAAACAATTTACGATAAGATAAAACTAACAGAAGGGAGGCTTAGAACTTATATATTTTGGAATGCATTGATATAGCGCATATTCTTTTATGATATCTGCGATTTTTGTTAGTACAAGTGGTATAATTAATGTATAGACAGTAAAAATTGGGCATTTACTGTTGTTTATTGATGAAAGGATAAGTTATATGAGAAAAAATTCTAGAATTATAAGTGCTGCAGCTGCTGCATTGTTGGCAGTAGCTCCAGCTGTTGTTTCTACTGGTGTTGTTAGTGCGGCTGATTCAGTACCTGTTACTGTTGTGCCAGGTACTACACCTTCTCAAGAAGCAAAGGCAATTGATTTAGGTGTAAGTGTTTCTGTTAACAATTTGACGTCTATTAAAGATGGAGCTTCAGCTTCTACTTTAAACGTTACTTTATCATCATTATTTGGTACACCAGGATATTGGGGATCTACTCAAGTATTCCCAGCCGATGATAAGGGTAATAAAACAAGTGACAAGGCTGTCTCAACCCTACAATTGGGTAAGACTTATGTTGTAGTTGTACCTAATGTATATGTAAATGGCCTAACCCCAGGTAGTAAGTATGTAAATAATGGTGGTAAGGAGTTTACTGCTACAAGTGCAGGTGTAAGTATTGGTGAAGTGTCAACAGCTTTTACTGTTCCTGATACTAGATTAGCTGGTACACCATATTTTACAAGCAATGGAACTCAAGTAACTAATGGGTCAGTAACTTTAGGTGCTGGTGAAAATACTGTTGATAAATTAGCTGCTAAGCTTAAGACTTTGTTCATTCCATCAATTAGTGGTGGTACTAATGGAGCTAAACTTGTTGCAGATCCAAAAGATGAAGAACTTAAGAAGGATATTAAGGCAGGATTAGCTGATGCTAAGGTTACTGTCGATAAAGATGGAAACTTTAATGCTCCTGCTGCTCCATTTAAAGTGGTTTGGACTGTAACTGCAACTAATGGTCAAACTGGCTCAATCACTGTTTATGTTTCTGCTTACAATGTACCAGCAGACTACAGCAAGAACCCAGTAATTACTTACAATGGTGTTGCCTACAACCACACTCAAACTATTAGTTTGGCAAGCAACGCAAGCTTTAATTACATCCCTGTAGGTAGCGCCGTAAACACCAGTGCAATTGCACAAGCCTTCAGTGCAGTCTTCTCAGCAAATAGCAATACAGTTAAACTTCCTGTATCAGTTGACGCATCTAAGGTAAACACTGCTGTTGCAGGTTCATACCCAGTAACTGTAACTGCTAAGAACGCTAATGGTTACACTACTGCTTTGACTTTCAACCTTACTGTAGGTGCTAAGGCTCCAAAGACTGTTCAAACTACCGACGGTTCACCTGCTCCAATTTACTCATTCAATGGTAACAGCGTAAGCAACACTGGTAGAACTGTTGCTAATGGTACTTCAGTTTCAACCTTCGATACTATCACTGTAAACGGTGTATCATACACTCGTATCAACAGCGCAACTGCTAACGAATATGTTGAAACTAAGTTCGTTGATGGTACTCAAGCAGAACAAGGTACTACTGGTCCTGTAATGCACCAATCAATCGCTTACGATCACAATGGTAAGTCAACTGGCGTTGTCTACAACTCCTACGAAACCATTACCTACGTACCTAAGGTAGTTAATATTGGCGGTAAGACTTACTACAAGATCGTTGGTAAGGATCAATACGTTCGTGTAACTAACATTACTGGTACCCCACGTAGATTGACTCATAACGCATACATTTATAGAACTTCAACTAAGCGTACTTCATTCAACGGTAAGTGGAAGCTCTACAAGGGTCAATCAATCACTACTTATGGTGGTTCATACAGATTCAAGAACGGTAAGACTTACTTCAGAATTGGTAGACCTGCTAAGCAATACATCAGAGTATCAAACGTTAGATAGTTAACTTAGATAGTTCTGAATAGTTACATAGCAAATAATAAATATTGTCGATGTCATTTGATGTCGGCAATATTTTTTTGCGCAAAAAATGAACTTTTTTACCTAAAAGCTATTTCAAGCTATCAATTTATGGCTAAAAGCAGATAATCTGTCTTGAGGTGATAAAAATGAAGTTAGCTCAAGAAGAGATTATTACTTTTTAAAAATTTGATAATAAAACTGCATTTCAATTTGGTCAAAAAATCATTACCAAAACCGATGGCAAGACGCCGGTTCGAATCAGAGTTTATTTTGATGGGGACATTGTTTTTCAATATTTAGAAAATGGCAAAAAAAACTGATGAATGGCTAAACCGCAAACAATTTATTGTGATGGCTACAGGGCATTCCTCCTTATATGTGTTCAATCATCAAACAGATTTTCCGGCATTAAGCAAAAATCCACAGGTTATCCACACGGGTGGTGGCTATCCACTTTACGTTGACAGTAAACTCAGAGGTTGTTTCGTAGTATCAGGATTAGAACATACGCAAGATCATCAATTAATCATTGATACGTTAACAGAGATGAAATTGAACTAAAAGTTCAGAATTTGGTACCATATTTCCTAAAAATATGAACCTTCTTGCCAAATGAGACCACATCTATAGTTTATTTTACTTATTCTCGCAATAATAGAATTAACAACTGAAGTCAATAAAGTTTGAAAGCGAAAGGATTACTTATGAAATTATTGATTGCTGGAGCTGGTTTTATTGTCAGCGATTTTTTACCAATTGCTAAAGAGGTTGAGAAGCTTGAGTTAGTAGGTATTACTGGAACTGAAAGAGACCTAAAGACAATGCAATCGTATCAAGCAGAATATGGCATCACAGAGCTTTATACCGATTACGACCAAGCTTTGACCAAAACCACCGCCGATACGGTTTATGTGGCGGTTCCTAACTTCTTGCACTATGTATTTGCCAAAAAAGCTTTGGAAGCTGGAAAAAATGTTATTTGTGAAAAGCCATTTACGGTCAAATATCAAGAGTTTAAAGAATTACGTCAACTCGCTGAAACTAAGGGATTGATTTTACTAGAGGCGATTACCAATCAATATTTAACCAACTATCAAGCATTAAAAGCTGAATTAGCAACCATTGGCCCGGTTAAGATTGTGTCGATGAACTACTCGCAGTATTCTCACCGCTACGATGCTTTCAAGGCAGGCGAGGTTCTTCCTGTATTTGATCCTAAAAAGGGTGGTGGTGCCTTGATGGATCTAAATATCTATAACATTCATTTCTTGGTCGGCTTATATGGGATGCCTAAAAAGGTTAGCTATCAAGCCAATATCCAACGTGGAATAGATACGTCAGGGATCTTGATTTTGGATTATGGTGACTTCAAGGCAGTTTCGATTGTAGCCAAAGATGTAGCTGCTCCTGTGACTTCACTGATTGAAGGTGAGTCTAAAACCATCATTGTTAATGGACCAGCTAATGTGATGGATTCCTTTACGGTAGTTGATCATGTAAATCATACTGTCCAAGTCGATCGCAAGCAACATCCCCACCGGATGTATGAAGAGTTTATGGCTTTTAGCAAGATGATTGAGCATCATGATCTACAAGCTGCAACTAGAGCGTTGGATCATAGTGATTTAGTAATACAAGTAGTGCAGCAGGCGGTGGCAGATGCTGGACTTGAACTAGAATAGAGATAACTTATGAAAGTCAATGCTTTAATGCACGTTAACATTGTGGCAAACAATTGGGATGAAATGGTAGATTTTTATCAAAATAAGCTAGGCTTCAAGAATTTAGTATTGGTGCGCTACAAAGAATATCTCAATCGTCCTGATCGTCCAGAGCAACAAAAAATTGCGCAAACAGATCCAGGGCGTATTATGTATGGTTATTTTGAAATTTGTTCCGGTCAATTTATTGAGATGTTTCCTAAAAATGAAGCCCAAAATGGTGATGTTCCTTGGAATGCGCGAACGGGTTTAAATCACTTTGCTTTGACGGTTGACGATATTGATGCAGCTTTTGCGGAATTTAAAGCCAAAGGCCTTCCCCTAGTTAGCGAAAAACCGTCCAAAGGACCATCAGAAACGTGGCAATTTTGGTCACATCGATCAATAATTAAAAAAGAAGTCTCGCAGACTTCTTTTTTAATTTAGAATTTTATTCTTATAAAGTAACGCAAAGATCAGATTTAGAATGTATTGGAATGCAAACTGAGAATAAAAAGTTGCAACCTTACGTTCTTTTTCTGCTTGGGGAATCGTAATTGCCACAGTTGCTGCGCGATATAAGCGACTGTTCGGATTAGCAGTAATCAAAATCGTATCGCAAGCGGAAGTAAGCACTTGATCAATTACATTTTTGAATTCTTCTGTGTATTGATCATAGCTAACAAAAATAGCGACGTCATCATGTCTAATTTGCTTGGTAATCGATATTTCATCATCATTTTCTTTAACAAAAATAGGAAAGAGGTTCAACTTGTTAACCTTGTTGATGAAGCTTTTAGCACTTAAACCAGAATCGCCAATGCCATATACGAAAATTCGCTTAGCTCGTAATATCGTCTTTGCCGCCTGCTCAATTTCGGTAATTTGAATTTTATCGCGAAGTAGATTGATGCTGTTTAAATATAAATCGTTCATGGCTGTATTAATTTTTTCCAGCTCATCGATTGGCGAAAATGGAAAGCTAAAATCAACATCATTATTGTGATAGCGTTGCTTAATCAAGGCTACCTTAAGATCCTTGAAACCTTTGAATCCAGCTTTTTGACTTAAACGGATAATGCTGGCATTAGATGTT
>NZ_CAKC01000066.1 GCF_000296855.1 Lactobacillus gigeriorum DSM 23908 = CRBIP 24.85 | reverse complement strand
TAAATCATATAAATATTTAAGAAAGCAAGATTAGACTAATGGTTTATGGGTTACCGCAAAAATATTGACACTTACGATTTTTTATTTTTTTGGTGACAATCATCAAATTTGTGGTATACTTATTCAAGTTGGTGTTGCACCCATAGCGCAACTGGATAGAGTGTCTGACTACGAATCAGAAGGTTGAAGGTTCAAATCCTTCTGGGTGCATCCGGGAAGTGGCTCAGTTTGGTAGAGCACCTGGTTTGGGACCAGGGGGTCGCAGGTTCGAATCCTGTCTTCCCGATTTTGAAATATCACGTTATGAATTAAGCAAGTTTTTTGAAAAAAATACTTGCTTTTTTTATTTTCATCCCATAAAATATAAGCAATAAATTAAAACGCTATGAAAAGACGAGTAGATGGGTTAAGTCTTGCAGTGAGCTAGCGCCAGTGGAAAGCTAGTAGATCCTGACTCTTCGAAAAACACTTTGAGCATGCCAGCCGAACCATTTGCAGTAAGCGAGGCCGTCGTCGGTACGTTATCACACCGATAGTGCATGATAGTGCACTATGAGTTGGTCTATTTTAGACAATTTGGGTGGTACCGCGGAAAAAAGCCTTTCGTCCCTTGATTTTTATTAACGGAGCGAAGGGCTTTTTCTTTGCTCAAATAAAGAAATGAGGTTTATCTTATGACACAAATTATTCCTAAAGATTATCACCCAACCCTTTCCGTTCGTGATACAGAAGCAGCTATCGTTTTCATCAGAGAACATTTCCAAGCAATTCTTTCTGAAAGCTTGAACCTTCAAAGAATGTCAGCTCCAATGTTCGTTGAAAAGAGCACTGGCTTGAACGATAACTTAAATGGCATCGAACGCCCAGTTGCCTTTGATATGTTGGCTAAGCCAGGTGCTACGATTGAAGTTGTGCACTCCCTAGCTAAATGGAAGCGCCTTGCATTGAAGCGCTATGGTTTCGGCATGCATGAAGGTCTCTACACTAACATGAACGCGATTCGACGCGATGAAGAGCTTGATAACTTCCACTCAATCTACGTTGATCAATGGGATTGGGAAAAAATCATCACCAAAGAAGAACGTACTGAAGCTACTTTAAAGGCGACAGTTGAAGAAATATTCGCTGCAATCAAGCAAATCGAACACGAAGTAACCAAGCGCTATCCTGGCTCAACTTATCATTTACCTGATAAAGTTACTTTTGTAACTAGTCAAGAACTCGAAGATCGGTGGCCTGATTTAACTCCTGATGAGCGCGAACGCGAAATTACTAAAAAAGAAAAGGCCGTCTTCTTAATGAAGATTGGTGACAAATTGAAGCGTAGTGGCAAGCCACACGATGGTCGTGCACCTGATTATGATGATTGGCAATTAAACGGAGACCTGTTGTTCTGGTACGAGCCATTAGATACTAGAATGGAAATTTCTTCGATGGGTATCCGCGTTAGTGAGGAGAGCTTACGGGACCAACTCGCTAAAGCTGGTTGTGAAGATCGGGCTTCATTGCCATTCCACCAAATGTTGTTAAAAGGCGACTTGCCTTATACTATCGGTGGCGGAATTGGACAATCTCGTCTATGTATGTTGCTCTTAGGCAAAGCGCACATTGGTGAAGTCCAAGCCAGCGTTTGGCCAGAAGAAATGGTCAAAATTTATGAAGCAGCTGGTGCTCGCTTCTTATAATAAAAACTAAAAGACCTTCAACTTAGCTAGCATTATCAGCTACGTTGAAGGTCTTTCTTTTTCTTTATTTTGCGCTAGCAATAAGCCAAGCGAAAATTTGATTCATAAAAGCCACTTTTTCATTTCGGTGCAACATTTCTGGATGCCATTGAACTCCAATAACGTTGCCATTTGTATTTTCCAAAGCTTCTACTACACCATCTGAAGCATGTCCGACTGCCTTTAAGTCAGGAGCTACTTCATGGACAATTTGATGGTGGAAGGAATTTACCATAAATTCGGTCTTTCCTAAGATCTTAGCCAACTTGCTATCCGCTTC
The DNA here is from genome assembly GCF_000296855.1 of Lactobacillus gigeriorum DSM 23908 = CRBIP 24.85. GTDB lineage: Bacteria > Bacillota > Bacilli > Lactobacillales > Lactobacillaceae > Lactobacillus > Lactobacillus gigeriorum. The sequence continues at coordinate 18,301 of NZ_CAKC01000066.1, read as the reverse complement.
AAGTTTCATCTCATGAGTTGGCAAGCTTGGCGTATGATCTTGGGAATGCTTAATTGTTAATTCTTTACGGTATGATAAATCTTGGTAAAGACTTCCGCCATGAGCTACGTTGATGATTTGGAAGCCTCGACAAACGCCTAATACTGGAATTCCCTTTTCTTCAGCTAATTTAAGTAGCAACATATCAAAGTGGTCTCGCTCAGGCCAAGTTTTCCCTAATTTTTGTAGTGGTTCTTCCCCATACAAGTGCGGATCAACATCGTGGCCCCCTGATAAAATCAAAGCTTGAACTTGATCTAACTGTGCCTCGATTACTTCATCATCTTCAGTAAATGGAATGATTAAAGGAACGCCACCATTTTTCACAACAGAATCGACATAATCTTCATTCACATAGCTACGACGATATCCAGGAAAAATCCCGCCGTCATTAATAATTTCTGAACCAGAAATACCAATAATTGGTTTAGTCATAATCTTCCTTCTTTCTATTTTCACTTATTTATAGGAATCATTGTAAAAAAGAACGACTATTCTGTCTACTAATTTTGCTTACGGTGTCTGACTACATAGCTAATCGCAGCTACAGACAGTACAATTGCACCAACCGTTACAGAAAGCCGTGTTTCTGGATTAATAAACATAAAAACTACAATTACGAGCAACATAATAAAAGCAAAGAAATTCGAATATGGGAATAATGGTAACTTGAACGGATGATCAACCATTAATTCTGGATTTCGTTTGCGGAACTGATACTCGGCCAAGAGAATTACGAACCAGGCAACCATTCCTGGAAGCACGGATGAACTATAGACTATCACAAAAACATTGGCAAGTGACTTATTGAAAAGTTGCATAACTACATTCAGTAAAAAGCCTGCCAAAATTCCACTAGTAATTCCGACGATAGCACGACTAGGAACGATATGTTTAGAAACATATTTGAAAGTTGCTGGTGCTTCACCTTCATGTGCTAATTTATAAAGCATCCGACTAGATGAATAAATTCCGGAATTTGCCCCTGATAAAGAAGCAGTTAAAACTACGAAGTTAATAATTGAAGCAGCTGTAGTAATTCCGACTTTGGCAAAAGTATTAACAAAAGGTGAACCAACGGTACTTAACTCATTCCATGGATACAAGGTTACAATCACGAAAATTGCACCAACATAGAAAATCAAGATTCGCCATAAGACAGATTTTACACTTTTCACAATTGCTTTTTGAGGATTAGCAACCTCTCCTGCCGAGATCCCAATTAATTCGATTCCTTCATATGAACCAACAATAATGGCCATCGAGAAAAAGAAACCTTTAATTCCACCTGTGAAAAAGCCACCGTGACGCCAAAGATTGCTAAAGCCAATCGCATGTCCATTAATCCCAAAGAAGATCAGGAACAAGCCTAAAACAATCATCATAATAATCGTGATCACTTTTATCATCGCAAACCAAAACTCTAACGTACCATAAGCCTTGGCACTAACCAAATTCGCTAATAGCAAAGCTACGATTACGATTACCCCAGCAATCCAGTCTGACGACCCCTTCCACCAAAAACGTAAGTATTCCGTAGTAGCAACCACATCTGAAATTCCTACCACAATAAATTGAAAGACATTGGCCCACTCAGCTAGATATCCCGCAATGGGATGGATATGGTTAGTTGCATAATCCGCAAAAGAGCCAGTACCCGGATCAATGTAAAGCATTTCTCCCAATGCTCGCATTACGATGTATAGGATTAGACCAACAAAAATATAAGCCAATAAAACTGATGGTCCGGTCCATTTGATGGTAGAAGCTGCTCCCATAAACAAACCGACCCCAATAGCTCCACCTAAAGAGATCATTTCCATTTGACCGGCAGTCATGGAACGCTTTAATTCTGGTGCTCGTTTATCTTGCGCCATTTAATCAACCCCTACTTTCATAGATTTTATTTCCTGGGAAATAAGTTAGAAATCATCTAATTCAACAATTATATTATTGATTGCTTTTATTGCCAAATAAAAAAAGTCTAAGAGAGCGTTTTCTCTTAGACTTTTAGTTAATTATTCTGCTTTAGCTTCATCTTCGATGGTAAAAACTGCCTTGTTATTTAACAAGAATTCCTTACCATCTACTGTAAAGTTAACTGCTTTAGTTTCTGGATGAGCCATTACTAATTTAGCGATTGGCGTTTCGAGATCTTGTTCGATAACTCTACGCAATGGTCTTGCACCAAATTCTTTATTATAGCCACGTTTAGCCAATACCTTTTTAGCTTCTGGGCTGACAGTCAACCTAATGCCTTTCTTAGTCAAAGCCGAATTCATCTTGTTAAGGTATAATTCCAAAATCTTGCTCATATCTTCTTCAGTCAATGAATTAAATGGCACGATTGCATCTAAACGATTCAAAAATTCAGGTCTGAAGTAATGACTTAAAGCACTGATCAATTTAGCTTGATCAACTTTACCAGCCTCCAATAGCTTATCTGAAAAACCAGCGTTAGAGGTCATAATCAAGATGGTATCCTTAAATGAAATCGTTCTTCCTTGAGCATCAGTCAAACGGCCATCATCCATAATCTGCAATAAAGCATTAAAGACTTGTGGATTAGCTTTTTCGATTTCATCAAATAGAATCAAGCTGTATGGTTGATGACGAACTTTTTCCGTCAATTGACCGCCTTCGCCATAGCCAACATAACCAGGAGCAGAACCAATTAACTTGTTAACTGCCATTTGATCCTGATATTCAGACATATCAAGACGAATAAAGTGGTCTTTGTTACCAAATAGCTTCGTAGCCAATTGCTTAGCTAATTCCGTCTTACCAACCCCAGTAGGACCAGTCAACAAGAATGATCCCGTTGGGCGATTGCTATCCTTAAAGGGTTGTTTCCGAGCTACTGCGTCAGTAATTACGTCGATTGCGCGATCTTGATCAATTACGACTTCCTTCAAGCTTTTAGCTAAGTCGAGATTCTTTTGTGCTTCATCCGCATGTAATTCACTCATTGGAATTCTTGTCTTTTGTTCAATTAATTGATAGATATCATCAACAGTAACGGTTGGTGTTTCGACACTCTTAGCATCTTTCAAGCTTGCCTTTAAGTTGGCAATTTCAGCTTTCAAATCACTTGCTTTATGGTAATCTTCAGCCTTCACTGCAGCTTCTTTATCAGCTTCCAATTGCTTAATTTGTGCTTGAACATCTTCCTTGCTTGAAACAACATTATTCAAGCCCTTTTTAGCACCAGCTTCGTCCATCAAATCGATCGCTTTATCTGGCAGATAACGTCCTTGAATGTAACGTTCTGACAAAGCAACAGCTAATTTCAAAGCATCGTCGTTATATTTTACATGGTGGAATTTCTCATACTTACCTTTCAACCCTTGTAAAATCTTAATAGCAACTTCTTGAGTTGGTTCAGGAACTTGAACTTGTTGGAATCGACGAGCAAGTGCAGGATCCTTCTCAATTCTTTGATATTCACTAGTCGTGGTTGCACCGATCAACTTCAAATCGCCACTAGCTAAAGCAGGTTTCAAAATATTAGCAGCATCGCCATTATTGTTTTCTGAATCAGTAGAACCCGCACCAACGATATTGTGCAATTCATCGATAAACAAGATAACGTTAGGATTCTTTTTAGCCTGATCGATTACGCGCTTTAATTTTTCTTCAAACGAACCTCTCAAACTAGTACCAGCCAACATATCGTTGATGTTAATCGCAATAATATGCATATTTCTCATTTTAGCTGGTACTTTGCCACTAGCAATTCTTTGAGCCAAGCCTTCAACAATTGAAGTCTTACCAACACCAGCGGGGCCAATCAACACTGGATTATTCTTCTTACGCCGACTCAAGATCTCAATCACATTATCAATCTGTTCGTCACGACCAATTACTGGATCATACTTACCATTTTTGGCTTCTTCAACTAGATCAGTTCCGATCGTTTGTTGTTTTTGCTTATTATTGTTATTTGTTTCACTTGACTTTTCCACAGCTTTAAATTGCATTGGATGCGTAGCAAAGTCATCATCAAAAAATGAAGAATTTAATTGTCTAAATAAAGTATCAAAATCATTGTCAAAATATGCCATTGTTAAGCACTTCCTATCCCATATTTTAGGATTTTTAGCACTCTAATATGCAGAGTGCTAATTCCTTACAATTAAATATTATAGCAGGTTATCCACAGGATGCAATAAAAATGTTCAACTTTTTCCACACTTTTTGTTTTTTTGTGTTCATGATAAAAAAAGCTAAATAATCCCTATTATATAAGGACTATATAGCTTCACAAGCTTTTGGTCTTAGTACAATAATTACCATTTATTCTTGCTTTTTAGCAATCGATTTTATCCACATGTGGATTAATCTCTATTCTCTGGTTCGCTAACTTTACGAATTTTATTCTTGTGCTTAACTCCCGGTACTTTAGCATTAGCCTTCTTTGCCAATAGATCTTGTTCTATCAGCTGAACTACCTGCGCATTTTGTGGCAAATCTGAATGGTCCGCTTCAGTTCCAGTAACCGTCATTTGCGTAAAGTGTTTAGCTTGATTTTGAAATATATACTTAGCTGCTTCAACGCTTGCTTCTGGAACAATCCCATCCGAAGTATAATTGCGTCCACCAGATAGCGAATAGACTGTTAAATCACGTGGTATTTTTTTGCGATACTTGATAAAGTCACTGAGCATTGTTGTTCGCCGATTGATATTGCTTTCGCTAAAATTGTAAGGCGAGCCTAATGTCATCAAGCGTTTCATCGTTATTTCTGACTTATAATCGCTGTAATAATGTTCAAGCCAATAAGTCCACACTAAGCCTCCATTTGAGTGACCAAAGGCCTTGAAATTGTTAAACTTATAGCTTTGCGATATTTCATAAAAGGCATTATCTAACCAACCGGCTTGTTTTTTGATATTTTCATAGCCATCATGGTTATTTTCAAAGCCAATAACGATAATCGGTTCATTATCTCGCCGACTAATTTCGCCGTGATAAGTAATTTTCCCTTTAGTATCAACTTCAGCTTTAAGGACGCTATGTGGATGCGGATTTTTGGCATTTAGCTTTTCAATCAATTCATCAAAACGGTTAATCGTCGCACTTGATCCTGGAACCATTATTACTGGCGATAGTAAAGATTTGCGTCTTTCTGCTCGTTCATGGTTAGTCTTTTTCATCCATAAAAAAGCAGGTACTGTCAGCAAAATCAAAAAAGCAATGACCAAGCCAACCCAAAGTAAGTTATGGCGATTAAAATGCAGTCGCAGTTTCATCATATTCTTTCAACCTTTCATTGATTTTCAATCCAAGAAATACAAAGGGAATTAACAGCACGATATCCAAGATAAATAAGCCCAAAGTAAATAAAAAACTGCTCCAATTACCGTTGGTTCCCAAAAATGAAATCAAGATTCCCGGTGTTCCCGAAAGAACAGGATAAGCTAACGGCGAGATCAAATTTAATCCGATCGCAATTGTGGCCAGTAATTCATTGATTACCGGAATTAATACTAGTGGCAATAGATATAAGGGATTCAAAATTATCGGTAGGCCAATAATTAAGCCAATCGGCGAATTAAAGATAACCGGTAATAGGTTTAATTTAGCAATTGCTTCGATTTCACGATTATTGGTAAACAGTAGCAAGGCAACTGCAAGCGCCAAAATAACTCCTGAAGTTCCCATTAGACCGTAGCCTCTAACCAATGGACCACCTAAGAACTTATAAGGCAAATTCATCGTAGAACCATGACGCAATGCATGATTCATATTAGCAATTGCTGCTCCGCTGTTAACGCTAGTTGTGACTGTAATCAAAGGGCCATTAATGCCTAGCCATGATAAGACTAAAGTTGCCAAAGTAAGACCCAGAATCGTTGGAATATCATTAGACGAACGTAGCTGCTCAGTCATGTTGTTAAAGTAGTTGAGATCGATGAATTTAAGCTTAAGGTAATAAACTATCCCTGAAAAAATCATCCCGATTAAAACCGCAATTGCTGCTGGAATTAAAGAATTCCAGGTGCGGTCTCTTACAGCGACAACATGTTCTAACTTTACATGAACATAATCACGGCCAAAAAAATGAAATATCTGTCCTACAAAATAGCCAGCCACGATAGTAAAAAGCAAGCTATGAAAGCCTAACATTTTAAGGTATGACATATTTTGCAATTTCGCATAATTATCACCGTTAACCATATAAGTATAAAAAGTTACGACAATAATCGCACAAATACCAGCAACAGTGGCATCCTTATGATATAGCCGAGCTGTATAAACTGCAGAAAAATAGGCTGCGTACAAGCCAAATAAGCCTAAAGTTACTGCTACTATTCCTGAACTGATAGCATCCCCAAAGTTCCAAATTCGATCCGTCATCGTATAGTCGAAATTTAGTAAATTATAAACCAAACTATTGGGTGAAAAGATGCTACTATTGATAAACTCAAAATATGCTCCAAGCGTTGCCACTGGCATTAAAATCATAAAAGTTCTTTGAACGACCCGAAAAAAAGAGCGTCTTCTTAGCCACAGAAAGGCATTAATGATTTTTTCCATTATTGATTCCCCCATTTAGTAGACCTATTATACCCGCTAAACATGGTATAATAAACAAAAATGGAGTGATTATGATGACAAAGAAAAAAATCGAACTTAACGACGAAATCGACCGCGTATTAAATCAATATCTTGAGGCTAGTGGACAAGATATGAATCAAGTGATCAACCGAGCTTTAAAGGAATACTTACTTAAACATCTTGGTTCTAAGGATTGTCGAGAATTATTCCAAAAGCAAGATAAAGATACTAATCTTTCCAAATATGCGGATGAATTACTACGCGGTTCAATTAATGATAATTACTAAAAAATACGCCTCATTGATACATTCCCTGTCAAGTAGACAGGTGAAATACATAAAGCTTTTTTGTCCTCAGTTGATTTTTAATCAGCTGAGGATTTTTTTAGCTTCTTTGACTTTCTTTTCGTTTATCTCTTGCCAATATCTTTCAATCCGATGGTTTGGTGCGATTGGATAGCTCTTAATGTTGCCTTTCATTGCTTCTTTACACATTTCACCAGCAGTTAAGCCATTAAAACGTTTCTGTGGATCTTCGTTGATGTAGTAGTCTATGGTCTTGCAAATAGAATCGTTAAGTTCATCGTAACTATTTACTTGAGGGTGAAGAACGACCCGCATTTCTTTGATAATGCCTTGCCAGCCTTCCATTGGTCCATTATCAATGCAGCAGCTGACACGAGACATTGATTGAGTCATGCCTTGCTTTTCCAACTGATTCTGAAAAGGAGCGCGAGTAAATTGAAAACCGCGATCGCTATGAAAGAACGGTTGAGCATTGGGATATGTTTTAGTGGCTTGAACCAAAGCAATGTCATTGTGCTTGCCAATGGCATAGCCGACAGGGTAGCGATCGTAGAGATCAAACACTGTGCAGAGATATGCTTTAGGCAAGCCAGGGGCAACGACCTCGGTGATGTCCGTACACCATCGTTAGGCTTAGAAGCATTGAAGTCTCGCTTTAGCTTGTTTTCAGCTGCTTTTTCAGGCGTTGCAGGCTTGAATTTTGGCTTCCGATATCTAGGCTTTTGCGAGCTGATGCCATTGATACACATCAAACGGTAAACGATTTTATGATAAACTGGCATCTCTCCCGGCATTTGTCGATTAACCGCCATGGTCATCTTTTCCGTTCCGAATAAGCTGTTGTTAGACTTGGCGATCTCAATAATCTTTGCTTCGATTTTTTGGTCTCGCAATTCACGCTTACTAATTGTACGCTTAGGATCAAAGTGCTTGTAGTAGGCTGAGCGTACTGCTTTAGCCCATTTGCACATCAAATCGATCTTCCAACCGTATTTTTGGTGGCAGTCATGGATTAACTGGTATGTTTTCATTTTCCACCGCTTTTTTATTGCAGTCTGTCTGTATTTTGGCTGTTCGGTAAGCACATCCTCTCTAATTGATCCAATTTTTTTAGGAATTCATTCTTCTCCTGTTTCTCTTTAAGCTTTCGCTCCAACTCTTTCATTCTGCGATTAGCCAATTCTAGCTCGGTCAGCTCTTGAGGCTGCTTATGTCGGCCTCGGTTATCGGTTAAGCCTTCTTCGCCATTAGCCAGATACTTTTGGGCCCAGCTGTAGACTTGCTGGTAGGAACAGCTAAATCTAGCAGCAGCTTCTGAATAATTTTTATCATGATTAAGACAGTATTGAACGATTTGAATTCTTTCTTGTTGGGTTGTCTTTCTTCTTGCTTTAGTCATATAGACCTCCGGATGTGGATTGTAATCTTGATTCTTTATATGACTATTATACTTGGAAACCCATTTTCTTACTGTGGAATAGCTTCTAATGCCATACTTATTGGCTAAAGAGGACAATGATATTTTGCCAGCTAAATATTCTTGAACAACCCCTTCTTTAAGTTCTTTAGAGTAATGTGCATTGTATTTAACACTCCTTAAAAAAGCATTTTGATTGCTTTGATATTGGCGAGCCCATGACCTTATTTGCCTGCTTCCATTCTTAGGCATATTAAGTCGAATAGCTATTTTCGAGGCACTCATATTACCATTCAAATACTGCTCAACTACCCATTTCTTTTGTTCAAATGAGTATTTGCTTTTTCTGGACATAAAAAATCCCACCTTCGTGAATAATTGAATACTTTATGTATTTCGATTGTCCACTTTAGTAGGATTGTATCATGCTTGATTCTTTTTATTTACTCATTATCAACAGGATTTGCCAAAGAGCCAAAATAATTCGGTTCATAAAGTCTGATTTTCGTCAATGTCTTAACTTAATGACATTGCTATTCTATGCGTCTTTTTGTATGATTTATTCAACTTAGCTAATTAATTTTCTTTTTTACGATTAATAGCTATACCAAAAATACCCAAAGCAACTGCTAACAACCCGGCAACGGCAAATGCTACCTTACTTTCATTTTCACCAGTCTGTGGCAAAGTTTGAGAATTTTGGCTGTTGTTCTTGGCAATACCGTTTTCCATATTTGCCTTAGCTGAAGTAGCTAGACCAGCAGTAGTATTAGCTAAAGCGCCTGCCTTAGGGCTAATCGTACCAGATTTAGTGGTTCGCTTAGCCTTTGAAGACTGGTTAGATTTAGAAGTAGTCGTTGATTTGGTCTTGTTAGACTTATTATTCTTTACCTTCTTAGGAGTCTTCTTTGTAATCTTCTTGCCAGTATTATCTTTCTTGGTGTCATTAGTCTTCTTATTGTCAGTTGGCTTTGAGGTATCAGTATTGTTATCAGTTAGTTTAGTATTTGAGTTGTTACCACCATTGTTGTCATTATTACTGTTGTTACCACCATTGTTGTCATTATTACTGTTGTTACCAGTTGGATTTTTCTTGTAAGTAACATTAATTACCACATCATTGCTGTCAACATCAACCTTTTGCGCTTCTACTTTCGTTTGCGTAGCAGTGTAGCCAGAAATTGTTGGAACAGTCATTTCATCAAAGTTTCCTGTTGTCCAATCAGTATAGCTAATTTCGCCAGTTTCTAGATTGACTTTCTTATCTCTGGTGAGTTTTACCGTTTGAATAGTTGGAACATGCAACACGTTGCTCTCATTGCCCTCTTCAACGTAGTTGATCGTTCTAGTAACTTGCTTAGTTTCCTTCCCAGGAACAGGGTCAACGTAAACCTTGCGACTATCCTTAACTACTCGGCCATCTGCATAAGTATGACTGTAAGTTACAGTGTATACCCCCGCCTTAGTCAAGTCGACCTTATCAACCGCAACGGCCGTAGCAGCCCCTGGAGCTTGGTATTCATAACTAATATCCACGTCCGTCTTTGGCAACTTTTCTAGTTGATCGCGCGTCTTCCGCTGTCCTGCGTCATCAGCAGCATAAATCTCATCTATCATTGAAGTTGTATCCCATGGCTTAGCATTTGGATCTGCCACATAGTGTTGATCGTCATTTAAACTAATAGCAGGTACAGCTTGAACGTGGATTACCAAGATAGATGGGTCATCAGAGACAGGTCTATCATCATCAACACGTTTTGCCCCTGGTAGGGTGGAGTATGCATAGAATGGCATTTCCTGAGCTTTACCGTTGTTGGTAGCATACTTGACCGTGTAACCATGGTTAGCAAAAATTTCTTGAATTTTGCTTAGGTCAATATAGTATTGCGCAGAGCCATAAACAACCGATGGTAAGTCCCCTTTTGGTAGTGAATCCTTATTGAATGATCCCTTATAGGTTGGGAAGTTGCTAATTTTAAAGGCATCCCACCCATTTGGCATATCTTTGGAAATTTCCTTAACGAGCTTCCAGTCTGATTCACCAGGTTGTTCCCCCATGAACTCAGTCGGAAGCAAGTCTATCTCCTTAACCTCGCTTAAGTCCTTCTTCACAGTTGTAAAGTAAAGATCTGCCCAGTTTTGAGTGAAACCATTACCATAGTCGTTAATATGTGGAGAGAAAGTTAAGGATGGGGTTCTGGCAGACAGCTGACCGGTATACTTAACTGGGATAACAAATTCAATCATATCATCTGGCTTGAGAGCAACCCCTGTCATAGAAATCTGAGAGGCTTGGTCCCCTACATTGTTGTGAGCCTTGAGATATTCTGCCCAACTATTATAATAAATACCTTGGTCAGCACCTGTATTAATAGCCCATTTATAGGACCAACCTTGTTGGCTCTTTAACTGCGGACCATCGGCACCTAAACGACCAGTATCAATTGCTATCGTTTTACCATCAGCAAAGTTAAACCAAAGTCCGGATTTAACTTCTTTGTCACCATTGTGATAAAGAAGGTGGAATTCTAAGCTATTTAAATCAATTTGGTCGACATTAAAGATTGATTGTGAATTACCATTGGGAGCCGCATATCCTGTTACATATGTTTTACCATCTTTGCCTTTAGCAGTGTAGTAACCAATAGCATCACCATGTGTCATTTTAATCCAGTCTGAAGATGTAACCAGTGGGTTGTTGTAAACTCCTGTGGTCGTAGTGGCATCATCAGTAGTTGGGTTTGGAGCTGGATCAATTTGCTCTGGGTGCAATTCGAATGGATCAAATGTTAAAGTTGTGGAGTATGGTTTCAAATAAGCGTCAACTCTAGTGGATTTGACCTCATCAGCATTACCAACATACTTAAATGGCAATGTTGCAGTAAAAGTTGAATTGGCTGGAACCTTCTGCCAGAGAGATCAAATGCAACTTGCTAATATCTTGCTTCTCTTTTAACCATTCATTATAAGATTTGTAAAAGCCATTGCCAGGACTTAATGGAACATAGTCCTTAACACCAGAATTGGTTGTATATACCAAATCTTCTGTGTCAATCCTGCTAGTATTTAATTGAAGATCTTTGTCATCCCAGACTAATATCAAACCAGGACCTGCATCCTTATCACCATTTTGATATTCAATATGAAGTTCTAAACTATCTGGATCAAATCGCTTTGTGTAAAGTGTCGATTTAACGTCCTTATCCATAAAAGAAGTAACGTATGGTTTTTGATCATTACCTTTAACAGTAAAGTATATTTGAGCTTTTCCATTATCCAACTGTATCCAGTTTTTGTCCAACTTGTTTTTATCGTTGACAATTGCCATACTAGTCGAATCACTTGGAGTCGTTGGATCTGGTGTTTCAGCAGTATCTGGCACCTTCTTTACTAGTCGTGCAACCCGTAGTACTTTAGCTGGTGTTGTTGCGTCGTTAGTCGGCGTTACTTCAGTATCTTTTTTGCGGACATCGGTAGTATTTTGCGTAGTTTTATTCGCATTTGGCTGCTTATCTTTATCTTGCGTAGTATCTTGGATATTTGTTGCCACTACTTTTTTTTCAGCATTAGTTGTGGTTGCTGGTTTAGTGTCACTGCCCTTTTGAACAGCTGCTTCTGCTTTAGGATCAGTGTTTTGAACTTGAGTACCTGGCTTACTATTATCTTGACTAGAAGGTTGATCAGCAGTACCAGTACCAGTACTTTCACTTGTGCTAGTAGTAGCTGCAAGTACCTTCGGAGAGCTCATCAGTATCCCTGATCCAATCATCACTGAGGCCAAGCCGACTGACAGTTTTCTTAGTGTATATTTGGGAACTTTTTCTAACATAATCTTCCTCCTCGTATCATAAGGCACTATATTTCAGTGCCTAATAATTTTTACATTATTAATCATAACACTAGTAATATAACATAGAACTATTACCTTTGATAAATAAAATCACTTAGAACTAAATAAAAAATAACAACCATTAAAAAATAAAAATCTCTGAAACAATTTTGTTTAAGAATTTTCCAGTGTAATAAGCTATGACTGCTGCGTCGGGTAATGTCATAATTAATGGTTTGAAGCATCTGACCAATGATGGCGCCATCAGTACAATAAATTTTTTGATTATAGTCTAAGAACCATACTGGTGACGTGCTGATATTCTTTTTCTCTTCAAGAGAGCTGTACAGGTGATAGAAACTTACATAATGTTCTAGTAGGTCTAACGTAGTACGAGCATCCATTTTAGTTCTCTTAATGACTCTATCTGTATCAGAATCAATGGTATCATAGGCTTTATGCCAAGCCTTGCCTATAGTTTCTAGGCGACTAAAAAATTCTTCCATGGACTTGGGCTGCCCTTCAAAAACAGGAAATTCAAAAAGATCATCCTGAATAGTGTCATCTTTTGGGTGTTCCTTAACGCTGCTGAAAAGTAGCATATCTTGAGTAAGCTTAGGTACGTGGATAGGTGATGCTAATTCAAATTTAGCACTAGTCAGTGTTGGATCTAGCTTCAAATCTTGAATGCTTCTGCTACTTAGTGCATAGGACAGCGCACAGCTGCGCTTCTCATACTTGTCTTTGTCAAAAGGCGCCTCAACTAGTACCTTGGCAACAGGAATACCGTATTCTGTGTCTTTAAAAGCTACACAGTTCGGCAAATAACGCATCTTATACATCTTTTTGGTAGCCTTGCGCTGCTCCTTGATGCGACTAACAAGTGTGGCTTCTGATACCCCTTCACTAGCCAGATTGACGATACCCACAATGAAGCTGCGTACTGGCGTACTAATCTTTGGATCCTTTACAGGATATGCCTTTTCTACTTCTTCTTGCGTGTAGCAGAGCTTGCCATCAAGGCTAAAGGCATCACCTACTAGGCCGTAGTCTTAGCCTTTAAGCTCCTGTACAGCAGCCAAACCTTGTGACTTGGTGGAGCAATAAGTATTGGATGAATTTATGTAACATTGTTGAATCCTCCTATTTCTAATAGAGTTTCAAAAAGTTTTTACTAAAAACCAGCCAAATGTATTCGTACCCCTAGAGCCGTAACAGTATGCTATAAGGTTACGTGATATAAGTACATTTGGGTGAATTTGGTTTAGCTTTAGCATCAGCTTTAGAAAGACCATATTTTTTTGCCCAAAAACTAAAGCAGAAGCATTTCCAGCATAGATTCTTGCGTCTTCTAGGAAATTACTTCTGCTTTTTTACACTTAGGTTAACGCAAAAAAGCTCAGTAGCGAAAAAATATTGTGCTACTAAGCTTTCAACACCATTAAGGATACATTTAGGCCCTTCTATTTAAAGTAACTGTTGTAACCTCAAGGCATAATTTTTGATCAAATTGCATCAGTTATCCCTGCACCACGCCATTTATTCGGACTTTCACTCAACTTAAGTTTCAATTCAGTCAAGCCAGCTGATAACCTAAAACCATGGGTCAAGGAATAATTATTTAGATTCTGGTTGAGCGTAAAAATAACCTTGTCCACACTACTACCATTCTTTATCATGCTTATAGCCTGTTCAATCAAATCTACCGCATCTCGATCAATTGATACTTCTTGTTCGATTCTGATAAGCATTTTGGTTAATTCTTGTACATTGTCCTGCATATTTTTCAGTCTTTCTTCCTATCCTCTATTTCCCCAGGAGCCATAAACATTGTGCTACTAAGCTATCACAGCTTTTTTAACGATAATGCTTATATTTGTAATATTTATAGCCAACCTTTTGACCCAATATTTGTTCAGAAACATCGGTTTTATTAGTCAGCCAAATATACACTAATAAGCCAACAATTCCATAAACTACAAGATACAAAAAACTATGCATGCGACTAGTCATACTATCAAAGCGCATCCCCACGACAAAATAATAAACCGCTACAAGTAAGAAAAAGCCAATATTAGTCGCAATTAGCTTCCATAGTACCCATAAATCAATCTCATACTCGCGATTGATTAGATAATAACTCACTATTATCACTAAAAGCATCGCCACATTTGTAGCAGCAATTGCCCCATTAGTTTGATACCAGGTCAATAATGGTACTTGTAAAACCAGTTTAACTGCAAGTCCGACAAGCATTACCACTACTGCAACCTGGTTCATGCTTAAAGCCAATAGCAAAGTCAAAACATTCATCGTCAAAGCTAAGAACAAACTTTGGATAATGTTTTGCATTAAGTAAAAACTACCTGTCAAATCATGTGAAAACAAAACGGTATAAATTTGCGCACTTGCAAACGTGGCCAAGGTAACTAATGGCAACAATACAAAGAGCAATAACCGATAATTTTCTAGCAACAAGTCTTTTATCCCCTGCTTTTTACCATTGGCTCTTAGCCCGGATAATAACGGCAAGCTTGTTTCTGATACTGCTGTTGCAAGCGAAATGATTACCGTTGTAATTTTGCTGGGATTAGCTGAAAAAACCGTATATAGATAGCTGACATATTCTTGACTCCAGTTCGTTGTTTTAAGCAAAATCTGCTTGAAAAAAACCTGATCGACGAACTGCGTCAAGGTAATAAACGCCCCTAAAAGTACAAACGGAATTGAATGATACCACAACTGCATCAAACTTGCCATTACGTTGTCTAAAGTCCGTGGCTTACTGTCCTGCAAGGCTTTTCGATAACCAGTTAACTGCTTTTTGCCATAAACCAATAAGTAAACATATGAAGCTAACGCACCAATAAAGGCCCCAAAAACACTCAAATAAACCGCTAGTACATAGTTTTGACGAAAGACCTCTACTACACTAAAGGTTGCTAATAAGATAAACAATATACGCGCAAATTGTTCCCATAATTGAGAAATACCATATGGCTTCATATCATTGTTACCTTGAAACCAACCACGTACCATACTCATTGAAGGTAAGACAATTACTGCTGGGACAAGCACTCTAATCGAAAAAGTGGCCTGACTTACAGATTCTACCGGGCTGTTTTGAGCAATTAACGGCGCACTGAAATACAAGACTGCCCCGCAAAACAGTCCCATAACTACCATAACAAGCCATCCTAGTTTAGTAAGATATACACTATCGCGATAGCGTTTTTGTGAATTAAGTGCCGCTACTTCACGGGCAATAACTGAGGGCAATCCAGCAGTTCCGACCGATAAAAATAACGCATATGGCGTATACGACGAATTAAAGATCGCCTGAGCATTTAATTGGTTGTGATAACTCCCTAGCATAATCAGCCAAGGTATCAGATAAACTACGCCTAAAATACGAGAAAAAATACTACCAAATGATAGCCAAAAAGAGCCAGAAAGGATTTTTTTATTCAAATTTATCACCTATTATTCTAACTACTTAATTATAAGCAATTAGCGTTCAAAAAGCAGTAAGTAATGGTAAAGATTGGCTTTACAGACAAAAAAATTGATGTATCAACGTTAAAACGAAGATCATCAATTTTTTAAGTACATTATTTTTCCATTTCTGTCAATTTACGATAAAAGTTAACCTTAGTTTGACGATAATAAGGAATCACCCATAATAAACCAATTCCTAATGTCAAAAAGCCTAAGATAAACCAGCCCAAAAAGCTTAAATCCAAAATAAATAAATCCAGTTTAAAGCCCTTCATCATCCTCTTACTCTTGGTGATTGCATCGGTAGCGGAAACTCGCTGTCCACGATCAAAGTCATCCTTCAAAATATAAGGAACCATGGCATAAGAATAAGACTTGATTATAGCAGGGATAAACAATAACAAGCTCCATAAAAAGAGAAAGACTGTCATCATAACATAAGTTAAGAAACTAGTATTAAAGCGATCGTTCGTGTAAGCAGCAAAAATCCCTTTTAAAATGCCAGTTTTACGACCAGTATCCCGAAATTCTAACATTGTGTAAGCTACACCCCAAATAAGTAGACCTACTAAAATCGCTATAATTAACCCAATCAAAATTTCTACAAAAGATGGCTGTCTTAGGTAAGTAATATCAGCGCGATCAAATTGATATCTAATGTATATATCGTAAAGTCGATCATGTCCTTCAGTCATAAATGATTCAAGATCGAGGATCAGATAACTTATTAGCCATGCGGTAAACGACAATCCGACTGCCCACGCCCAATTGCCCCTTAATTGAGCTTTTGACTCAGTTTTTATTTCAGTTCGATTCATTTAGTTTTGCTCCTTTTCAGTCTAGTCTATCACTTTATAATCTTTATTTCACTAGCAAAAAAGCCTAATTCCAAACAACCGGAACTAGGCTCACACAGTGTATTACATCGCTCTGACCACATATAGAAGGTTCCACTTTCGCTACCGGAGAAAATGAATTGCCTCCAGCGATGTTACATAAAAATTTTAGCATTGAATAGATGAAAATACAATACTTTAGACCCGCTACTAACACAATTGTAAAATTATCTCTAGACTTATTATTTATTTGTTTAACTTCCCTTCAAAATAAGAATAATGCTATCTATTACCAAAACTAAAGCACATATTGAAAATATTATGTTTACACTATAATGCTCAAAGCATGCACCGAAAATAGCGTATCCAAGCGGAGATAAGCTAGAAACAGTTGCACTAGTAGTAGCACCAACACGACCTTGTTTAGTTTCTGGAACATTTGTTCGCAAATATAGTGAAAAAGGAATATTGGCCGCAGCAATTGAACCGCCGATAGTTAACATACAAATACAAAGGATAATGGCAATTATTATTTTGTCTTGCACAAAGTTACTAATCCCAATGACTATAAAACTAAATGCTAAAGCTATTCCAATCTTTCCCGTAGATTTTAGATAGCTATTATTCTTAGTATTTACTAAACCTAGCAATAAACTGATTAATAAAATACCCGAAGCTAAGAAGCTGTTAATAATTCCATAAAGTTGTGATCCAAGGTTAAGTTGCTTAATCACAATAACTGGTAACCCCACCTCAATAGCACTAAGAACAAAATTAACAAAAATTGCAAAAGTAAGTAGTAATAACAAATTACGGTCATCCCTAATGTAGTTTAAACCACCTTTAAATGATTGAATAATAGAATTTGTATCTGTTGCTACGTTACGTTGACCTGTAAAGTAGAAATCTAAACAAGTGATAAATAAGAGGCAAAGTGCTTCCCCAAAAAACTCTAGCGACGCAATAAGTTCAATTGAGAGAAAATTAAATATGAATCCTCCAACTATAGGACCTAAGATATTTGCTCCTGCTGCAACAAATTGCTCAAGTGAAACAAGTTTGGGAAGATCTTCAGAAAGGACCATTTGTTTCGTAGATGCTTTATAACTAGTAGCTTGAAAATTGTCACAAATAGCTAGTGTAATTGTTGTTACTCCAATTATTAACAATTGCAATGATAGTTCTCCGACGTTAAAGAAGCTTAATATAAAAATAGACATAACTAGCAAACTAGCAATTTGTGCAATAATAGCAATTTTCTTGTGGTGATATTTATCTACCCAATACCCAATTAATGGACTAAATAATAGATTCACCAAAGGCTGTAATAGTAGAATACTAGCAAAAATCATGCTCGAACCAATCTTTTTGAAAACATATAGACTCAGGCAAAAAGAAAAAATACTACTAGTAAGATTCCCTAAAGCTAGACTTAATAACGACAATAAGAGTTGTTGTTTAGATTTCTTTTTCACAAGTGTCTACCTCCCTTAATTCTTGCTCCAATAAATTAAAGCTTTTTTGATTGTTACATATAGTAGAATACGTATTGCGTATAAAAGGGGTTATATAATTGTAATTTCCGTTAATATTCTTTTGATTAGTTAGAAAATTGCATAGATTAGTATAAAAATGCTTTGAAATTTATCTTTTTAATGGTTAAAGACATATTAATACCTCCATAAAATTTTACCTTAAGTCAAAAATAGATTTTTGACTTGTATTAATTAAACCATTAACTAAGTGTAAAATAATTTGCGGTAAGGTAAAGAACAAATGAAAAAGGAGTCAAATCCCCCTAGGGACTTGACTCCAA
>NZ_CAKC01000067.1 GCF_000296855.1 Lactobacillus gigeriorum DSM 23908 = CRBIP 24.85 | reverse complement strand
CTCATCAAACATATGAGCGTAAATAGCTCGATAGATCGTGCTATAGCTAATTGACCACTGGGCATTCTCAAGCTTCAAGCAGATCATTGACTGCCTGTTGGAGCTGTTTACGCAATAAATCATTTATTTTGTCTTGATCGAATAGAGCTTGAGCAATATTTTTGGTAAAATCATTCATGAAGGAGTTCTTCTTTCTGTATGTTGTTTTTTTGTTCAAACCAATCATACGAGAAAGGAGCTCCTTTTTCTAATGTTCAGGGAATAAAATTTAAGGAATCGTCCATCCTTACACAAACTATTTTACAGTCTCAAATATTCCGGGCCAGAGACTTTCTATGACATTAAATATGTCATATATAAAGCATGTTTTTGAATTACCGATGGATTTTTTTCTACAAGAAAGATAGGAGAGATTACTTCTAGGTTTTCTGATGCAAGTAGTATTATTGACGTACTTGCAAGTACAGTGCTTTCCCTTTTTCTAGACTTATTATTGTTAATTTTCAACATAACAGACGAACCTTCCTAATAAGAACGAAAAACTACGACTTACGAAAAAATCTTATCCTCATTCATTAACTCCTTATACTAAAAGTGGAAAGATAAATATTACTGAAGAGGGAGGGACAAAAAATGGTCCTACAAAAAGTGAAAGAAAATTATGGTCCTTAAGGGATGATGCTTCTAATCAAGATTTACGAATCGTTCGTGAGTTTGATGCTAAAGCAGTGTTAGCCTTTATTGTCTTACTATGTATCACTCTCACAGCAGGGTTAGCAACCGTATTTGTTGAGCCGAAAATTACTGCTTGGACAATGATAATTATTGGTTCAGTTGGATTAATTGCTTTTCTTGTTGCTATAGGAAGAATTTTCTACACTCAAATTGAGCATCGATATAAGTCGAATTTCGTAGTTGATAATAAAGAGCGGATTAAATATAAGCTTTTCTTTGAAGTAATTCGGAGTTTCCTAGAATTTTTCGTAATCAGCATGGCAACCAATATGGTTAACAATTTTGCCAAGACTAAAGACATTACGCAAACGCTTAATATTCACTGGGGTGTTATTCTAATAGCAAGCGCTGTGTTCTACTTTTTATGGTCGATTGGTCTTAGTAAAATGATAGATGTCAAAGACAAGTAGCAATTGCTCATAGATAATTAAAAAGGATTGATCATTCAACGTTTAAAAACGAAGATGATCAATCCTTTTTGTTAGACTAAATTCGAAAATTAATTATTGTTCTTCATACCAGCTGTAGTGGAAGTTGCCTTTACGATCAGTACGCTCATAAGTGTGAGCACCGAAGTAATCGCGTTGAGCTTGTAACAAGTTAGCTGGCAAAACTTCAGCACGATATGAATCGTAGTAGTTGATTGCTGCTGCAAATGCAGGAACAGGAATTCCAGCCTTGATTGACATAGCTACAACTTCACGAATTGCCTTTTGGTATTTGCCAGCGATTTCCTTGAAGTAATCGTCTAACAATAAGTTATCCAAGTCTGGGTTCTTGGCAAATGCATCAGTAATCTTTTGTAAGAATTGAGCACGAATAATGCATCCCTCACGCCAAATTTGAGCCAATTCGCCGAACTTCAAATTCCAATCGTAGCGTTGGCCGTCAATTCTCATTTGTTCAAACCCTTGTGCGTAAGACATAACCTTACCGAAGTACAAAGCTTGGCGAATCTTTTCGATATATTCTTGCTTTTCTTCATCAGTCAAGTTAACTTTTTCAACGTCTTCAGGAAGAACCTTGCTGGCTGCTACACGTTCTTTCTTCATCATTGAGATATAACGTGCATAAACGGCTTCCGTAATCACTGATTGTGGAGCACCGCCATCCAATGCAGTTTCAGATGACCATTTACCAGTACCCTTGTTAGCACCACGGTCAAGAATCATATCAACGATTGGTTTACCGCTACCCAAGTCATCTTGGCGTGAAAGAATATCAGCAGTGATTTCAATTAAGTAAGAGTCAAGTTCGCCCTTATTCCATTCAGCAAAAATGTCTGCCATTTCTGGAACTGAAAGACCAAGTACGTTACGCATAATGTTGTAACTTTCGTCGATCAATTCTTCATCGCCGTATTCGATCCCGTTGTGGATCATTTTTACATAGTGGCCAGCGCCATTTGGTCCGATATAAGTTACGCAAGGCTTGCCATCCTTAGCCTTAGCTGCAATTTGTGTCAAAATAGGAGCTACAAGGTCATATGCTTCTTTTTGGCCACCGGGCATCAAAGCTGGCCCATGAAGTGCTCCAAGTTCACCACCAGAAACGCCCATACCAATAAAGTTGATACCTGATTTGTCTAATTTGGCATTGCGCGCCATTGTGTCGTGGAAATTAGTATTACCACCGTCAATTAACACATCGCCTTTATCAAGCAATGGCAATAATTGATCAATAACGGCATCAGTACCTGCGCCAGCCTTGACCATCATCAAAATTCGGCGAGGCTTTTCAAGCGAATTAACAAAGTCCTCAAGCGTATAACTTGGGACTAACTTCTTATCGCTGTGATCGCGCATCATTTCGTCAGTCCGGTTGCGGTGACGGTTATAAACGCCAACAGTGAAGCCACGACTTTCGATATTAAGGGCAAGGTTCTTACCCATGACTGCAAGTCCGATTACACCAATTTGTGCCTTTTTTTCTGACATTCGCAAATTCTCCTAATCTATAAAAATATCTGCTTCTATTATAGCAGAACTTACTAAAAGTAAATTGAATTTTGATTACGCTATGTTCAAGGTGTAGTTTGCTATAATAAACTTGAAAGTTGGCTCTTAGATTAGAGGTGGGAAAAATGCAAGTTACAATCGTTGGTGGCACGGGATTGGTCGGGCAAGGCATTATTCAAGAATTAGTAAAAATCCCTGGCTATAAGGTCTACAGCTTATCACGCCATGGTAAAAGATATGATTCTCAGCTTGGGGCGACATATTATGCTGGCAGTTTTGATGATGAACGTTGGCAAGAGCTGATAAAAAGCTCAGATTGGGTAATCGACTGCGTAGGCATTTTGCGGGAAAACCTAAAGCAGGGACTAACTTATCAAAATGAGATTATTGAGCCTGCTAATAGAATTGCTGAGCTAATGAAGAGTGGAGAAAATAAATTGCTATTTGTTTCGGCCAATTATGCTCCTAAATCATTAGCACGCTATTTAACTGCTAAAAAATTAGCAGAGCAATTACTTAAAACAAAGTTATCTCATCGCGTGACTATTCTTTATCCAGGATTAATTTATGATCGGCAGCGTCAATCGACTTACTATTTAGGAAGGGCCTTGGCCTTAGTTAAAAAGTGGCCAGGATTTGCTAAAATTCGGCCAATTGCCCGCAATGATTTTGCTAAAGAAGTAGTGACTATTATCAGTCACAACAAAAAGTCTAGCTTATAAATGCGTCAATTTTGATTAGTGAAAACAAAGCGATTTTCTAAAAAAGAACGTGGATAAAATTGCCGATAGCATTGAGAATAAAGCATTTTCATGCTAGACTTTCATTAGGTGTTTTAATGGAGGTTAAAATATGGAAATATCGTATGCTGCTTTAGCAGGCTTAATTGCAGCCGTAGCATTTTTGCTACTTGTGCTGTTCACAATTCCAATGCTTGTTAAAACTTCAAAAACTTTAAGTAAGGTAAGTAGTACAATTGAAACCACAAATAAGTCTATTCAAGAACTATCTACCGATGTTGATGGCTTGATGAAGCAGAGTAGCGACTTACTCGACAAAACTAATGACCTTTTAGCCGATATCAATAATAAGATGAAAACAGTTGACCCAGTGGTAAAAGCTGCTGCCGACTTAGGCGAAAGCGTATCAGAACTTAATGCTTCATCCAAGAAGATGGTTAAGCGCGTTAATAACATCAGATTGAGCAGAGCCAGCATGGTTTCATCGATCTTGACCGCTGCTTTAGCTCGTCGCAAAAGACGTAGAGGCAAAGAATAAAGGAGGAAATAATATGAGCAAATTTTCAAGTTTCTTATTGGGAACAGTAGTTGGGGCTGCAGTTGGTTTCGTAGCCGGTTCTCTATTAGTTGATGATGATCAACTTGATGACGTAAAACAAAAGATCAAAGACAACGAACATTTACAAGACTTAAAGAAGAAGTATGATAATGGTACTGAAATTGTTAAGAACCAATTATCATCATTCCCTAAGACTGTAAATGATGATACTGAATTAAAGGATTTTGATGACATTGTAATTGATGATTCTAAAGAAGAATCTGCTAGCGATGAAAATGCTGAAAAAACAGTTTCAGATTTAGATCATGCAGAAGATGAAACTGCTTCTGAAACAACTGAAGAATAATTTCCAGCAAAAAAAGCAACGTTCTTGTGAGAGCGTTGCTTTTTTGTTAGCATTGATTAATCCTTTAATGGCAAAATCTTCAGAGCCTTGTCAGTATGAGTGAATGGTTGGAAGCCATCTTTAGTTACTACACCACAGTCTTCGATTCTTACACCGGCAAATCCAGGAATATAAATACCCGGTTCGATTGAGAAGCACATGCCTTCTTCAATTACCAAATCGTTTCCTTGAACGATTGAAGGGTATTCGTGAACGTTCTTACCAATACCATGGCCTAAACGGTGAATAAAGTATTCGCCATAGCCAGCCTTGGTGATGATGTCACGAGCTACGCTATCAAGTTCTTCAGCAGTAATACCAGGCTTAGCTGCTTCGATGGCAGCTTGTTGAGCTTCACGATTAACCTCATAGATTTCTCTTTGTTTAGCAGAAGGTTCACCATATGCGACCGTTCTACTTGAGTCTGAAGCATAACCTTCATGCATGGTTCCTAAGTCAAACAAAACTAATTGATTTGGTTGAATTTTGTTCATTGTAGGACCAAGGTGAGGATTGGCAGCGTTGGCACCGGCTTGAACGATAGTTTCAAAACTTTCGTGCATTACACCCTTTTGTAATTTCAATTGGTAGTCGATTTGACCAGCAATGCTTCTTTCGGTTACACCAGTACGAATTGCATCAAAACCAATCTTGAAGGCAAAGTCAGCTTCTTCACCTGCCCCCTTAAGTTTTTCAATTTCAGCAGGCGTCTTGTACAAACGAATGCGTTGAATGAATGGTGAAACGTCGCCATTGAAGTCAGCATCCGCAAATTGTTCATGAAGGAATTGGAAGTGGGCAACTGAAAGATCATCTTTTTCAATGGCCCATTTGCTAAATTCGTGGGTTCTTTGACGAATGTGATCAGCGATCAAAGCCCAAGGATTTTCTGAGTCAAGATAGCCATAAACGTCGCCATCCCATTCGCTAGCCTTGGCTTCTTCAACATTCAAGGCAGGAGTAAAGACAAATGGGTCTGCATCTTTAAAAGCTACTAAAGAGAAAATTCTTTCGTGTGGTTCCATTTCATAGCCTGTGAAGTAGGCAATAGTAATTGGGTTAGAAATGTAAGCTAAATCAAGATTTTGCTCTTGCAGCCAGGTCTGTAATTTATCTAAGTTCATATAATGTCCTCTTTTCCAATAATATGTAACTGATCCAAGTATAGCACTTAAAATCTATGAAAAAATGAAAGAAAAACTGTAAACGTTTGCACCTAAACGAAAAATATGGTAGATTTATAATGAGTAACTATTTAAAGAACTGGGGAACAAAAAATGCATAAACAAGAAGTAACTATTTATGATGTTGCCCGTGAAGCTAAGGTGTCAATGGCTACAGTTTCTCGGGTGGTAAATGGTAATAGTAACGTCCGTAAAGAAACACGTGAACGTGTTGAAGAAGTGATCAAACGTTTGCACTACCAACCAAACGCAGTAGCTCAAGGTTTGGCTTCTAAGAGAACTACTACTGTAGGTTTGATTGTGCCGGAATTGACTAATCTTTACTTTGCGGAATTGTCAAAAGGTATCGATGATATTGCTCTTTTATACAAGTACAACATCATTATTACCAGTATTGAAAATCGTTTAATGAAGGAAGATCAAGTTATCCAAGGTTTGCTTAACAAGCAAGTTGATGGCGTGATCTACATGTCTAATAAGTTGACTGATGAAGCAGCTGAAGCTTTCAAGCGGACTTCAACTCCTGTGGTTTTAGCAGGAACAAAAGATAACCGGCTTGATTTCCCATCAGTTACAATTAACTATCACAAGGCTGATACCGAAGCACTTAACTTGTTGCTTAATGATGGCAAGAAGAACTTGGGTTTAGTACTTGGCGATGCAGAAGCAGTAGTTAACAGTGAACACAGAATTCCAGCTTATCGTGAATTTTTAGCTGATCATGATATGGAAGAACATTTGTACACTGGAGTTTATGACTACTCAGATGGTTACAATTTATATCCTAAATTGATTAAAGACGGAGTTGACGGTATTATCGTAACTGGCGACAACAGCTCTGTCGGTATTTTAAATGCAGCAGTTGATTCAGGCGCTAAGGTTCCAGAAGATTTTGAAATCATTACCGCTAGTGCAACGCAAATTGCATCAGTTGTAAGACCTGCCTTGACAGCAGTTAAGCAACCTCTTTATGATATTGGTGCGGTAGCAATGAGAATGTTAACCAAGTTAATGAACAACGAAGAAGTTGAAGATTTGCATATCGAATTGCCATACGAATTGGTAAAGAAGCAAAGTACTATTAATCGTTAAGGATAAAAGCAGGTGTAGTGGCTGCTACAGCTGCTTTTTGTTTAAGGAGAAAAAATCGATGAAAGTTAGAAAAGCGATTATTCCAGCAGCAGGTTTAGGAACAAGATTTTTGCCAATCACTAAAGCAATGCCTAAGGAAATGTTGCCTATTGTTGATAAACCAACGATTCAATTTATTGTTGAAGAAGCTAAGAATTCTGGGATCGAAGACATCTTGATCGTTACTGGTAAATCAAAGCGGTCAATCGAAGACCATTTTGATTCTAATCCAGAACTTGAGCAAGACCTAGAAGAAACTGGTAAGGTTGAGTTGTTGAAGTTGACCCAACAAATTACTAATTTAGGGGTAAACTTATATTATACGCGCCAACCACACCCAGCAGGTTTGGGGGATGCGATTTATCGTGCTCGTAGTTTCGTAGCTGGTGAACCTTTCATCGTCATGCTTGGCGATGATTTGATGTCAGACAAGGTGCCACTAACCAAGCAATTGATTAACGACTACAATGAAATTCACGCTTCGGCAATTGCAGTTATGCAAGTTCCTCATGAAGAAGTTTCCAAATATGGGGTAATTGAACCAGAAGGAAAGATCACTAAGGACTTATATAATGTAAAGTCGTTTGTGGAAAAGCCAGCGATTGAAGATGCACCAAGCGACTTGGCAATTATCGGTAGATACTTGTTAACTCCAGAAATTTTTGATATCTTGGAGCATCAAAAACCAGGTCGTGGTGGCGAAATTCAGTTGACTGATGCCATTGATTCTTTGAACAAGACGCAACGAGTTTTTGCTCATGTCTTTACCGGACAACGTCATGACGTAGGTAATAAAGAAGGCTACTTGGAAACTTCAATTCAATATGGGTTGAAGCACCCAGAAACTAAAGATGAATTGCGTAAGTACATCATCGAGCTAGGTAAGAAGCTTGAACAAGAAAGTAAGAAAAAATAATGACGAGTTAGAAAAATGATTCGTCATTTTTTCTACCTTGAATTGTCAAACTAAGTGCAACGGACTCAGATTTATATACCTCATATGGCGTTAGATATCCCAAACATTTTCTTGGACGTTTATTTATCTTGGAGAATATCTCCTGGACTTCTTCTTGGCTATACTTGCTTAAATCTTGCCCCTTTGGAAGATATTCTCTTATCAGTCCATTTGTGTTTTCATTGCTTTCTCTCTGCCATGGATGATGTGGCTTAGGAAAGTAAAATTCAACCTTGAGTTCTTGCGTTACTTCTTCATGCTTGGCAAACTCCTTGCCTCTATCTGGAGTTATAGATTCACAGGGTTGATTCCTCAAGGCGTCGATCATCGTTTGATTAACCGCATCAGCTTTCTTTTCTTGTGCCTTGCCTCCAATCAAATATCTACTCTTGCGATCTACCAATGTCACCAAGCAGGCTTTTCCAACTATACCGGCAACTGTATCTGCTTCCCGATCGCCGATTCTCGATCGATTTTCAGCCTCTGTTGAACGCTCTTCGATATCATGGCTGATTCGAATCTTTCCTCTTCGTTCTACATAGTCCTTTGTATGACGAGATTTCCCGCGATGACGAAGCTTTCTAATAGCACCTCTATTGCCATGGCTCAA
>NZ_CAKC01000068.1 GCF_000296855.1 Lactobacillus gigeriorum DSM 23908 = CRBIP 24.85 | reverse complement strand
CAACCGTTTCAAATATTAATAAGACTGATCAAAAATAATTGCTTAAAATGCCTAATAATACTTGATTTTGGGTAGAAAATAACCCCCTAATATATAAATACGCAAAAAATAGAAAATTCTATTAATTATTTTCAGAAAATTGAAGAAAAATAATTATTTTTTGATATAGTAGAGATGGGCATAAAAGAAAGTAATGAAAAACGGTGATGTCGGTTTTTCAAAGGGTTGATATTTCAAGGATCTTTTAGTGTTCCCCACGAGTGTGGGGGTGATCCTTAAAGAGAATGAAAAAGCAATCGAAACTCTTAACAGAGAAACGATTGCTTTTCTTATGTAGTCTGGAAGTTAAATGTTTGCCAGACTCTTTCTTGTTATTGTGATTATTTTTGTTCTTTCAAAATATCACGGATTTCCTTAAGGTAATCTTCTGCACTTGGACCAGCTGGTTCAGGTTCAGGAGTATTCTTCTTAACCACTTTATTGACTGCTTTAACAATTAAGAAGACAATAAATGAGATAATCAAGAAGTTAATTACAGCATTGATGAATTCACCGTACTTAAAGTTAGCGCCAGCAACTTTCAATACTAAGTTTGAAAGGTCGATCTTGCCGATAAATAAACCGAGCAATGGGTTAATCAAATTATTAACCAAGGAGTTTACGATCGCTGTAAAAGCCCCACCAATGATAACACCGACTGCTAAATCAATAACATTACCACGAGCAATAAATTCTTTGAATTCTTTGATCATTCTTGTTCCCACTTTCTATTAACTTAATCTTGCAAGGATTTCGACTTTCTGTTCTTTATCTAAAATTTTAATCTCGCACTCCGTTGTTCGACCAGTTTCTTTTTGAACGACTTCCGCAATCATGCCACTTTCAAGAGAAAATTCACGACTATCGCTATTGAGACGATCAACCACAATTTGCCCACTTAGTTCAAAGCTGATTGAAGCTCGTTTTTCCTTTACTTTGACAATCTTCCCAAATTCCGCAATTTGAAAAAATTCTTCCAGATCTTCGAATGCTACTAAATTATAGTGACGAGCAATGCGCTTGCCGGCCCAATATAGGATAGTTGCATTGTCTTCACCTAATATTTCTGGTAATAAAAAATCGCGATATAGTTGGTTTAAAAAGTAAACATGTTCGTCAACTTGTTCAAGATTATCTTGCATAATGAAACCTCATCCCTTTTATTCTTTTCTATTTTACCGTAAACTTAATGCATGGCAAAATAAAAATTTTCAGGAAGTGGAATTTATCAATGAATAATCACGCAATTGGTCTTTTGGATTCTGGAGTTGGTGGCTTTAGTATCGTAAAAAAGGTAATTCAGAAGTTGCCAAATGAATCGACAATTTTTATTGGGGATAGTGCACATATGCCATATGGTGACCGCACCACTGAAGAAGTTATCGAATTGACAAGAAAAAGCGTCAATTTTCTCTTAAGCAAACAAGTTAAATTAATCATTTTTGCCTGCAATACGGCAACTGCAGCAGCGATGGATATTTTACAAAAAGAGGTTGATCCCCAAATTATTGGTGTGATTCAATCAGGCTCATTAGCAGCAGCTAGAATTACTAAAAACAAAAAAGTAGCGGTAGTTGCGACAAAGGTGACGATTGATTCGCATGCTTATCGTGATGAGCTAACCTTTAGAGATCCAGAGATTGAAGTAACGGAATTAGCAACGCCACGATTAGCGCCGCTGATTGAAAAACATGAAGACAATCTTGAAGAAGTTAAGACAAGTCTTGCACCATTAGCAGGCAAGGATTTTGATACGCTAGTTTTGGGTTGTACGCATTATCCTTTAGCCCAAGCTGAATTTGAAGCTGCTGTTGGCAACAAGGTCCAAGTAGTTGATCCAGCCGATCAAGTGGCGCAATATACTTACAATGTCATGAAGCGAGATCATTTGTTTTCTGATCCGAACCTACCGCCTAAGCATGAGTATTACACTACAGGGGATCCTGTAAAATTCGCTGATTTAGGCAAGTCATTTATGGAAGTTGATGAACTTCCAGTTCAACAAATTGATACGGAGAATTTTTAAATGAAGGAAATTTTATTTGCAACAAATAATCAAGGCAAAGTTAAAGAACTTAAAAAAGCCTTTAAGACGGCAGGCGTTGAATTAGTTGTAAAAACCAACGCCGATCTCGAAAATGCACCTTATGTTGCTGAAACTGGGACGACATTTGAGGCTAATGCAAAACTAAAAGCTCATGCACTTGCTGAATATGCCCAAATGCCAACAATTGCCGATGATTCAGGCTTAATGGTTGATGCTCTTAATGGTGAGCCTGGGGTAAGAAGTGCTCGCTATGCTGGTGAAGCTCATAACGATGCTCACAACAATGCTAAATTATTAGCTGAATTGGGTGGCGTTCCCGAAGAAAAACGTACTGCCAAATTTAATACTACGATTGTAGTTTCAATGCCAGGTCATTTGGATCAAGATTTGGTAGTTTCTGGTCAATGCACTGGAAGAATTTTAGCTGGACCTAGGGGAGAGGATGGTTTTGGTTATGATCCATTATTTTACGTTCCCGAAAAAGGTAAAACTTTTGCTGAAATGACGACGGATGAAAAGAATGAAATTTCACATCGTGGACGTGCTATTGTGGCTTTATTAAAGGAATTACCAGCTTGGTTAGCACAATTTTAAAATGCTACAGGCTTTGCTGGTCAAATTAAGTCTAAAATTTCTGAGCAAATCATTCGAAAGCCAAAAATCATCCTGATATAATGGAATCGAAAATTGTAGATTGTATCAGGAGGTTTTTATGAAGTATCCTAAGACCAAAGAAGTTTTAAACCAATTAGTTGCTGATTTAACGCAAATGCACATGATTGTTCACCAACATCACTGGTACATGCGCGGAAGTCAATTTTTAAAATTACACCCATACTTAGATAAGGTTATGGATGAACTTGCTGAACAATTGGATGAAGTATCAGAACGTTTGATTACGCTTGATGGTTCACCGGTTTCAACTTTAAGCGAAATTGTTGAATTAACTAAGATTCCTGATGAAAAGGGAACTTGGGGAGAAAGCACTGAAGAACGTTATGAAAAAATAATTGCTGGTTACCGCTACCTTGAAAAGCTTTATGAAAAGGGAATCGAGGTCAGTGATGAAGAAGGCGACTACTCAACTAACGATATGTTGACCGGCTTCCACACCGCCGTTGAAAAGCGCATCTGGATGATGGCAGCTGAAATCGGCAAGGCACCTGAAATCGATCAATAACATCTAAACCACCGCAAGGTGGTTTTTTTTTGCACTCATTTGTGACTTGTCCTTTGCTATAATAGTAATTAGTTAGTTGTTAAGATGAGGAACGAATATGAAAAAGATTATTGTTATTGGATCAAGCAATGTTGATACAACATTGCATGTCAAAGATTTTCCTAAACCTGGCGAAACGATTAATGCCAATAAAGTAACCGTCGCAGGCGGTGGCAAAGGAGCAAATCAAGCTATTGCAGCTACTAAAAGCGGTGCAGATTGCTACTTTATCAGTCGTGTTGGTGATGATAGTTTCGCTGATTTTTTGTTAGCCCAATTACAAAAATATGGTGTAAAAACCGATTATGTACAAAAAACTGCTAATACTGCGACTGGACAAGCTTATATTACGTTAAACGAAGCTGGTCAAAACGATATTATTATTGATCATGGCGCTAATTATGAACTAAAGCCAGAAGATATTGAGCGTGCTGAGGGATTGATTGCAGATGCTGAGTGTATTATTGCCCAGTTCGAGACCCCACTTGCTAGCACCTTATATGCTTTTAAATTAGCTAAGGCTAATGGAGTCATGACCATTTTAAATCCAGCTCCAGCCATTGAAAAAATTCCAAGAGAATTGTTAGAAGTCACTGATGTGATCACGCCAAACGAAACTGAGAGCGCACTAATCACAGGAATTAAGATTGAATCTGAAGCAGATTTGGCGAAAAATGCTGCTAAGCTACACGAATTAGGAGTTGAAAATGTCATCATTACCTACGGTGATAAAGGGGCATATATTGCAACACCTAAGGTGGAAAAATTGGTTCCTGCTTTTAAGGTTAAGGCGGTTGATACTACAGCAGCGGGAGATACTTTCTTAGGATTTTTGGCAGGTAGTTTGGATACAGATCTTGCCAACATTGAAAAAGCTGCCACTATTGCCAGCAAGGCATCCTCGTTAGCAGTTCAAAAGTTAGGCGCTCAGCCTTCGATTCCATCGATTGCTGAGGTTGAAGAAGCATTGAGGTAATAATTATGGATAAGCAACAACAAGACCAATTAAAAAGAGAAGCTGCTACTAAAGCAGCAATGTTAGTTGAAAATAATTCTGTTTTAGGAGTAGGTACAGGTTCGACTGTTGCCTTCTTCATTGATGCGCTTGGGCAGCGAAAGGCAAAAGAAGGATTAACGCTAAAGCATATTGTTACTACCAGTAATCGTAGTAAAAAGCAACTTGAAGGGCTAGGCTTTAAAGTTGATGAATTAGCTGATGTTGATCATGTTGATTTAACCATTGATGGTGCTGACAGAGTAGATGAAGCGCTAGATGGTATCAAAGGCGGTGGTGGCGCCCTAACGCTTGAAAAGAATGTAGCAATTAATTCCAAGAAAAATATTTGGATTGTCGATGAATCAAAGATGGTAGCTCATCTTGGAGATTTTCCGTTGCCAGTTGAAGTCTTGCCAATTTCTTGTGAACAAAACTTCCGTAAATTTGCTCAAGAAGGATTAAAGCCACAATGGCGCATGAATGGTACAGAGCGCTATGTCACTCACTATGGCAACTATATTATTGACTTAGCAGTCGATCCAATTCCGGCACCTCACGGATTAGCAGCTTATCTTGATCAAACCGTCGGCGTAGTTGAACATGGATTATTTTTAAATGTATGTGATCAAGTGATTATTGCGCACAGTGATGGTACAATTGAAACTCAAGAAAGATAAAAATTGATGAGAGGAAGAGTTTAATGACCAAAATACCATTAATTATCAGTACTGATCCTGGGATCGACGATATTGCTGCGATGACAATCAGTCTTTTTGCTAAGGAACTTGATGTAAAGATGATTGTTCCTACATGGGGAAATGTAACTTTAGCTTACACCTTACAAAATACCTTGGATTTAGAACAATTTTTACATACTGAAGTACCGGTAGTAAAAGGGGCAAATCAACCCTTAGTAAGACCCGCAATCAGTGCTGCCGAGGTTCATGGTAAGACCGGAATTGCTGGCTATAAATTTGCTAAAGCAGATCAAAGTTTGCTAGAAAATGGTTTGGCAGCTACTAAAATGTATGAAACTATTATGGCAAGCTCTGAAAAAGTTACTTTATTAGGTATTGGGCCATTAACTGATTTTGCCTTGCTGTTTAAGCAATATCCTGACGTAGTCACAAATATTGAACAAGTGGTGATTATGGGAGCAAACATTGGCCGTGGCAATCACAGTCCATTTGCGGAATACAACATTGCCGGTGATCCGGAAGCAGCACAAATCGTCATTCACAGTGGCTTGCCTGTCAAAGTTGCACCGCTTGAAATTGGTAATAAGGCGCATTTAACTGAAGACCAAATGGCGCGGATCAAGGCTTGTGGTGCAGTTGGTGAAATGTTGTATGCCATGTTTGCAAATATTCATGAAACTGACGGCAGCAATCAAATTAAAATTTATGACCCAACGGCAGTAGGAATTTTGTTACATCCAGAATTCTTTACTTTGAAACCAGCACAAGTTGAAATCGAACTAGCTGGAAGAGTAACGTATGGTGCTAGTGCAATTGATTTCAACGGAGAAAATAAGAACGCAGAAGTTGCAGTAGACGTTGATACGGTTAAGTTTGCCGATTGGATGGTTGAGAGCATAAAATTAGCAGATCAAGGAAGAAAATAATGGCGGATTTTGTTTATCGCACGGTAATGCATGACATTAAGCAAAATATTTTAAAAGGCAATTATGAAGGGATGCGATTACCCGATGAACGCAGTCTTGCTGAATTTTATCAAGTCAGTCGCTCATCAATGAAGCGAGCACTTGAATTGTTAGCTCAACAAGGAATTGTCTTTAAAAAACGTGGAAGTGGCACCTTCATCAATCCGCTTTACTTAAAGAATCAAGCGATGTTTCGTTATGAAGGATCTAACTTGGGACTAACTGATAGTTTTAAAGTTCCAGGCAAAAAGCAGTCGATCAAGCTCTTGGAATTTCACGTGGTTAAGGCTTCACCTGAAATTGCACAAGATCTATTTTTGACGGAAAATGATTTTGTCTATGAATTCAAGCGATTACGTTTGTTAGACCAACAGCCCTTTATTATTGAAACCGGATATATTCCCATCAAGATTATGCCTGAATTGAAAGAAGAAGTTTTGCAGAGCTCACTGTTTAATTTCCTTGAGGACACGCAAAGCAAAACAGTTACGCGCTCTTTCCTTAACATTACGGTAGAGCCTTCGAGTCAAGAAGATCAGGCACAGATGCATTTAAAACCAGAGGAGCCTGTAGGAGTGATGGAAGGTATTTTCTTCTTAGATGATGGAACGCCATTTGAAGTTTCTAATATGCGAGTACATTACCAATATATGCGGTTCAACAGTTTTGTAAATTTAAACAACTAGCAAAAAAGCAGTTTAGCTTCACTTGAAGCCAACTGCTTTTATTTTTGCTTTAAATATTCAGCTAGAACTTGAAGGACCCCATTTTCATTATTGCTTGGGGCTCTGAACTTTGCATAAGGTACTAATTTAGGATTCCCATTAGCCATTAAGTAACTATATTTAGCTAGTTGCAACATTTCCAAGTCGTTAAAGTCATCACCAAACGCAATTAAATCGGCACTACTACATTTAAAGTAGTCGAGGAAAAACTTGATTCCATCAGCTTTGTTAACCCCTTCAGGAATCACATCAACAGTGTGATAGCCACTGCTGGCAGTATGAACTTTTTCGCTACTTATTTCATTGAAACCAGCTTCAATTTGTGGCCCCAATTCTTCTGGACACCGAAGGGTCAGTTTGATGATCCTTTCATCACTGGGCATTTGTTCTAAAGTATCGAGTAATTTTCGTTCTGGGTAATAAAAGGTCATAAATTTGATAAATTCTTCGCTTTCACTTGATCGAATATATGATCCTTCGGTTCCACTGGCGAAAATTCCTACTTCAGGAAACTTTTCAGCGATGTAGGCAACTAGCTTTCGTCCTGTACTAGCCGTAAGTGACCGTTGTCGAAGTAATTGATTATCACGATATATTAAGCCACCATTCTCAGCTACGATACTGATTCGATCAAGATACTCAGAAAAATCTGCTTGAATTTTTTTGATTGGTCGACCACTAGAAATGATAAAGTGTGCACCATTTGCTCGCAAATCCGTCAAAATTTGATCAAACCAAGCATGATCAAAAGTTTGCTGATCACTCATAAAAGTGCCGTCCATATCAACAGCAACGATTTTAAATGGAAGTTGTGCCATAACTTTCCTCGTTTCTATAGATAAAAATAACAACTACCTCTATTATAAGGCAAAATAATCATGATAAAACCTATGCCCTTAAAAATCTGCTGTTAACCAACAAATTGCTGATTGCTATCTAGTGGGCTAGTGTAGACAAAGGTTAAATCGATATTTTTGGTTAAGTCTTCAAGTCGATGTAATAACAATAATTGTTGCTTACTCAATCGCAAATGCGAAAAGGCAATTTGGGTTTGAATGTACATTACCAATTTTCCAGCAAAAGCCATTGGATGATCATCCATAATAAATTTATGAATGACATTAGCAATTGCATCCCGAACTGGTAGATATCGATGAATATTTAGTTCGTTATATACATCGCTAAAAAATGATTGATAAAATTCGTTCAACAATTGGTAGGTTTGCTCACGTTTTTCTGCGTCAATGACTTTTGCTGACATGATTATTCCTTTCTCGAACCGCTAATAATCTGAGTTCTTGGATTGAACCAAGTACGATATTCATCAGGGAGAGAAACATCAGTAATCAAAACGTCAATCTTATCTAGAGAAGTTGCCAAAAATGGTGAATTATTTTCATTGATAAACTTGAACTTTTCAGCAATTACTACTACTTTTCTCGCTCGTGTAGTGGCAGTCCTGATCAGCTCGGCATCTTTGCTATTGGGCAGATATATACCGTCTTGCCGAACTAATGAAGTGCCTACAAGAGCAATGTTTGGTCGCATCAATTTTAAACTTGCTAAAGCTGCAGCGGAATAGGTCCAACGATTGTCTTTAGCTAAATCACCAGCTAATAATTTAACTTTGGGGAGTGGTGAAGCTAAAAGTGCCAAGGCATTGTCAATTGAATTAGTTACAACCGTTAAATCTTCGCCATTTAATAGTTGGCAAAGAAGCTGCAGAGTCGTAGACGGACCAATATAAGCCAAATCACCTTGATGAATAAACTTTTTAGCTACTTGGGCCATTTTCTTCTTTAGGGGAGATTGAATCTGACTGCGGGCTAAAAAGTCGGGAACATCTTGTTGATTGATAGCCATTAATCCTCCATGAATCCGCATTGCTTGACCTGTTGCAGTAAGTTTAATGACATCGCGTCTAGCTGTGTCAAAAGAAATTGCAAAATGTTCAGCAATTTCTCTAGTCGTTAAACGAGTGCGTTCATGTAGCAGTTGCATAATGATTTTGAGACGTTCTTCTTGTTGCATTTCTCTCACCAACCTTAATTTAACATCTTTAAAAATATCTTTCTGTATTTAATACGTATTTTGAAAAAATACTTCAGCATTTATCAGTATTTAAAGCTGATAATACTGATTTATTTTTGCTAACTGCCATTATAGCAGTCTTTATCTTTCAGTATTTGAATATTACGCTTTTAAAAATTGGATGGTACCAATTTTTAAAATGGTTGCATTTTATTCAAAAACTGCTATGATTAACTTGTAACAAGAAATCAAAACACAAGAATGAAACTTAATTAACCCAAAGGAGAATGAATCATGTCAGTAGATTACGATTCAAAAGATTATTTAAAAAGCGTTGATGCTTATTGGCGGGCAGCTAACTATCTTTCAGTTGGTCAACTTTTCTTAATGAAGAATCCGTTGCTTAAGACGCCATTGGTAGCAGAAGACGTCAAGCCCAAACCAATTGGTCACTGGGGAACGATTGTGCCACAAAACTTTATTTACGCACATTTGAACCGTGTACTTAAGAAATATGACCTAGATATGTTCTATATCGAGGGTTCAGGTCACGGTGGTCAAGTTATGGTTTCTAACTCATATCTTGATGGTTCTTACACTGAACGCTATCCAGAAATCACCCAGGACGAAGCTGGAATGA
This sequence comes from Lactobacillus gigeriorum DSM 23908 = CRBIP 24.85, assembly GCF_000296855.1. Taxonomy (GTDB): domain Bacteria; phylum Bacillota; class Bacilli; order Lactobacillales; family Lactobacillaceae; genus Lactobacillus; species Lactobacillus gigeriorum. The sequence continues at coordinate 21,241 of NZ_CAKC01000068.1, read as the reverse complement.
CCAAATTGTTTAAGCGTTTCAGTTTCCCAGGCGGAGTTGCTTCTCATGCTGCACCTGAAACCCCAGGTTCAATCCATGAAGGTGGAGAATTAGGTTATTCATTGTCACATGCAACTGGTGCAATTTTGGATAATCCAGATGTCATTGCTGCCGTAGAAATTGGTGATGGTGAAGCTGAAACTGGTCCTTTAGCAGCTAGCTGGTTTAGCAACCGTTTCATCAATCCAGTTAAGGATGGTGCGGTTTTACCAATCCTTCAAATTAATGGGTTCAAAATTTCTAACCCAACTATCGTTGCTAAGATGAGCGACGAAGAATTAACTGAATACTTCCATGGTATGGGTTGGGATCCTCACTTTGTTTCAGTATTTAAAGGCGGTCGCTATGATGGCTACAAGGATCCAATGGAAGTCCATGAAGAGATGGCTAAGACCATGGATGAAGTAATTGAAGAAATTAAGGCCATTCAAAAGCATGCTCGTGAAAATAATGACGAGACGATGCCACACTGGCCAATGATTATCTTCCAAGTTCCTAAGGGCTGGACTGGTCCTAAGCAAGACTTGGATGGAAATCCAATCGAAAATTCCTTCAGAGCCCACCAAATTCCAATTCCAGTTGCTCAAGATGCAATGGAACACAAAGAAATGTTGGTTGATTGGTTGAAGAGTTACAAACCTGAAGAACTCTTTAATGAAGATGGTTCTCCAAAGGAAATCGTAACAGCCAATACTGCTAGTGGCGATAAGCGGATGGCAATGAACCCAATTACTAACGGTGGTAAAAATCCTAAGCGCTTGAACTTACCAGATTATCGTGAATTTGCTTTGAAATTTGATAAGCCTGGTTCAGTTGAAGCTCAAGATATGGTTGAATGGGCTAAGTACTTGAATAAAGTAGCAGAATTAAATCCTGATACTTTCAGAGGTTTTGGCCCTGATGAATCTAAATCTAACCGCTTATTCCAATTGCTTGACGATCAAAAGCGTCAATGGGAAGGCGATATTCATGAGCCAAATGACGAAAACTTGGCACAAGGTGGTCGTTTGATTGATTCTCAATTGTCAGAACACCAAGATGAAGGTTTCTTGGAAGGATATGTTTTGACTGGTCGTCACGGTTTCTTTGCCACTTATGAAGCCTTTGGTCGTGTGGTTGATTCAATGTTAACCCAGCACATGAAGTGGTTACGTAAAGCTAAGGAACAATATTGGCGTCATGATTACCCATCATTGAACTTCGTTGCTACTTCAACAGTATTCCAACAAGACCACAATGGCTACACTCACCAAGATCCAGGTATTTTGACTCACTTGTACGAAAAGAATCGTCCAGACATGATTCATGAATACTTGCCATCAGACACCAACACTTTGTTAGCTTTGTCAGAAAAGGTCTTCCAAAGTAGAGAAGGAATTAACGTCTTGGTAACTTCCAAACAAGAACGTCCACAATGGTTCTCAATTGAAGAAGCTACTAAGTTGGTTAATAATGGTTTAGGCTATGTTGACTGGGCTTCAACTGACCAAGATGCTAAACCTGATGTAGTCTTTGCTTCAACTGAAACTGAACCAACGCTTGAAACATTGGCAGCAATTGATATCTTGCACAAGAAGTTCCCAGAATTGAAGATTCGTTACATTAATGTAGTTGACATTATGAAGTTGATGAATCCTACAGACAATCCTGATGCAATTTCTCAAGCAGAGTTTGATCGCTTATTCCCAACCGATGTACCAGTAATTTTTGCATGGCACGGTTACAAGAGCATGATGCAATCAATTTGGTTTGGTCGCCAACGCTACAATGTTTCAATCCATAGTTACGAAGAAAATGGTGACATTACTACTCCATTTGACATGCGTGTCTTGAACCATTTGGATCGTTTCGATTTGGTGAAGGATGCAGTTTCAAGTATTCCTGCTTTAAGAGAAAAGAGTGCTGCAGTTATTGATGAAATGGATCAATTACTTGCTAAGCACCATCAATATATCCGTGACAACGGTAAAGACATCCCTGAAGTAACCGAATGGAAATGGGAAGGTCTCAAGTAAAATCGCTAATAAGTTTGAGAAGTCGGAATTTTCCGACTTCTTTTTTCTTTTATTCTTCGTTATAATATAGGTATTACTGATAGTATGTAGTAATGAAAAAATGAATAAGAGTGATTTGATGAAAAAATTTCGTCCAAGCAATCGAGCAATTACGATTGGAATTAGCTTAATGGTCGCAGGGTTACTGTGCTGGATCGTGATGTCATTGATCTATACCAATGTTAAATTGGTCTTTTTAGCCCCATTAGGATTATTATTGCTTTGCCTTGGTGGATTAGAATTGACTATTGTAGCGTTTATCACAATGCATAAGAATGAGCAAATTAAATTAATGGATAAAAGTAGTGCTTCTAATAAGCAAAAATAGCGATTTTAACGTAAAATAGCGTTACTATGTTTTTCATATAGTGGTATGATTAATTTGACGATTAGTGAAGAAATGTACATGAGTGAGGAAAGGGAAAAATTATGGATTTTAATGAAGTGTACCAAAAAGAACGTGCAACGCGTAAATTTACCAATCGAAAAGTCAATGAAAATGTTCTTAGACAAATAATTAAAGAAGCTCAGCATTTTCCCTCTCTACTCAACTCACAACCATGGAAAGTTTATGCGGTAATGGGTGACCAGCTTGATAAACTGCGCAAAGAATATCGTGCTAAAGTTGAAGAAGGGGCAGAACCCAATGAAGATTTTGCTACCATGTTATCATTGGAGTGGGATATTTTTCCAAGCCAAAACATGGCAACAATGGGTGCTTCACAAAGCTATTTCTTCAACAAAAAATTAGACTTGTTCAATGAAGCCAACAACTCTATGTTCAATGCGCCTGTAGTTGTTTATTTGACGATTCCTATGCAATCACCTGCATGGTCGGTTTTTGATCTGGGAATTTTTGCTCAGAGCTTGATGTTGATTGCGCTCAATCGTGGAATTGCAACTATGCCGGCACACTCTTTGGTTTCATATCCAGATTTAGTTCGCAAATATGCCAGTATTCCGGAAGATGAAATGGTAGGGATGGCTATTGGTCTGGGTTACCCAGATAAAACAGCTGAAGTTAATGATCCAAAATATTTCCCTGATAGATTGCCACTCGATGGAATTTACAAATTGTCTAAATAAATCACTTAATGATAGAATACTTAGTAAGATTATATTTTAGATTTAAAAAAGGTGATAACAACTTTGAGTGATGGTCAGATAATAGCAAATTTAATCGCTACTTTAGTGATTTTCGTTTTTGCTTCTTTCTTTGTGGCTGCTGAATTTGCGTTGGTACAAACGAGAAGCAGTCAATTAGAGGATATGCTTGCCAATCAACAAGGTAATCCCAAAAAACTTAAACGTGCTTTGCACATGGTGCATAACTTAAATGAGTACCTTTCGACAACGCAAGTAGGTACTACGTTGGTAGGGGTTGTCTTAGGTTGGTTTTCGGCTGATACCTTTGCTGAAATTTTTGCACGGTTATTCAATTTAACATCAATGAATCATTCACTAGTCAAATCGGTTAGTGCAATTATTGGTGTGGTCTTTTTGACGTACTTAGAAGTTGTAGTAACTGAAATCGTGCCTAAAAATATTGCAATTGATATGTCAGTTAAAGTATTGATGTTAATTGTTTATCCTTTGCAACTATTTCATACGTTGGTATATCCTTTTGTCTGGCTGTTGAATGCCAGTTCTAATGGATTATTGAAGCTACTTGGATTTGAACCAGCAGATGAAGAAAACGAAATTTATTCGCAATCAGAAATTATTCGTCTGTCGCAAAATGCAGTCCATGGCGGATCGCTTGATAAATATGATTTAACCTACATGGAACGTGCGTTTGAACTTAATGATAAGGTAGCCAAGGACATCATGACCGACCGTACGCGGTTAAATGTTTTAAACTCGACGGATACCATTAAGGAAGCTTTACATGAATATCTAGAAGAAGGGTACAGTCGACTTCCTGTAGTTCGTGACAATGATAAAGATGATGTAGTAGGTTATGTTTATTCTTACGATATTATCCAGCAAAGCGAAAATGATGATACGGTTCCTGTAACTAGAATCATCCGTACAATCATTACTGTCCCTGAATCGATGCGGATTCAAGAGATCTTACATTTAATGATTCAGAAACATACGCCAATTGTCTTAATTGTGGATGAATATGGTGGAACCAGTGGTATTGTAACGGATAAAGATATTTACGAAGAATTATTTGGAACCGTTAAAGATGAAATTGATGATGTCTCTGATGACTATATAATTAAAGACGAAAGTGGCAATGTTCATGTTTCAGGTAAAACTACCTTATATGACTTTGAACGGTATTTCCACTCTGATTTAAAGAGCTTTCAAGATAGCGATATCATCACGATTGGTGGTTATATGATGGAACACTATCCGGATTTGAAGAAGGATGAGTCTATTCAACTTGAAGGCTTTGAATTTAAGCTTGATAGCATTGAGCAAGGTTTTATGAGATGGTTTATTGTTAAACCTACAGAAATAAATAAAACCGATCAATTAGATGAAGATGAATGATAATTATTCAGAAAAAGCGCTGGAAAACTAGCGCTTTTTTGGTTAAAAAATGTTATAATCACAATTATCAAAGTAATAAAGTATGTATAGATGAAGGGGTTTTATGGTAAACGGCGATAAAATTGATCAAATCATTGATCACAAGTTATTCACAGAAGCAGATATTCATGAAATGTGCGCACGCTTAGGACAACAATTGACTGAGGACTATGCTGGCAAAAAGCCATTAGTTGTTGGTGCGCTTAAAGGTGCAGTCTATTTCTTGACTGACTTGACTCGACAAATGGACTTACAAGAAGAATTGGACTTTATGGATGTTTCAAGTTATGGTGATGGTTTTGAATCAACAGGTGAAGTAAAGATTATTACTGACTTGGCAGCCGATGTTACAGGACGCGACGTTTTGATTGTTGAAGATATCGTTGATACTGGTTTAACTTTGAAGTTCATGAAGGATCTTTTAGCTAAGCGTGGTGCCAAGAGCGTTAAATGCTGCGTCCTTTTGAACAAAGAAGAGCGTCGTACTACTGATGTTGAGATCGAATACTATGGTTCAAAGGTCGGCAATGAATTTGTAGTTGGTTATGGTATGGACTTTATGAACATGTACCGTAACTTGCCTTATATCGGAGTCTTGAAACCAGAAATTATTGCTTCATTGAGTGAAAAATAGTCATAAGCAAAATAATTTTATTTTTACTCGCTTATGATATAATGAAGACGTTATCAATTTAATAAGTCACTAGGGGTGCTAAAAGCTGAGAAATACCCTCTGAACCTGAACAAGATAATGCTTGCGTAAGGAAAGTGCAGAACATTTTACACTGAAGTTGAACCACTCCTACTGACTTGTCGAAACTGATGAGATTAGTAAGGAGTGTTTTTATGTTTAAGAGATCATCAAAGTGGGATGTTAAAGCCATTATTTTAGTTGCATTAATCGGAATAATCATGGGTGTCATTTATACCTACGGTTTTAACAACTTATACAATTTAACCAAGTTGGTATTGCTTCCTACAGGATATGCACCAGTAATGGATATGGCGTTGTCTGGATTATGGTATATGGCTGCACCACTTGCAATGTACTTTGTTCCAACTGTTGGTTCAGGTGCATTAGGCGAATTATTAGCTGCCGTTGTCGAAATGGCTATCGGTGGGCAATGGGGTGCTTTGACAATATTAGAAGGGTTAATCCAAGGCGTTACGAATGAAATTGGCTTTTTCCCTAAGAAAGAAAGATATGAGCGGTTCTCTTGGTCTTCAGTCTTAACTGGAGCATTCTTTGCCAACCTAGGTGGCTTTATTCCTTCATATTTCTTATTTGGTTGGAACCACTACGCAGTGAACGTACAAATTGCAATGTTTATCATGGGATTAGCTTCTGCTTTGTTATTTGATGGTGTCTTAGTAAAATTAATTACTAATTTATTTGATAAGGCATTAAAGCCTGTAGTTGCTTAACTGATGATAAAGTAAAAAGCCCTCAAAAGAGGGCTTTTGTTATTTCTCAAGTTTGTTAGCAAGAACGGAACGAATCTTTGTAGTTAACATATCGATTGCTACGTTGTTGGCGCCACCTTCTGGTACGATGATGTCGGCATAGCGCTTGGTAGGTTCGATAAATTGGTGATACATTGGCTTAACTGTTGCCAAATATTGTGAAATCACGGAATCAAGCGAACGACCACGTTCCTTCATATCTCTTTGTAAACGACGAATAAAACGGATGTCGTCATCTGTGTCAACGTAAACCTTAATATCCATTAAATTACGGATTTCTTCGTTGAAAAGTACTAAGATACCTTCCAAGATGATGATATCAGCCGGTTCCACATGAATAGTTGCATCACTACGAGTATGAGCAGTGAAATCATAAGTTGGCATTTCAATTGGCTTTTTGTGTAATAGTTGGTTGATTTGGGCTTCAAGCAATGGCATATCAAAAGCATCTGGATGATCGTAATTGATCTTCATTCGCTCTTCCATAGGCAAACCAGTGTTGTCTTTGTAGTAAGAGTCTTGTGTAATAATCATAATCCGATCATTGTCATTGATTTGATTTGCTACTTCATGAGCAATTGTCGTTTTACCACTACCGGAACCACCGGCAATACCAATAATTACAGGTTTATCGAGTGCACTCATTTTAAATCTCCTTTATTTCATCATTAAACATATTACTATAAAAGGTTGAGATTACAATAGATAAACCGGTTTTTTTGCTAAAAACTGAATTGTAAAATAACCAATAATGGATTTTGCTTTAAAAGAAACATAAAAGCTAGTAAAATAATACTAATATATTTTGAAAGGGGCAATGAACATGACGCCGATTATTGAATTTCAACATGTTGATAAGTACTATGGAAAGTTCCATGCATTAAAAGATATCAACCTCACAATCAATGAAGGTGAAGTCGTTTCCATCATTGGACCATCAGGTTCGGGAAAAAGTACTTTAATTAGAACGATGAATGGATTAGAAGATATCAATAATGGAAAGCTGATCGTAACTGGCTATGATTTGGCTGATAAAAAAACAAACATCAACAAAATTCGTAAAAATGTAGGAATGGTTTTTCAACATTTCAATTTGTATGAAAATTATACGGTGTTGGGAAATATTAAATTAGCTCCTAGAATTGTGCTCCATCGTTCTGAAGAAGAAAATGAAGCAATTGCTATGGATCTTCTAAAGAAAGTTGGCCTAGAAAATAAGGCTCATATGTATCCACGCAATCTTTCCGGTGGACAGCAACAGAGAGTAGCTATCGCTCGTTCGTTAGCCATGCAGCCTAAAGTAATTTTATTTGACGAACCAACTTCTGCGCTAGACCCAGAGATGATCCAAGACGTGCTAGACGTTATGAAATTGGTTGCCGAACAAGGGATCACGATGGTGGTTGTGACCCACGAAATGGGCTTTGCTCAAGAAGTAGGTAATCGCTTGATTTTCTTTGAGCAAGGAAGAGTGCTTGAGGACAGAAAGCCAGATGAATTTTTTGCCAATCCAGAAACTGACCGTGCCCGCGAATTTTTGAGTAAGATTATAACTCATTAAGGATGGTGGCCTATGAAGAGACTAGCAAAGATTTTAGGAGTGGCAATGGTGCTCCTAGGAAGTATCAGTTTGGCTGCTTGCGAAAGCTATGGCGATGCCGAAGAGGCTAAGCCAAATGTATACCAACAAGTGAAGAAGTCTAGGACTATCATTTGGGGAGTCCGTAATGATACTCGTTTATTTGGATTAATGAGCATTAAGCAAAATAAATTAGTTGGGTTTGATATTGATTTGGCCAAGGCAATTACCAAACAGATGTTGGGAAAAGATGGCAAGGCAGTATTGTTTCAAACAACTTCTAAGACCAAGATTCCGGTTTTGAAAAATGGCAATGTTGATGCCTTAATGGCTACGGTGACGATTACGCCGGAACGTGAAAAACAAGTTACTTTCTCAAAGCCTTACTTTAACGCTGGTCAGTCGTTATTAGTAAAAAGCACCAGTAAAATTAAAAGTATTAAAGACTTAAACAAGACTGGCATTACGGTTTTAGCAGTAAAGGGAACGACTGCGGTTGCCAACATTCGCAAATTTGCCCCTAAGGCGAGAGTACTTGAATTTGACGACTATGGTCAATGCTTTACTGCGCTAAAGGCTGGTCAAGGGCAAGCAATGAGTACGGATAATGGTATTTTGGCCGGAATTGCAGCCGAAAATAAGGGCTATAATGTAGTCGGTGGTACTTTTACCAATGAACCTTATGGTATTGCTGTTGATAAAGGTCAAACTGAATTTGCTCATGCGATGAACCGAGCTTTATCAGAATTAAAGAAAAACGGCACCTACCAACGTCTACTTAATAAGTGGTTTGCGGGCATTCCAGGTTTTGATATTAAGGAGGCGGCGCGCTAATGTGGAATTTATTTATCGACAACTGGGATACTTTTCTAATTGGCTTCGGCAATACAGTTTTATGTAGCGTTATTGCCTTGATTTTTAGTTTGATCATTGGTTCCGGTTTTGCAATTTTGGAAACAGTTCCAAGTAAATTGTGGCGTACGGTTGCGCGAATTTATATTGAACTTTTCCGTAATATTCCCTTACTAGTTATTGCCATGATCTTTTACTTGGTTATTCCCCAATTCTTGTTTAAAGTAAATGGCTTTACTGCTGGAACAATTGGCTTGACCCTGTATACATCAGCTTTTATCGCTGAAACAATTCGTTCAGGAATCGGTGCTGTTGGTGATGGTCAAATGGAAGGTGCCCGTAGTAACGGGATAACTTATTGGCAAGCAATGCGTTACGTAATTTTGCCTCAAGCTTTTAGAATCGTAATTCCACCATTAGGAAATCAGTTCGTCAACTTGATTAAGAATTCCTCGGTTCTTGCTTTTGTGGCAGGTTTTGACTTGATGTATCAAGGGGATGTTATTGCTTCGAGTACATTTCAAACAATCCCAACTTATATCATCGTCGGAATTTTTTACTTGATCCTTACTTTGCCGTTGTCATATTACATGCAGTCATTGGAACAGAAATAGGAGGGAAATATGGATTTTGTAAATGCACTATCATGGGAAAATGTCCATTTCCTTTTACAAGGATTGTGGGTAACAATCTACGTTTCTTTAATTTCAATTGCTTTGAGTTTTATAATTGGACTAGTTTTAGGAACGGTTCGTTATAGCAAGATTCCATATTTATCGGCAATAACAGGCTTTATAATTGATATCATTAGAAACCTACCTTTGCTACTGATTATCTTCTTTACCTACTTTGGTTTACCGGGTTTAGGGATCAGGGTAAATTCTGTAGTTGCTTCAATCGTTGCCTTAGTTGTCTTTGAATCAGCAATGATTGCTGAGATCGTTCGTTCCGGAATCAACGCCGTACCAGAAGGGCAGATGGAAGGAGCTCGAAGCAATGGGATGAATTTCATGCAGGCGATGTTCTATGTGATTATGCCTCAGGCACTGTTAAAAATGATCCCAGCACTGCTTTCGCAATTCGTATCACTGGTTAAGGATACCTCACTGGCAACGATCATCATTTTACCTGACCTGTTATACCATGCTCAGATTGTTTACAGTCAGAATACTAACTACATGATTCCAATGTACTTAATCATTGCCTTAATGTACTTTATCGTTTGTTTTTGTTTGTCACTTGTAGCATCATACCTACAGAAGAAATTTGGATAAAACACAATGATAAATGAATATTTAACTGATCTTGAACGAATAAAATTAACCAAATTGTCTTATGAGGAATTATCGGTGGGACAAGAGATTGTAATTGGTGAGAAGTATTTAGGTAAATGTGTTAAAAAAATTTATCAAAAAGATGGGTTGAGGGCTTTTATTATTCTTAATGATTCTGAAGTGATGATGCTCTTCAAAGGCTCATATGGAATTATTAAAGGGACGCCGACTACTTGGCGTGATGAATGGTTGAATACTAATTTGCCGGTTTTATTGGCGCTCGTTAGTAAAAAACCACAAATTCCAAGTCAACTGAAATCTGCTGCGCAGGTGTTAAATCAGACGATGAAGGAATATCCAGATCAGCAATTTTTCCTGTATGGGCATTCTCTAGGAGCAATCAATTTGCAATATGCCCTTGCTAATTGTCATTTTACTCGACAATTAGGAGCAGCTTATTTATATGAAGGAACAAATATTTGGTCTTTATTAAATAAGCAAGAGCGACACCGAGTAGGCAGAATTCGTCAACGAATTTTTAACTACGTTGATATCTATGATCCGGTAACTTTAGGTATAACCGCTACTCATCAGATGGTGGGAAAGCTGTGTTATATCGACAGCCCACAGTTGACTCCAATTAAGCAGCACCTTTGGGGTGGCTACCAATTTGATGAACAAGGGCAAGTAAAATTAAAGGCCGTTGATGAACAATTTTTACGAGTTAGCAAGGAAGAACGTAATTTAGTTGAACAAGCTAATTCATGGCTAAAATTATTCGAAAAGCGCACGCCTAATACCGAATGGAAAACTTTTTTGAGCACTAGTCTTGCTAGATTTACCAGTACAAATAAAAACAGTAGTTGGGCAGAATTGTTGAATGCTTTACCTAAGGACAGTTTTCTAATTAAGGACAAAATAAAAAGTAATCTCGAACACTAAAAAGTGTAGAGATTACTTTTTTGATTATTGACGATGTTTATTGCTTCCAAGAAGCATCTAACTTAGCTTTACCAGTGGTAATTGCATTGCTCCAAGAAGCTTTTTTACCAGCTTGAGCCAAGATAGTTTGCATATTGGCATTAACTTGATCGTAGGCGCTTGTGGCATTTTTAGTAACTGGCAAGAAGTAAAGATTCTTTGCAGTTTGTCCTAAGATTGCTGGAATCTTACTATCCTTATTTGCTTTGTAGACATCAGAGTTTAAAACTGAAGTATTAGCTGGCATGTAACCAGTTTGTTGAGCCCAGTATAATTGTGATGACTTTGAAGCAAGGAATTTTAGATACATGAAAGCAGCTGACTTTTGGCTAGCAGTTGCCTTGTTAAACATGTAAATATCAGTACCTTGTTGAACATTCATCTTGCTTGGACGAGCAGCTACGCCATATTCATATTTCTTGTTTAAGCCTTGCTTGATATAAGCTTCGTTAGCAGTGGAGCCGATGAACATTGCTACCTGACCATTATCGAAAGGCGTTGACATGTATTTTTGCGTACCAGCTTGCATGAAGTAACCAGCTTTAACACCGTCAGCATAGTAGTTGATAACGGCTTTAGATGGAGCGCTAGCAAAATCTAGTTTGTTATCAAATTCGTAGCCCTTTTCTTTCATTGAGAGCATGTAGTAGTTGTTCAGCGCATCAAAGCCCATACCGCTAACTTTATGCTTGCTCTTTTCGTAGATTGTTTGTGAAGCCGTCTTTAGTTCTTCCATGTTGGTTGGTACTTTGACATGGTACTTGGTGAACATTGTCTTGTTGTAGAATAAGACTTCAACTGATTTGTTAAAAGGCACACCATATTGAACTCCGTTAATTTTGGCTCCATCCCATAAACCAGATTGAATCCCAGTTTTAGCAAATGAGCCCCAACCAATTTCTTGATTAGTAATATATGGTTTCAAATTAACTAAGAGCTTGTTCTTAGCAGCATTGTAGAGCCAACCTGGATATGCTTGAGTAATAGTCGGCAAGTTCTTTGGTGATTGGAAACTAGAGGTTAACTTAGCTTGTAAGTCAGAATAGTTACCACCTTGACTTTGCAACTTAATATCGATATTAGGATTCTTCTTTTCAAAATCAGCTGTTAACTTTTCCAAGGCACTCTTGGAAGTTCCAGTTAAAGAATACCAGAAAGTTACCGTCGTCTTTTTAGTAATCTTGGTAGGGATCTTGGTGGATGATGATTGTTGTTGCTTGTTAGAACAAGCGCTTAAACCTAACAAGGCAAGAGCCACAGAACCAATGGTAGCTATTTTACTTTTAAATTTCATATTCTTACTCTTTTCCATATAAAAACTTATTCCAAGTATATTTTATCACAAAAAAGCGTACTTTATTTAAAAATATAGAAATAATTGTTCTTGATTGACAGCGAGGCAATTTCAACTTATGATAAAAAATAGTAGAATGATTTAAAAGAGCGTGGTAATTATGGATAAAGACCCTTTAGTTTATACATATGAAATTGGAAAACGTAAGCCGTATGATTACGATTATGGCAATCGTCAAAGTAATCAAAATACTAGTTGTCCGTTCTGTGATGTAGCTCATCTTGAAAATATTTTTCGTAGGGATGGCGACAAGATTTGGCTGAAAAATAAGTATCCAACTTTGCAGGATACAGAGCAAACAATTTTAATTGAATCAAGTGACCATCAAGGCGATATTTCAACTTATACGAGGGAAGAAAATCAAGAGTTGATGAAGTTCGCTTTAGAATGTTTCCATGAAATGTATCACTCCCATAAATATAAAAGTGTTTTGTGGTACAAAAATTTTGGTCCTAAATCTGATGGCTCATTGACTCACCCGCATATGCAGATTGTTGGGTTAAATCATAAAGACGGCTATCAAGATGTAGGTGAAGATAATTTTGTAGGCTTTGAAGTTGGTAAGTCTGGGGATGTAGAAATGAATCTTTCCGCTTACCCCGTACAAGGTTATCAAGAAGTCAACATTTTGACGATGCATAATCAAGATTTGGATACTTGGGCTGATCTAATTCAAAAAGGAACCCAGTATGTTCGTTCAGTCCTGTCACATGGGGTTGACTCGTATAACTTATTTTTCTATCCGCTAAACAATGGTGAAGGAACATGTTGCAAGATTGTTCCGCGGTTTTATGCGTCACCATACTTTGTCGGTTATAAGATTTCGCAAGTTGACGATTCCGATACATTGCGCTGGGAAGCCCAAAGATTAAAGGGCTTTGTTACCGGAGGCATCAGTCTTTAAGCATTAAGGTCATGAAGATGGCCTTTTTCTTTTTGAAAAAATATACATTGTTTGTTTTAGCTATAAGTAGGATAATGTTAGCTAGTTTATGAAATAGAAGAGGTAGGAAAGTAGGATGACCGAAAAACAAGTTTCAATGGTTACAATTGCGATGATTCTAGGAAACGTAATGGCTGGTCTAGATAGTACGATTAGCAATACCGCCCTGCCTGCAATTGTAGCGGATCTGCATGGAATTCAGTTTATGGGTTGGATTGTGGCCCTGCTTTTATTAGGGATGTCAGTTTCAATCCCGATTTGGAGTAAATTAGGGGAACGTTTTGGCAATAAGATAACCTTTGAATTGGCGATTTTGTTATTTGTCTTAGGCTCGCTTTTTCAAGGCTTAGCTAAGGATATGTATTTCTTCCTGCTTGCCCGGACAGTTATGGGAATAGGAGCAGGAGGCATGGGCTCAATTCCATATGTCATGGCGGGCTATATTTTTCCGAATATCCGGAAACGAACCCAAATCTTAGGCTACCTGGGAGGAAGCTTTAGTTTAGCCGCGATCTTGGGTCCACTAGTTGGGGGCTATTTAGTAGATACTTTTTCTTGGCACTGGGTGTTCTTTGTCAATATTCCAATTGGTTTGATGGCAATTATTCTTGTTGCAATTTTTTATCAAGAAAAATTAGCCCAAGCTAGCAATGGATTTGATGCGATCGGGGCTATTTTAGTTGTAACTGGCTTAATTAGTTTGTTACTAGGAATTCAATTAATTGGCATGGTGCCAACTGGGCTCGTGGTAACTTTATCAATTATGGGTCTTATTTTATTAGCTGCTTTTGTCAAATATGAAAAAACGGCTTCAAGTCCGATCGTTCCGATTGCCATGTTTAAAAATAAAGCTCTAGTTGGGGACTTGTTGTTATTTGTCTTTTCTTGGGGCGCATTTTTAGCAGTGAACACCTATTTGCCAATGTGGGCGCAGGGATTGTTAGGTACAACGGCTTTAGTTGGGGGAATGACTTTGATTCCTAATTCTTTGCTAGATACGGTTGGTACGCAAGTAGTTAATCCAATGAAGGCAAGATTTAAAGAGTACTACTTAATTGCGGCGGCAATTGGTTGCATGTTGATATCTAGTTTAAGTCTGGTCTTTTTACCAAGCGACACCAGCATCTGGCTGCTTGCTTTCTTAACTTCCTTTTCTGGCTTCGGCGTTGGCTTTGTGTTTGTGATTTTGCAAATAAAAGTGCAAGTCGATGCTGGCACTGAGGACATGGCTCCAGCAACTTCTCTATCCTACTTGATACGAATTTTGGCTCAAACGGTGATGGCAGCTGTTTATGGGGTAATCATGAACTTAGCCTTGGTAAGAGGAGTAGCGCAACATCCTGAGATTACGATGGGGATGCTAAATAAACTTAGTGATGCTACGGCAGCTAAGAGCTTGCCGACCAAGCTATTGCCAACTATGCGTCAGATTTTTCACGGTGGATTAAGAGAAATCATGATTTGTGCCAGCATTATGTTGCTAGTTACGCTCTTGTTAAACTTTAAGTTTAATAGAAAAACGCTTTCTGAATAGGTTTTCTAGGTTTACACGGATAGATTTTGTCATATAATATTCTTATAAATTTAAAATAGAAAAGAAGGATATTATTTTAGAATCTAAACCCGCCCGATGGGGCTCAAAAGCATACCGTGATGCCAAGAAACTATATATGAGTGCATTTCCTGCCTCAGAACGTTTTTCAATGCCATCCTTATTGACGATGGCTTTACGAAGAAGCGTGAAGTTTCATGCCATCTATGACAATGACGTTTTTTGTGGTTTAACATATTATGTTGAAGGAAAAGATACCGTGTATTTGACCTATTTAGCTGTTAATAAGCAGTTGCGTGGTCAAGGATACGGCAGTAAGATTTTAACCTTATTGGAGAATCGTTTTCCTGACAAACAAATCATTATTGATATTGAACCAGTGGTAAAATCTGCTAAGAATTATGAGCAACGCGTAAGTCGTTTGCGTTTTTATGAGCGTAATGGCTTCCATCGTACCAATCAAATGTTGAAAGATAGCGATGGTGAATTTGAAGCTTTGACGACTGGTAAGAAATTCAATAAATTAGGATTTATTCGTGATTTAAAGAAGATGAGTTTTGGTTTTTACCAATTTAAAGTTGAAAAGTAAAATGAAAGTGTCTAGGAAAATAACTTCTAGAACACCTAAAAAGGACGTTGAGTTTTTATGCTCAATGTCTTTTTTCTATACCAAATATTATTTTCCAAACATTTTTACATGATTAGATGAGAACATTAATTATCTAATAACCAAAAAAGAATAAAAATCTACCAGTTACGAAAAAACTAATTGAATAAACGATTTAGCATGATAATAAGGTTAACTTGTAAAATGAAGCAATAAAGAAGGGTGAAACACTAAAACTAGAGTCTGAAAAAGTCTATAAACTTAAAAGTGCTAGAAACCACGTTACTAAAAAACGCTGATTTCTAGCACTTTCTTTATTGATAATTTCTTAATTCTAGACCAAAAGCTGGTTATTCCCAGATCATTTTTATACAAAGCTATTGATAAATCTTGCCGTCTTGCTTATTAGCCTTTTCTTCATTAAATGCTTTTTCACTAGCAGCTTCTTTTGGCAATACCCAGTTTAAGATCATGCCGATAATGGTACATAGCGCCACAGAAGTTAATTGGAAATTACCTAATTGTAAGTAGGCACCACCAATTCCGATTACCAAGATAACTGAGGCAATTAACATATTGCGCTTTTCACCAAAGTCAATCTTGTTGTCAACCAAAATCTTTAAACCGTTTGAAGCAATAGTTCCGAATAATAAGAAGGAGATACCACCAATAACTGGCATTGGGATTGATTCGATTAGGGCTGCAACTTTGCCAACAAAGGAGAACAAGATTGCAAAGCCAGCAGCTCCAGCAAGAACCGAAACAGAGTGAACTTTAGTCATTGCTAACACGCCGATGTTTTCACCATATGAAGTAGTTGGGGGACCACCGATGAAGCCAGCGATAATAGTTGAAAGACCGTCACCCATCATGGTTCGATGAAGACCAGGTTTCTTCAAGAAGTTACGTTTAGTCAAAGAATTCAGTACCATGATGTGGCCCATATGTTCAGTCATAGTAACAAAAGCAATTGGTGCCATAGTTAAAATAGCTGCTGGATACCATTTAAAGTGGTAGCTTACAAAAGGTACATCTAAAGCTGGTAGCGATAACCAAGCAGCCTTAGCAACACCAGAGAAATCAACAATACCTAGGAAGCATGACAATACGTAGCCACATATAATCCCTAGCATAATTGAAATTAAACTAGTGAATCCCTTGAAGCACATTTGGAAAATCAAGGTCATAACTAATGTAAAAATAGCAACGCCAAAGTAAGTTAAATCATATTTTTGATTTTTGAGCATGGCATCGTTAGCAGCAGTAGTAGCTAATGAAAGTCCAATTACGATGATAATTGGTCCTACAACAATTGGGGGCAAGACCTTATTTACCCATTTTGAACCAATTCTTCCAATCACAAAGGAGACAATTAGGTAGACAATACCTGATGCGATTGCCCCTTGAGCTACCGCAGGATAGCCATCGGTTTTCATTAGGGCTTGCATCGTAGCTACGAAGGCAAAACTTGAACCGAGATAGGCTGGAATTTCAAACTTAGTACACAGCATGTGAACTAGTGTACCAACACCTGATGCAAGTAGGGCAATACTTGGGTTGATTCCAATTAAAATAGGAACCAATACCGTTGAACCGAACATGGCAAACATGTGCTGCAGGGACAAGAGAATTCCTTGAGCTACTGGTGGATGCTCATAGACATCGAGCACCGCATCTGGATTACGAAAACTTTTATCTGTCATAATACACCTCTTAATCAAGATGATGACCGAAGAAAAAAGACCACTTAGACACAGAGTCCAAGATGGTCTTTCTGTAGGTATGCTAAAAGCGTACACAAGCAGATTTCCTTCTTAGCCTCACGGGACTAATACTTAAAGGTCATCACTAACATTTGTTTATATTAAACTCGTTTTAGTAGCTAATGTCAATATAATTACTGTAAGTTGCGCAAAACGTTTAGTTTAAATATTAGTAAATTGAATAGTACGATTCCAGAAGTTACGATGAAGACCATATTGTAATTAAATAGTCCAGATATTGTTGATCCCAGCATTGGTCCAACAATATTTCCAAGATACATCGCTGATTGATTCCATGAAAAAATGCGGCCAGTAACAGCTACTGGAGTATTTTTAGTCAACATCGTTTGTACTTGTGGGAACAGACAAGCATCGGTGAAACCAATCAAAAAGCGCAGGATTCCCAGTTGCCAAACTTGAGTGACAAAAGCTGTGAGGAAAAATAGGATTGAGGCACCAATAAAGCCACCGATAATAATTTTATGAGTACCAATCCGATCTCCGAGAGCACCAAAACGGGATGCAGCTAGAAAAGTAGCAATCCCTGGCAAAGCAGCAACAACTCCGGAAGTGAAGACGACATTGCCTTGATTATGCATTAACTGACGGACGTATAAAGATACAATTGGATTGATCGAATTATTGGCTGCTTGAATGATCAAGGTAGTTAGTAACAAGCCAAAAATCATTGCCGGACTTGTCAAAGAATTGATCACACCTTTACTATTAGCCAATTTTTTACTTGTGATCGGTTTAAAGCCTTCCTCATGAACAAAAAACAGTGATAGCAAGAAGGCAATGAATAGTAATAACCCAGTAATGAAGAAAGTTACTCGATAAGAAAAAATAGAGACTAAACTACCGCCGATAAAAGGTCCAAGCAAGTTTCCAGCAGTAAATGCCGATGCCATAGTCCCTAGTGCTTGACCAGAATTTTCTTTAGGTGTTTCGGTGGTAATTAGTACATTGGCATTAGAGACAAAACCAGCAAAAAAGCCTTGTGTAAAACGAAGTGCTAGCAGTTGCCAGACATTAGTTACTAGCCCCATGCATCCAAGAACAATCGCCATCCCAAGGGCTGCTCTTAAGGTCATTAGTTTACGGCCTTTTTTATCAGCCAACTTGCCCCACCAGGGTGAGACAATCGCCGAAACAACGAATACGCTAGAAAAAATCAATCCTGACCAGAAATTTAATTCCTGATGCGTAAAGTGACCTAATGTATCAACGTATAACGGCAAAAAGGGCATGATCTCTGAAAAAGCAATTCCCGCAATGAAAACAGCAATTGAGAGTACATAGAGATTACGTTTCCAAATAGGTTTAGTTGTTTGCAAATAATCACGTTTCTAATATAGGATAATGATAATTATATGCCTATCAAATTGTAAGTAAAAAATTCTTTTTGGGTTACATAGGTAGGTAAGATCAATAAAATAGGCTAAAATATTGGTAGAAAGGTTTTTGAAAAAAGGTGATGCTCATGAAAAAAGAACAAGAAATTGAAATGCTTAAGGCGTTTTCAGACGCTAACTCAACTTCCGGATTTGAAGAAGAATTCGTTAAGTTGTTTACAGAACATGTAAAAGATCTTGCTGATGTAGAAGTTGATGGCATGCTCAACGTCTATGCTGCGAAAAAGGAAAATAAAGGCAATCGTCCAGTAATCCAATTAGATGCGCACTCTGATGCTGTTGGTTTTATTACTCAAGCTGTTCGTCCAAACGGAATGATTAAATTTGTACCACTCGGTGGTTGGGTAAAATACAATATTCCGGCGTTGCGAGTAAAAATTCGCAATCGTGATGGCGAATATATCCCAGGAGTTGTGGCCACCAAGCCACCTCACTTTATGACTGCTGATGAACGTAACAATGTGCCAGATGTTGCTGACATGTCGATTGATGTTGGTTCATTGAGCCGTGAAGAAACGATCAAAGACTTTAAGATCGATACTGGCTGTCCAATCTTCGTCGACGTTAAATGTGAATATAACGATCGCACTGGCTTGTTCTTTGGTAAGGACTTTGACGATCGCTTTGGTGCTGGAGCAATGGTCGATGTTCTAGATAACTTGAAGGGCGAAGAAGTTAACTTTGATGTTGTTGCAGCCTTGTCAGCTCAAGAAGAAGTTGGCTTGCGCGGTGCTTATGTGACTGCGCGCAAGGTGAAGCCAGATGTGTGTCTAGTTTTAGAGAGTTGTCCAGCAGATGATACCTTCACTCCTGATTGGCTTTCGCAAACTGGTTTGAAGCGGGGACCAATGCTTCGTGATATGGATACGACTTTCTTACCAAATCCTAAGTTCCAACAATATACTTGTGATTTAGCTGATAAGAACGGCATTCCTTATACTCGTTCAGTTAGAACCGGTGGTGGTCAAGATGGAGCAGCTATTTATTACGAAAATGGGGCACCAACAATCGTTATTGGTATTCCAGTTCGTTATGAACATTCACCATATTGCTATAGCGCATATAAGGACTTCAAGGCTTCAGTTGATTTGGCAACGGCAATTATTCGTGATTTAACAGTGGAAAAGTTAGAAAGTTTCAAGCGCTTCTAACGATAAAGAATAGGGTGATTTAGATGAAACTGTTAACAGCAAAAGGAAAATTAATCAAAACGGTCCTCTATGATGAACCCTTTAGTAAGTTAAATTTGATCTTGGCTAATTGTCATGTAAAGGTTGAACGAGGCAATCGGTTTGAAATCGTCTTTGTTGGGCCTGAGAATGAGATCCCTAAGGTAAATGCTACAGGGGATACGGTTAAAATAAGTCAGACTTTTAATCGGCGAATTCGACATAAAAATAATCCGGGCTATCGTTTGCATATATCTTTACCAGCAAAAGGCTTAGAACAATTAAATGCGTTTACTTTTAGAGGCGATATTGAGTTAGATCGCTTGCAAATCGAACAGGTTAACTTAGATACCAATCATGGAAATTTGATTTTGGCTGGTGATAAATTCATGACTTTAAATTTGAATAGCCGCTATGGCTATTTATCAGCTAGACAAATTCAAACGGAAAGCTTTCGTTTGATGCTGACGTATGGAGATGCTTATTTGGATCTCTGTCGCTTGGGTGAAAGCAAATGTCAGATGACTAATGGCGATTTTGAATTAGCTAATAGTAGTTTGACAGGAAAGTTTTTTGTGACCTCGCTTGAAGGCAATGTTTTAAGTAGATTAACAAAGGTTACAGGCTACCATTTACAAACCGATGATGGGGATGTAGTGGTTAATGGGCGAGATGAAGGTTTTACTTACATAAATAAGCCAAATGAAGATGCCGTATTGTATGTTAGATCTGCGGATGGCAGTATTTTTGTAGAATAAGAATAAGTTTGAGAAGACTTCTGTGAATGCAGAGGTCTTTTTTACTGAATAAGTACAAATTTATACCAGTTTAGAAATGTTAGCTATAAAAGGAAAAAAGCGTAATAATATAAGTGTAGTTATAAAAGCACTTTACCGATAAAAGTTGAGCGTTGAGTTTATTAGGAGGAAAAGATTATGGATAAGAAGGAACAAACCTTTGTTGAATTAAGTGAGAAAGAGTTGGAAACAGTTGTCGGTGGTAGTGGTATTTTATTTAAAAATGATTTTTGGCATAAATTAATGGATTCCCTATGCCGTAATTTCAACTCAAAGAAATGCTAGATACTATAAATATAGTTCAAGTCGAACTTATTTTTGCTCTTTTTTATCTGAATATGAGCTAAATGACTTACGGTTTAATTGGAAAATAGACTGGTTGTATATTTTTATACTTTTGATGGGTAATTATATTGGTCAAGCTAATATGATTAGTATGAGTGTCTCAGTAACTCTTGTTGGTATAATAACCGTCTGTTTTTTCTACAAGCTTGAATTGTCAAACTAAGTGCAACGACTCAGATTTATATACCTCATATGGCGTTAGATATCCCAAACATTTTCTTGGACGTTTATTTATCTTGGAGAATATCTCCTGGACTTCTTCTTGGCTATACTTGCTTAAATCTTGCCCCTTTGGAAGATATTCTCTTATCAATCCATTTGTATTTTCATTGCTTCTTCTCTGCCATGGATGATGTGGCTTAGGAAAGTAAAATTAAACCTTCAGTTCTTGCGTTACTTCTTTATGCTTGGCAAACTCCTTGCCTCCAAGCAAATATCTACTCTTGCGATCTACCAATGTCACCAAGCAGGCTTTTCCAACAATACCGGCAACTCCAATCGCCGATTCTTGT
>NZ_CAKC01000069.1 GCF_000296855.1 Lactobacillus gigeriorum DSM 23908 = CRBIP 24.85 | reverse complement strand
ACGTTTTAATTTAAGAATGAATTTAATCTGCGGGATCATCAACCAAGAACTGGCTATCTAGTTTCGCAGTAACTCTAATATTTAAAAGCTACTAATATTGACGGTGTAACTCGGAAAATCACTCATAATGCCTATATCTATAAGTCTTCAAATGGCAGAACCTCTTACATGAATCGTTGGAAGCTCTATAAGGGCGAAACAGTCACTACTTATGGTGGTTCTTACAAGTTCAAGAATGGTAAGCGTTACTTCCGCATCGCTGGACCAAGAAAACAATATATTAAGTCATACAATTTGGGACCTGTTATTAAAGTAAATACTGTTCAAGGACCAACAACGGTTACTACTAACACCAAGCCAACCACTAATACTAACAATACGTCTTCAAATAGTGTTCCACCAATGAGTAAGGATGAAACAACAGTAACCGTATTACGGAACGGTATCCCTCTTCTCGTTGAAGTACCTGGTAAAGACAAAGTTCAACCTTCCGGCAAATATGCAAAGAATGGTGAAAAGTTTACGGTAGACTACTTAGAACAAGGCATTCGAGCAGGTACTGGTGAGGACGGCGATGATGATTGGGAACAAGCAATTTACCACATTAAAGGTACTGATTACTGGATTCTTAATTTATTTGTCAATGCTGCCAAAAAGATGCCAGTTCATAACTATACTTTAGCAAATAGGTATTCACTCATTAGATTTACCAAGGCCACAGATCTATATAATACAAATGGAACTCCTCAAAATATAAAGCTTGCAAAGAATTCTGAAGAGTGGAAAGTAGATAAGTTATTATATATTTGGGTACCAAGTGAAAATAAAGCAGAAGAATTTTATCATTTAGCACCAGTCCGTTATTGGCAAAATGTAATACGTTTATCAAATAACGGTCAATACACAAAAGATTATATGCCACTCAAAGCTGACAATTATGTCAAAGCCAGCGATGTTAAATTTGTTGAAAATAGTGTTAAAATCACTCCATCTAACACTCCAGAAGAAGCACAAGCTGCTGCCTTGAAGAAATAAGATATAAAAATAAGAACTCCGTCTACATGATGTAGATGGAGTTCTTTCTAACCTTTATTTTATTAACTCAAAAGAAAAAGTACGTATCATTTGTAAATGCTTACATGGGGGTAAATTAAAGGTAGAAAATAAAGAAGTACATAGCAGGAAGCGTGAGTTAAGATGAGAGAGAAACCTGAATTATATAGAATAATTTGGGCTGTAATAACTTTGATCTGGTTAGCACTAGATTTGTTTTGGCATAGCCAAGCAGTAGGTGCAAAGATATTCATGATGATTTACACCTTAGTATTAGTCATTTGGGATATTATCATCATTGTGCAAAGCCGCAAACATAGAAAGAATAATAGCTGATTTCAAGCATTCATTAGCAAGTCTGATGAATGCTTTTTTACATTTACTATTTCTTTACCTTAGTGAAATCATACTTTCTATACTTAAGCGCAACACTTTTATCTTTGAAAATCGCACCGTTGACGACACTAGGATCGGTCCCGTAGCTTAAGAAGAGACAATCATGATTCTTAAATTGACCAGGCTGATAATCCAAGTTCACCAGATCCAAGAAGCCGCGCACTTTTAACGAATTACCTTGAGTATCAATTAGAACAATATTGCCAGAGTATTTTATATTTTGTTTTTCAGAGTGACGATTCAATTTTAAATTGTGATCGATTTTCTGATAGGTAACATTGCCATTGACTGTATGCTTGGTAATCACAAGCTCTCTAGCTTTTTTAGAATAAGGATCTGCCCGATACCAAGTACCACGATATTGGCTAGGCACAGTTGCAAGCTTAAAGCCCTTGTATTTTTTATGAATATTAATACGAGGAGCTTCACTAGATGATTTAGTCTCATGACGCACAATTTTTGAACTACTTGATGATTGTGAACTTGAATTTGATTTTGCTGTTTGCTTATTGCATCCCGTCAATAGCGCAGCAGCCATTACACTGATTAAAACAATCGTTTTTTTCATATTTATTCTCTTTTCTTAAATTTAATCTCAATTATAGAATATCTTTCGCCAAAATAAAAAGCGGCTTAGTTTGCCGCTTCTTTTGCAAATAGCATGTTGATTCCACCAATGAGGACGAATACTGCGCAAAGAATAATTAAAATCTGATCGCCTGAATGATCGAGCATGATCCCAGCAACCACGGAGCTGATTGGACCACCAATTGAAGTACTAGTACGAATCGTGGTTAGGACACGTCCTAAATAAGCATCTTCCGTAGTAATCTGAATCATTGATTCTGACAGAATATTTTGAAAACTAGTTAGAAAAACAAACAGGGTGATTAGAATACTTAAAGCCAGCTAATTGGAGAGAAAGAAAATCATAATCAGTAAAGGAATAGTACAAAGCATCCAGGTGTAGGAGATCGTCTTAACTTTAGGAGTTAGTTTGCCCGAGATGAGTGCTCCTAAGAGAAAGCCACCGACAAAGCAAAGATAGAATGTACTATAAAGTCCAGCAGAGCCAAGCTTATCGGCTAGTTTAGGTAAGAGAATAATTAACGCTGGTGAAACGAAGGAATAGCAGATACATGACCAAAAGTAGTATTTAAGAAACCTATTTTGGCGAATATACTTTAAGCCGCTGAACACTTTTGCGCGATAGTTATTAGTTTTATCATCAGTATCGTTTGCTTGAGGTTTAGTCGATGGAATTTTTCTTAACGCAATGTACAGGAAGAAGATACTAATCAGACTTAAGCAGCTACAAACCAGCATCGATTGGCCAGTGATTAAAAGACTCAATAAAACACCTGAAAGGGCAGTACCAGCGATATTCACGACTCGATCAATTATGCTTAACTTTGAAATTAAGCTGTTTAAATCTTTTTTAGAAGGGACGCTTTCTTTAAGGATCGCACGATCTGCGGGGGCTAAAGAATTCATCACATATAGAAAGAACAGCTGAAATTAAAATCGTTAGTACTATGTCATGACTCACCCAGAACATTACTGCCGTTAAAAGAAATAGCAAGATAGTTTGAACTAGCAGAGATGTTTGACTGGTTCTCTTGAAGGAATGCTTATCAATGATTGGACCGTAAAAAATTGATAAGGCAGCGGTAATTGAAAAAATAGCGTTAGTTAAGCCGACTAAGGATGATTTACCAGTTTGAGTTTGCAGCCACCAGATGATGATCATGCCAAAGAGAGAATTGGATAAAAGCATGGTGGCTCAAGATAATAGGTAAGTTTTCTTTTCTAACATTCACAACAACTCCAATTAGATATATGTATTGCAATTAGTATATCATAATTTTCATTGAATTAAGAAAAAATTAAAAAATAATACTTTAATATATTAGAGTTACTGCGAAACATCTGCTATAATCTTAAATTATGAAATACGAAACAGCTAAGAATTTAAACAATACCAGATT
>NZ_CAKC01000070.1 GCF_000296855.1 Lactobacillus gigeriorum DSM 23908 = CRBIP 24.85 | reverse complement strand
TTGTGTGTCGGGCATGACATTTCATCTAGTCTAGTGAAAGTCTAGACCACGGGTAGTTGTCGCCAAGTGTAGTGAACCACAAGCTGATAGCGGTGACGCTATGGGTGAAGGAAGTGGCTAGCGAGTTTTCCGAGCCTACGTACAGAAATCTGGTCAGGCCAAATGGTGGATAAGACTGCAAGACAAGTCGAAGTCCAAAAGACAACCGTAAAACCAAGACGGTAAACCAGGAGGCAGTGGAAAATAAGAGATGAATGTCTTACCCCGAGAGATCTCGTGGACAGGCAAGCCGAGCAAGCTTTAATAACAGCGATCGTAAGCCTGGTCGAAAAAGGTTAGCCACGAGAAGTCAGCCGAGGTCATAGTAGCGATGAAGGCTCTGTAATGGAGCTGGATGCGAAGGACCTAATGTTTGTAAGAGAATATCCTGCTATAAGCAATGTTCAGACAGTCCGAATAAGAGGATAGCCTAGCACAAAGAGAACGTAACTCTTTGATGGTGAAAGCAATTGGGACGATTCCGAATAGATTTACAAATAGAAATGGAGATATCACGAGATGGAATTGATAGAGCAGATTTTAAGCCAAGGCAATCTCAAAGAAGCAATTCACAGAGTCAAAATCAATAAGGGCGCTCCTGGAGTGGACAATAAAACGGTCGATGAGCTTGACGGCTACTTTAAGAAGCACCAAGCGGAAATCAAGGATTCGATCATGAAAATGAAATATCGTCCGCAAGCCGTACGTAGAGTCTACATACCTAAAGCCAATGGCAAGAAGCGTCCGCTGGGAATCCCAACCGTCGTGGATCGGGTAATCCAACAGGCAATCGCCCAAGTCTTGATGAAGATATATGATCCCCGCTTCAGCGACCATAGCTATGGCTTTAGACCAAAACGCAGTGCTCACGATGCCATAGAGCAAGTCTTGGAATACCTAGATGAAGGCTACCAATGGGTAATTGATTTAGACATTGAGAAATACTTTGACACGGTCAATCATGATAAATTAATTTCAATAATCAGAGAGCAGGTAAACGACAAAACCACCCTCCACTTGATCCGGGCATTCCTAAAAGCCGGAATCATGGAAGATGGCTTGGTTAAGCCCAATAAGCTTGGCGTGCCACAAGGCGGACCTCTTTCGCCGATTCTATCGAATATCTATTTAGATAAAATGGATAAGGAATTAGAACAAAGAGGCGTGCACTTCGTGCGCTATGCCGATGACTGCAATATCTTCGTTAAAAGCAAAAAGTCGGCTGATCGGGTCATGAAGTCAATCTCGTCATGGCTAGAAAGGAAACTGTTCTTAAAGGTCAACGCAACTAAAACTAAAGTCGTGCGACCAACCAAGAGCAATTTTCTAGGCTTTACCTTCTGGAAAAACGACGAACGCTGGCAGACAAAGCCAGGAGACGACCGCAAAGCCAAGCTCTACGACAAGATTAGAGAACTGTTGAGTCGCCGTAAAGCAGCTGCCCAGCCCTTATCAGTGGTTTTTACTAAGATAAATCAAGTAGTCAGAGGCTGGATCAACTACTTCAAAATTGGCGATATGAAACACTTTCTGTTTAAATTCAGTCAATGGATGCGCCATAAGATACGAGTAGTAATCATTAAGCAATGGAAGCGCTCCAAAAGAATATATACCAACCTGATGCGAATAAACAAGGCGCTAAAGTGCAACTTTAGCGACGAAGATATCCGCAAAGTAGCCAATGCGCGATTAGGATGGTATAAGCGCAGTTCAGGACAAGTCGTAAATTTCCTGCTCAGTCCCCAAGTCTTAGGGATAAAGAAAGCAGATCGCCCAGGATTGGTCGATCCGCTAGAATATTATATATCTCGTAAAGAATTACAAATGTAGCGCCGGATACGGAACCGTACGTCCGGTGCAATGAGAGGGGCGAGAATTAAACTCCCTCTACTCTATT
>NZ_CAKC01000071.1 GCF_000296855.1 Lactobacillus gigeriorum DSM 23908 = CRBIP 24.85 | reverse complement strand
TTTAATAGCTTCGCCGACACTAGTTTCATTGCCATAGGCTGCTGCTGTATCGATATGACGGTAGCCAGCATTTAAAGCTGCTAAAACTGCATCTTTAGCAACTTGACCGTTTGGCGTTTGCCAAGTACCAAAACCAACAACTGGAATTTCTACACCGTTATTTAATTTGTAAGTATCTGTTAGCATATTTTACTTGTCCTTCCTTCTAAAAGCACTATCAACTAACAAAAGATAAGTTGCTTACTAATAGTAAACCATATTATTTAATTTTTCAACAATTTAAACTCCAGTTTTACTGGGTTATGGTCGGCATAGCGATAATCTGTATTAATATTAACCGCACTAGCTTGTATATTTTTAGAAACAATAAAGCCATCGCCAACAGTTTGATAATTAACTTTAGGTTGATACTTCATATCAGTCGAACGTACCGTTGCTACCTGCATTCGATTCTTAGCTTTTACCATGACAAAATCTTTTGGCAACATCTTTTGGCTTAAAACGGAAACCCAGGTTGGTACTTTTTCTTGGTGAGCAAAGTGCTTTAACATGTCTCTTCCCAAAGCATGATTAAAATCGCCACCAACGATTACGTAATTACCAGCGTGATATTCCTGCTCAATTACTCGTGACAGTAACTTCATTTGTGCCTTACGCATTTTGCCACCTTTATCATAAGCCGACATATGACTATTAATTACTAATAACTCCTTGCCGCCTTTGACAGGATACCTCATCATCGTAAAGCAGCGATCTAAATCAGTAAACTTAGAAATAAAGGCACTGGTAATCGGATACTTTCTTCTCACTGTACTATCGAGGTGATATTTGCTTAAACTTAGCAGCCCAGATTGAACGCTACCATGTGGATCAGTCAAAGGCCATAACAAGTAGGCTGAGTGAAAATTATTCGCAAAGGTATAGTCATAACCCGGCAATCCTCGTTCGACTAGTTTGACCTGATTGACATAGTGGCTTCTAGTAGAATGCGTGTCAATTTCCTGCAAGAGAATAAAATCTGCTTTGAGTTGTCTTAACGTCTTTATTACGCCGTTGGTCGACGCCATTACCGCTTGCTTAGAGAAGGCCGTACCTCTTGTGCCTTGCGTTTTTTGAC
This sequence comes from Lactobacillus gigeriorum DSM 23908 = CRBIP 24.85, assembly GCF_000296855.1. Taxonomy (GTDB): domain Bacteria; phylum Bacillota; class Bacilli; order Lactobacillales; family Lactobacillaceae; genus Lactobacillus; species Lactobacillus gigeriorum. The sequence goes on along the minus strand of NZ_CAKC01000071.1, from coordinate 1,142 downwards.
CATTCTTAAGCTCACCTTGATCCATGAAAAATGAGAACTTTTGATTGTAGGCACCAAAACCTACATTGTAAGTTACCGCACTATAAGATCGATTCAAAGCTAAAGTAGCTGTTTGCTGGCGACCAATAGTTAGCTTCTGCTTGTCTGGCAAGCGATAGTAGTGCAATTGCATATAGCCAACGTATCCTGTTAACAATACCGCAAAAACCAGCAACAAGCCTAACAAATATTTTCCGATTTTCTTAATTAACTGCAATGACTTTTTATCCCCTCTCAATTTTTATGCAAAATCGTGTCTCATTAAATTGATAAACTCAGGGTAAGTCTCAACCTCAAAGCGTGGCTTCAAATCTGTAATCGTATTTTTACGGTGCCGGTGATTGAACCAGATGCTATCGACGTGATAGAGGCTGGCACCTAAGATATCGGATTTTAGGCCATCGCCAAAAAAGATGGTTTCACTAGGCCCGATTTCCGTTCTACTAAAGAAGTAATCAAAAATGTGCGAATTTGGCTTAGAATATTGTGCTTCTTCAGAAGTTACAATCAAATCAAAATAAGTTTTGATTCCTGCTAATTCCAAGCGATGACGTTGCATATATTTTTCGCCATTACTGAGAATAGTTAGTTTGTAGCCCTGGCGCTTGGCAAATTTCAAGCTATCTTCTACCCCAGGAAGCAGCTTATGCGTTTCACCAAAATATGAGCGGTACTCGTTCATTATTTCGGTACCATCAACCGTCAATCCAAGGTTTTGTTTTAAAAATACGCGAAAGCATTTTTCTGAAAGTTCATCATAGGTAATCCTACCTAATTCAAGATCACGCCACAAGCTTTGATTATAAGCATGGTATTGCCGTTGTAAATCAGAAGTTAACGGCCACTTGTGGGAATTAAACAAACTGTGTAAGGCAAAATTTTCGGTATCAGCAAAGTCAATTAAAGTATCGTCAACATCAAAAATAATTTGTTTATAGCGCATGATTCTGTCCCTTCTATAAAAATTAGTCTGAGAGATTATTATAACAAAATCAATTACTTGTCCCCAATACTTGACAGACTATGTAAGTGTCAATATTTTTGCGGTAACCCATAAACCATTAGTCTAATCTTGCTTTCTTAAATATTTATATGATTTAAAC
>NZ_CAKC01000072.1 GCF_000296855.1 Lactobacillus gigeriorum DSM 23908 = CRBIP 24.85 | reverse complement strand
TTTCATCTCGCCTCGCCTTGCGACTTCCGTCGCCCGACGACATTTAAATATATTACTCGCTTATCTGCTTTTCGTCAACTTTTTTATTTAATTCGTTTCCAGCTTTAAATTTGGTAATTTTGGCTTTGACTTTAAGCGTTTATCAGTGACTAGCCGAATTAATTTTCAATTTATGCTGTAAAAATTCGAATTATCCGAACTTTAAGTTAGAATTGCTGAAAAAATTTTTTTATTAAATCAAAATTCCTTGGCAATGATCGATTTCATGCTGTATTACTTCCGCGATAAAGCCTGTAAACTCTTGAGTTTTTCTTTCGAAATTCTGATCTTGATATTTTACTACTATTGTTTCATATCTAGTGGTTGGACGAGTTCCTACTAATGATAAGCATCCCTCTTCTGTTTGATAACTTCCCGATTTTGCAACAATCTCAGGATTATACATTACTATTGCTAGTGGTCCGGCATAAAAAGCAATAACGCGCTTATTTACGCCAATCATATTTGCAGCTAAACCTGCCGCACGCTCACGATTAGCGAGCAAGGTATCTAATAAGTCTTTTCCCACTACTAAATCGTTTTGGTCCGCATCATTTGCTTTTTGCATCAAACGCCATTGGTCTTTAATGATTGTTTTAGCTGTCATCTTTTCCCCTTTTTTCTTTTACCGTTACTAAAACTTAACAATAATTAAATATAAAAATGCGCTCAGCAGTTTTATAATACAAAATAATATTAACTGGAGGTTTACTTATTTTGAAAAATAGATTTATTAAATCGTTGTTGGGCATTGTCATCTCCTTGTCGATGATCCTTGCCTTTACTAGTAATTTTACCTTAGCAGCGACTCAAAGCGAATATATGGAAATGCGAAGTTTTGTTCGCTCTACTTTGGCTCAGAATCATGTTCGAGGTAGCGTAGTCGTAGTAAAAAATGGTCAACCGCGGCAAATTAGTTATGGCTACGGCTGGTATGGCAAAAAATTAGGCAACGGCAATGAAAAAGTAGTCTATCCTGTTGGTTCATTGCAAAAAATCATTACTGGTGCAATGATCGTCCAACTTATTAATGAAAAAAATGGCACCGATCAAGAATTTTCGCAATACACTAAAATTTCGCGTTGGTATCCTAATTTAAAAAATGCTGACGAAATTTCTGTAGGTAACCTGTTAACCCACACCTCAGGAATCATGGCCACAAGAACCGAGATTAATCGTGGTTACGTTTATTCTGAAGATAATGCTGTCAATTGGTTAATCAATCATATTAATGCTTCTACTATGAAACCAGTAGGCACTTATTTCTATAATAATGCTAACTTCATTTTGTTAGCTGGAATTATTGCTAAAATCACCGGTCAATCATACGAAGCTAATTTACAAACTCGAATTATCGATAAATTAGGTTTAACCCATACCTACCTTTATCGAAACATCCCTAGCTCAATGACCGACGCTATTTCATACAACTGGAATGGCTACCACAACTATCAAAATCCCGCTTATGTTAAAGCTAGTTTAGCTTCCCAAATTCTAGGAGCCGGCAATCTATTCTCAACGCCAATGGATTACTACCATATTATGGTTGGTTTAACTGATGGCAGCATTTTAAGTGCAGACGATTTCCATTATTTAACTCATATTGCAAGTACAAGAACCGGATATTCTGGTGGTATGTATCTTAAAAACAATGATTCCTTGAAAACCGTCTATGGTAATCTTGGAGGCACACATTTTGGAAATTGGGTACAGTTAACGACCGATAATCAAAATGGGTTAATTATGTTTTTAAATCAAACAACTGATAGCGAGGCGGCTAATAAAGCTGTTGGTTATCAAATCCTAAATCATATTAAGGCAAATACTTTTATTGCTAACTAAGCAAAAAGCTAGATCACACTGATACGATCTAGCTTTTTCATTAATCAAATAATAAGTCATACATGCTGCTGTCAAGCGGGGTCTTTAATAACAGATCCATCCCGACAGCAGCTTTTTTCTTAGGTCCTAGGGCTTCTTCCTTTACACTATCGGGCAAAATCTGCGCCTCTCCCAGATAATAGAAGGCCTTTCCTACTTTATCGCTTTGTTTTAGAAAAACATGTAGCTTCATACCCGATGCCAGCAATCTTACTACTTCATCAGAATCTAAATGGCGAGGCGAGCGCGTATACCAACGCAGACTACGTCCATCCACCAACTGATTATGATAGATAGCATTGCGTTTTTCCTCGGATTCCTTTTTATAGGTAATAAAAATTGGCGTTTCTTGATCGCCGACACGATAACCATACATTGGAGCACTTACATCAAGTGGCCAATTCAGCAAGCGACAAACATCTTCGCGATCATATTGTTGATACAGCGTAAATTGCGCTTGTTGATCGTAATTTTGGCTAATTGCAAGCCCCGTTTTAATCGCATCCCTAAAGAGCATCTTGAAATCGGGCTCGTCTGCCAATACCTCTCGCAACTTAGCACCAAACTGATATCCTAATAAATCATGCTCAATCAATGGCACTCCACCATATTGCATCTTACGCGTAGTTTTACCAGCTTTAATATCAAAAAAAGCAAGACTCAAAATCGTATCGACTGAATTCAAGACCGCCTCATTGATATAGCTTCCATTTTGCTTCAATGCTACTTGAAAATCATTTTCGCTTACATTATTTGTTTTCAGCAACAGCTTGAGGAGTACTAGTTCGTGATTGCGCTTCCCATTAAGCAACTCTTGAGTAACAAAGTCCAATACTTGAGCTGAGTAGCTACTTAAGTGTAGTTCTTCTCCCATTTTTAATAAGAAGTCGCCATAATTTTTGAAGGTATTGTTTTTACTAAAAAGCTCAGGTGACGTAGAGCCAAACTGGTAAAAATCATACAACAATGGCATGCGTCCTAGTTTTCCCTTCAACTCCTGATAAGACTGACGCAATTCTTTCATACTATCCAACTTGACCTTGTCTAAAGAAGCTAAGATCTTTTCTGTTGCAATCTGACTAAAGTTTATAGTAGATAAGGCAATAACTGGCGGGATCTTGGTTTCGGTTCGCGCTTGATCCTGATCGCGGCTTACATCTCCATTCAAAGCTAAGGGAATCAGATAGTTGTTTTTATAATTGCCGATAAAATCAATTACGGTGACATAATCTTTACCAGGAAACTTACGCAATCCTCGGCCCAATTGCTGGGTAAAAACAATGCTAGATTGGGTATTACGTAAGAAAACGATCTGGTTTACTTCCGGAATATCAATTCCTTCATTAAATAAATCAACTGTGACAATGTATTCCAATTTACCTGCTTGTAAAGCCTTTACCACGTTCTCACGCCTAGTCTGACTATCTATGTTAGTCAAGGCTGCTGCAGGATACCCATGTTTTGAAAAAGCCGTCGCTAAGTCATGTGCTTCTTCTTGGCGACTACAAAAGATTAATCCTTTTGCCTGGCTACCACTATAACCATAATAATTCAATTCCTTTAACAGATATGCTACTCGCTGGGGCGTTGTTAAATAGCGCAAGTCAGTGGTCTCATCAATCACTTGACCATCGACTTCGTAGTCTTGAATGCCAACATAATGAAACGGCGTTAGCATTTGCTCTTCTAATGCATCCCGCAAACGAATCTCATAGGCTAAATGGTAGTCAAATAAGCGGTAGACATTTTGATCGTCCATTCTTTCAGGAGTAGCCGTCATTCCCAAATAAAAATCAGGGTTAAAATGAGCAAAAATTTTTTGATAGCTAGGTGCAGCTGCGCGGTGAGCTTCATCAATCAAAATATAAGAAAAATAATCGCTCGGCAACTCAGCTAAAATCGCTTCTTGGGTCAGAGTTTGAACAGTAGCAAAGATATATTTAGCCGTCAAATCATGCTTTTGTCCCGATAATAAGCCGTAGTCGCTACTTGGTCCACCAATAACCTTGCGAAAACTCGCTAGCGCCTTTTTGGCAATTTGTTGGCGGTGAACAACATATAAAAAGCGCTTAGGTTGAAAATCACGGACAGCAAAGGCCCCAAGATAAGTTTTCCCTGTTCCCGTAGCGGAAACAACTAACGCTTTTTGAGCTCCTTCAGCTACCAAAGCATTAAGATTTTTCAAGGCTGCCTGCTGCATCCGATTAGGCATGATTTTTTGAGGACTGCTTGTCCTAGTTGAGCTAACAGGTGGTTGCCAACTAGCCTCATAGTCTTCAATCCATTTAGTGGTCAAAGGCTCACTAGTCGTCTTCAAATCTCGCAGTTGTTGCCCAAGCTGATTGGCTAAGTCAGCTTGCGTCATCGAACTGATCTTCAGTGACCATTCATAATTGCTCAATAGTGCGGAACGCGTAAAATTGGCGCTACCGATGATGATGGTCTCAAAGTCATTATGTTCAAACAAATATCCCTTAGCATGAAAACCTGATTTTTGAACAATCCTAACTTCTAAGTTAGGAATTTTTTGTAATTCCCGAAAAACTCGTGGGTTGTTAAAACTCAAGTAATCACCGGTAATGATTGTCCCCGTAATACCGCGCGCTGCTAGATCAGCCATCACTAGTTTAAAAGGTACAAGCATATCTTGGGTGATAAAGGCTACCGCCCAAGTAAAGCTCTGACATGTCAGCAGCTCTTGTCTCAAGCTAAGCCAGATTCGTTGCTTACCGTGATTAGCTAACAGTTTTGGTCCTAATAGTTCATGTCCGGGATAATTTGGATCATACAACCCATTTAAAATTGCATCATGTAATTCCTTCATTTTGATTTATTCCTCAAACAAAAAACGAACCGGCCAAAGCCAATTCGCTCATTTTTCTTAAAGCGCAATTTCCAATAAAATTGGGCAATGGTCAGCTCTATCGCCTGTATCAATCATTTCAGAACGTTGGATTTTATCTGCAATCCGATTGCTGGTCAGCCAATAGTCAATTCTCCAGCCTGAATTATTCGCTTTAGCAGTGCGCACTCTTTGAGCCCACCATGAGTAAACTCCTTCAACCTGTCCATTGACCTTTCTGAAAGAATCAGTAAAGCCAGCTTCTAATAATTTACTAAATCCAGCTCGCTCTTCATCGGTAAAGCCAGCAGAATGATGGTTAGTGTCGGGATGCTTCAAGTCAATTGGCGTATGGGCGCAATTGTAGTCGCCGCTTGCGAGAACTGGTTTGCGTTCATCAAGCTCCTGCAAATAAGCAGTATATTTTTCATCCCAGACTTGGCGCTCTTCGAGACGCTTCAAACCATTGCCAGAATTAGGTGTATAAACCTCAGTCACAAAAAATTCTGGGAATTCTAAAGTAATAATTCTTCCCTCTTGATCCATCGGCTCTGGAGCACCAATTTCAGGATATGTTACTTTTGGAGACAATTCCTTTAAATAGAGATACATTGTCCCAGCATATCCTTTTCTTGCTGGTTCTTCTGAAGAGCGCCAAACGTAATCATATTCTGGAAAAAGCTCTTGTAAAATTTGTTGATGTTTTTTCGTAGGGCCTGTGGCGCGCAACTTAGTTTCCTGAATAGCAATAATTTCGGGATGCAAATCATGTAATTTAACCAAAATTTTTCTGGTTATTTCTGCTCTTTCTGATTGTCCAGTCAAAGCAGCATTAAGCGAATCGATATTCCAAGAAATTAATTTCATTTAACTTACCTCGATTAATTTGTACTCTTTTATAATTATAGCTAACTTTTAACAAAGAAAAAATTTTCCTGCCTTGTTGTGAAAACGTTATCATAATAAAAATTTCTATTTTGTGTTTTATTTAACAAAGTCAAGTGTATAATAGAAGGCGGTCATATAATAATTTTGACGGAGGTTTAAATTTATGACAAAGATTTTTGCTTACGCTATTCGTGAAGATGAAAAGCCATTTTTGGAAGAATGGAAAGACGCTCACAAAGATATTGATGTTGATTACACTTCAGAACTTTTAACTCCTGAAACTGCTGCTTTGGCTAAGGGTGCAGATGGTGTTGTTGTATACCAACAATTGGACTACACTGCTGAAACTCTTCAAGCTTTAGCAGATGCTGGCGTTACTACTATGTCATTACGTAACGTTGGTGTTGACAACATTGACATGGACAAAGCTAAAGAATTAAACTTCAAGATTACTAATGTTCCTGTTTACTCACCAGACGCTATTGCTGAACACGCAGCTATTCAAGCAGCTCGTGTATTGCGTCAAGACAAGGCAATGGACATGAAGATGGCTAAGCGTGACTTACGTTGGGCTCCAACTATTGGTCGTGAAGTTCGTGACCAAGTTGTTGGTGTTGTAGGTACTGGTCACATTGGTCAAGTATTTATGCAAATTATGGAAGGGTTCGGTGCAAAGGTTATTGCTTACGATATCTTCAAGAACCCAGAACTTGAAAAGAAGGGTTACTACGTAGACTCACTCGACGACTTGTACAAGCAAGCTGACGTTATCTCACTTCACGTTCCTGATGTTCCAGCTAACGTTCACATGATTAACGACAAGTCAATCGCTGAAATGAAAGACGGCGTTGTTATCGTTAACGTATCACGTGGTCCACTTGTTGATACTGATGCAGTTATCCGTGGTTTGGACTCAGGTAAGGTCTTTGGTTTCGTAATGGATACTTACGAAGGCGAAGTTGGTGTATTTAACGAAGACTGGGAAGGTAAAGAATTCCCAGATGCACGTTTAGCTGATCTTATCGATCGTCCAAACGTATTGGTAACTCCACACACTGCCTTCTACACTACTCACGCTGTACGTAACATGGTAGTTAAGGCCTTCAACAACAACTTGGCTATGATTAACGGTGAAGAACCTGAATCACCAGTTGCTTTAGACAAGAACAAGTTCTAATTTAAACTTGATATAACGCAAAAAGCATATCTCATCTTAAGTGATGGATATGCTTTTTTTGTGCGCTTGTTTAATATAGCATTCTATTCTTCTACCTTTACATCCCTAGCTGGATCAGCGACTTCAAGCAAAGTAAATTTCTTACCATCATAACCCAAATGCACAACTGCGCAATTGCCAAAGTGCTTGCCTGTCAATGGCTTATCGCTATTCAAAGCTCGACGCAAGAAATTCATCAGCGCCCCAGCATGAGACACCACTAAAACTTTTTTATTATCTGGAACATCTTTAAGCAAAGCAGTAACTGTTGCATACATCCGTTCTTCTACTTCAGTCTGACTTTCACCACCGAATTGCTTAAAGAAATCGCCATAAGGGGGTTTAGGATTAAGCGTCTCATCATGAGCTTCGAACTTACCAAATGAAAATTCACGCAATCCTTTTAGTCGCTGATATGGCATCTTGCCAGCAGTAATTATTTCTAACGTATCGCTTGCTCTTTCAGCAGTTGAAGCAAACGCATAATCAAATTGAAGCTTTGCTTCTTGTAGATAGTCTCTAGTTGCTTCTGCTTGCTTTATACCTAGTGGGGTTAATGGTGAATCACACCAACCTTGGATTTTATGGTAATAATTAAAATATGTTTGACCGTGGCGTACTAAATAAAGATCAATCATTGCTTGTCCTTCCTAGTCTAATGGATATTGATATGGAAATTGCGCTGCTAGAGGAACTTGATCCCAGGTTACCGTATGACCGGCTCCATGGTAGCAAAAGACCGAGTTAGGCGTATTAGCTAAATCTGCTACCGGATTATAAGCTGCTTGTTTAATAATTTCTGCTTCATTATGACATGGCCGATATTCAGCTACGCTATATTCCAATTGACCTTCGCCATGACTATAGCCTCTCACCTCATTGGCATAGTCACGCATTTCTGATACAGGTGCTTGTCCCTCTAAGATAACACTGTCACCAGTAATAATTGGTTCGAAAAATTCTCCATGCATTTTTTGGATATCAGTCATCACCCGCCCCAATAATTGCTGATTAAGGTGCAATTTAAATTTATACCAAGGCTCAAGCAATTGACAAGCATTTCTGAGTTTTAATTCCATTAGTCCCTGTCTAACGCCACGGTACGTTGCCTCTCGAAAATCTCCACCGACAGTATGAACATTGCTAGCTCGTCCACCAATTAAAGTAATTTTTACATCAGTCAACCCATATCCTGCTAGTACTCCTAAGTGTTCTTTACTTGCTAAAGCCGTCATAATTTGTTGTTGCCAATTATTAGCCAGGATTTCCAAGCTACATTCATTAGCAAATACTACCCCACTACCTCTTGGACCAGGTTCAAGTAAAAAGTGCACTTCCGAATAATGTCGCAAAGGTTCAAAATGTCCTACTGCTTCAATTGAACGCGTGATCGTTTCCTTGTATAAAACACCACCTTCATCAAAGCTAACCTGTAAATCAAACCGTTCTTGTAATTCCTGTTGCAATATTTCTAGTTGCACTGGTCCCATAATTTCCAACTGAATTTCTTGCAAGGCTTCTGACCAAGTCAAATGTAACTGTGGTTCTTCATCTTTTAGCAAAGATAACTTATCCCAAGCAGTATGAATATCCATATTTTGTGGTTTTAACCGATAGCGCAAGGTAGGTATCAAGCTAGCATGCGGTGCATCGCGATGATTGAAACCTTGTCCCGGATAAGTGGTTTGTAATCCTGTCAAAGCAACAATTTCACCCATACCAGCTTCAGTGCTAGTAGTAAATTTGTTAGCGTTATAAATGCGAATCTGATTGATCTTTTCACTATTAGGCAATTCCATTCGATTCCGAACCTTGCCACCAGTGATTTTCAACCAAGTTAGTCGTTCACCCTTAGGATCATGCGAAATTTTATAAACTTGGCCACTAAAATCATCCTTATCTGGAATAGCTCTACCAAATCTTGCTAAACCTGCCATCAGCTCTTCAGTGCCCTGCAGTTTTAAAGCTGAACCAAAGTATACTGGTGTAACTAAGCGGTGACTAATTAGGCGACTTATGGCATTATCTGTTATTGTTCCCGTTGCTAGATACTCATCAAGGAGTTTTTCGTCGACTGTCGCAAGGTTTTCATAAAAGTTGTCTTGATCAGTAAAATCAAGGCAATTTTCACTCAGCCCTTCTTGAAGTGCTTGCAATAATTTAGTCTTATCAGCTACTAGATCAGTTTTATTTACAAAAATAAAAACCGGCAGCTGATACTTAGCGAATAAATCCCATAATACCTTGGTATAACTGGTTAGCCCATCATTAGCGGAAACAACTAAAACCACGTAATCCAAGATATTCAAACTTGCCTCAGTTTGCGTAGCAAAGTCGATATGCCCTGGAGTATCGATTAAATTGAATTGTACCCCAGCTTTTTCAAGATGTGCTAAATGTGAAAAAATCGTAATTCCACGTTGCTTCTCCAGTTTTTCCGGATCTAAGAAAGCATCCCCAGTATCGACTCTTCCCCATTTTCTTATATCGCCAGCTTGGTAGAGTAATGCTTCTGATAAGGTGGTCTTACCCGCATCAACATGAGCTACTAGGCCAATAGTAATCTTTTTCATCATCATTTTTCTAAAAAAATAGCAGTACTAGCCAATCAGCTACTACTGCTTAATTACCAAATTATTTTTAGAAGTTTACTTCATCTGGGTTAGCTGCTACCGCTGCTACACCATGTAAACCATCTAATTTCTTCATATCATCAGCACTAAGTTCGAAATCAAAAATTTCGGCATTAGCCTTAATGTAGTCAGCATGAACTGACTTAGGCAATGGCAAGAACTTGTGTTGCAATGACCAACGAAGCAATACTTGGGCAGTAGATTTACCATAGTTAGCTGCTACTTCCTTAACGGTTTCATTGCCAAGCAAACCACCTGTACCAAGTGGACTGTATGCCTCATTAAGAATACCCAATTCATCGTTGTACTTAACCAAATCTGCTTGCATATCGCTTGGGTTTAAGTAGTTTTGGTTAACTGCTGGTTTGATTTCAGCAGTCTTAAGCAATTCATCGATATGGTGCTTTCTAAAGTTAGAGATACCAATGCTACGGATCTTACCCGCTTTAACCGCTTCTTCCATCGCACGCCAGCTTTCAGCGTTCAATTCTGTCCAATTTTCGCGCATAGCTGCTGGATTAGGCCAGTGGATCAAGTACAAGTCTAAGTAGTCCAAACCCAAGTTTTCAAGACTCTTATCAATTGCCTTCTTGGCGTTTTCATAACCATGATCGCTATTCCATAACTTAGTAGTTACAAATAGTTCGTCACGTTTAACACCACT
>NZ_CAKC01000073.1 GCF_000296855.1 Lactobacillus gigeriorum DSM 23908 = CRBIP 24.85 | reverse complement strand
AATCTGGTATTGTTTAAATTTTTAGCTGTTTCGTATTTCATAATTTAAGATTATAGCAGATGTTTCGCAGTAACTCTATTGTTATTCAAAAAAAAATATGTAGGTGGTGCAGTTCGACAAATTGGAGTTAATTATGGGGGCTTAATCGAAGACGACTTTGCCCTACTCTCACTTTTCAATGATCCAATTAAAGAAGCAAAAGAGAAGAATTTGGAATCGGCTATTGATCATTTAAGAGAAAAATTCGGTTTTCTAGCCATACAAAAAGGCTCGGTATTATTGAAAGGCTCACGTAATATTGCTCGCAGTAAATTGATCGGTGGCCATGCAGCAGGTGGAGCTGGCGGATTGGATGGACTAAAATGATTGATCGATCATATCTTCCCTTTAAATCAGCTCGCAAATATCAAGATCGAAAAATGGCTAAATGGATGGGCTTCTTTCTATCTGAACATTCAACCGCCATTAAGAAAAATAGTAAGCATTATTATTTTCCTAATCGCATGTCTAATGAAGAGATGTTCCTCAGAATTAATCAAGCCTATACCAACGATCTTGAGATCAAAATACTAATCGAAAAAAAGGATCGACTCCACCATTACACAGGTAAAATTGGTATTTTGGATCAACATAACCTATGGCTTAAAACCAGTAATGGCTATCAAAAAATTAATTTTCAGGATATTTTGACTATTTTGGAAGTGTAGTAAAATGAACTATCGAGAAAAATTAGAAAATCGATTGCAGTTAGATTATTTTAGCGACAGTTATAAGAAATTTGAGTCGGATTTTTATCGCTTTTCTGCCTTGAAAACTCCGCTAACTTTTTTAACTGATGATATCCTACTGGAAATGGCAGAATCAATGTGCATTATTTTAGATTAAATAAGGAAAATGCAGTTGATCATCAAGACCACTATTACATTTTTAAAGTTGAGACAGATCCACAAAATCGGTTGATTCGTAAATATATCTATCAACGTACATCAATAGTTCCACCACAAAAAAAGCGATAGCTGTAAGTAGACAACAGATTAACCGAACATAGAGAAAATGAACAAAATGATAAAAAAACTTAGTTTTCTAATAAGTCTTATTGTCTTAGTAGTGATCAATTATTTTTTGAATATTGTCTTTGCTAAAGCAATACCTATTTGGAAAATTATACCAATCTACATCGCTGGATATTTAGCTTATTCCTTTGAAATGAGCAATTCTATTTCAAAAAGAACGAGATTTATTATCAATAGCATTTTGGTAATACTGGCAGTGATAATACTTGTTGCTTTAGTAACCATATATTTTATTAATTAACTTAAAAAATAGTCGTTCTTTTTCTTCAGGGCGACTATTTCTGCGTAATTCATAAGAAATAAAATATTTCCACCTTCTTCAATGGTAAGATGAGTCTTCTTTATTACATCAATTTGGATTTAATAACCAATCAATTAAATTCGTAAATTGTAATAATAAATTGAACACTTACACTGCTTGATAGATACGATCTATTTCCTTTTCAAATATTTCATCTGGCGTATGTATGCCAATATCTTTCTTGGCAATGAGTTGCACCATGTCTCAATATCCATGATTTCCTGCAGGCTATAGTCTGTTATGCTTTCTCCTTTGGAAATAAATCTACGAATAAGCCTATTATGCCTTTCTACTGTACCTTTATCACACCAAGTATATGGATGTGCATAATAATCTAGTGTCTTGGATATATCCTCTAACATTGATAAATCCGCAACTTGTCCGCCGCCTAATCGAAAAAATCACCATCTTTCAACGTTACATGAAGTTCACGTTCAAAGATAGTGAAGTGGTTAAAGTCAAGTTGTAAATATTCAGGATATACGACCCCCAGTTATTTTAGCTCTTTTAGAAGTTGATCCACAGCAGCCTTGATTTGAACCTGAGCAATATCAAACACTTGAATGTTCTTGAAATCTTCCTGCCCTAAGATTAACGGCAATTCGGTACATCCCAAGACTGCACCATCAAGGTGATCTTTTTGAACCATCTTATTGATAATTGTCATTAACTGCTGCTTAGTCTCTTTCTTAACAATCCCGTTTTCGAGTTCATCTACAATTTTTTGATGAATTATGGATTGATCATTTTCACTGGGACGGCAAACTTCAATTCCGGCCTCTCGAAATGGCTTGATGAAAAAGTCATTTTGCATTGTAAATTTGGTGCCTAGTAAAGCTAATCGTTGAAGGTGCAACTGCTGGGCAGCCGCTACCGCTATCTCGACAATGCTTAACAATGGCAAATCAGTGCGCGCTTGAATCTGATCAAATAATAGATAAGGCGTATTGCCACATATCAATCCAAAGTCACACCCGGCTTTCAATAAATTATTGGCCGCAGCTCCTACATAACCGGCGACTTTATCATACTGTTGAGCATCAAGTAGACGGAACATGTGATATATATTAATGGATTCGATAGTGATTTATCAGTCCCGATCCGCTCCTGATACCGCTTAATGATTGCCGAATAATAATTCATTGTTGCTTCTGGGCCTATACCACCGATAATGCCTAGTTTCTACATCTGGATCATCCGAATTATAAAACATAATTAAAGCCAATTATACAATCAATTTCAATCATGTCTACTCGCTCTAGCTTTTTGCTAGTGCGATTTTTTTAAGCCTTAAGCTCTGTGGGTACGGTTGAACTCAGCTCGGTTAATATCTCTATTGGCCTGACTGGCTTGGATCTACCCCACATTGAATGTGCTTCGATTATGGTTTTTCTTTAGCCTAGGAACTTTCCCCTAGCTCTAAGAATGGATTTAAAATCCGCTGCGACATGTCCTCAGCTTAGCGCTGATGAAAGGAAAGCCATTCCGACCCTCGCTTTGTGGCAGTCGACTTATAATAATTTACTTATAATAATTTTTTAATTAACTGACAATTCTCTGATCGAGAATTGCTTTTACTTTGTCATATGGCGTATAAAGAGCAATCTCTTTATCATTGGCTCTAGCCAAAATATTTCTAGATGCTGCGATATTGCAGTTCATTTCACCGCAATTAGGACAGATGGTCTTTTCATTATGCTTGCCAAATCTAAATTCAAAATGCCGTCCGCAATTAGGGCAATATTGCGAAGTATAGGCAGGATTAACGTCTTTTAAATCAATGCTATATTGCTGGCAATAATACTCTAAACGTGTGTTTAGCGTTCCTTTAGTCCATGAGGACAGATTTCTTCTAGCCTTGCGTTCATATTTATTGCCTTTTTTGGTGGCTTTATCCTTGGTAAAAGTCAAATCTTCTTTAACAATCAAGCTAGGAGCTTCATGCTCGATCATTTCCTTAATGGCATGATTGATAAAGCTTTCACGGCAGGCTCTTAAAGCTTCATGACGCCTGTCTTTGCGCTTATGACCAAGATTATTGCTTTCAATCTGTTTCAATTCTACACTTAGCTGATTGCGTTTGATAATAGCTGTCCTTGTTTGAACATGATTTAGCTTTTCTATTTGCTTCTTAAGCTGGTATCTTCTGCCGTAATATGGATTGCGCTGAGCTAAATACCGACTTTCTTTTTCGATCTGTGGACCTGTCAACTGGCTCAAGCCTTTGCCATACTCCTGGCCGCTGCTGCATGAAACTAGGGTAGCCAAGCCTTTATCAATGCCAAGTTTCTGTTTGCCTTGATACTTTTTCTTTTGTCTAGCTTGAATTACTTTATGAATTTCAATTCGTTTCTTATCACGGTCTAAAATAATTTGCAGATCGCCTTTTAAACGATAATGCCAAGGACTGGTTAAGCTAAAAGCAAACTGTTGACGAGAAACTCCTGAAGAAATTGCGACTTGCTTTAACTCTTCTCCTTGAAAGCGGTACATGTTTTCATCATAAGCCATTGAACGGTTTAAGTTGGTATGCTTTCTAGGCACGTACTTATAGCGTCTGGTTAGTCGTCTTAGGTAAGAATAAGCGTGCTTTCGCTGCTTAGCAGTCACGCTTTGCTCTAATTCTGACAAGTGCTTTCGATATGCTGGCTTTAGCTGGGCTAAGACAGCTTGGTCAGCGGTTAAAGCGTAATACCACAATTCTCTCATTGAAAGCAGGTAGTAGATCAGGTGTTGCTCATCTTCATCAACCAATTCATTAGCTTGGACTGCTTTACGAATCTGATTGGCTAGATTGCTCAACATTGCATTGATATTTGCACAGGCATCGCGCAAAGCGTATTTCCAATGTTTTTGCAGGAAATGATACTTTTCTGCATAGGCATTGCCCTGGCTAGATTTAACTAATTCATTCCGCAAATTGAAATACTGTTTGACATCAAGCATGTGGTTGATTCCACAGTATTGGTTTAGAAACATGTTGCGACATTTGCCATAGCTAATAAAGAGCTGATCCAGTTCTTGAAAAGCATCTTCATCAAGCTTAATTGAATAAGCTCTAATTGTCTTTGAATAGCTCTTGATTGGTTTTGATGATCTTTTCATTGTGATGGCTTCTCTTTCCATAAAGCTTAGCAGAATAAACGGTGATGATTGAAAGCACATCCTTGACTAATTCTTGATTGGAGCTTTCCGCTTTAGTTTGGTTAATGACAGTCAGTTCAACGCCATGTTCTTGGCAAATATCTTTGATTAACTCAAAGCCGAATCTTACTAAGCGATCTTGATAATTAACTACTACTTGACTGCACTGTTGCGAGCATATCAAATGAATCAGTTCTTTCAAGCCCTTCTTGTCATAATTCAGGCCAGAGCCAATGTCAGAAATGATTTTAAAAGGCTTGCCCTGCATTTCGCAAAAGTTGGTTACGACAGCTTCCTGTCGCTTTAAGTCTTCTTTTTGGTGACTAGAAGAAACACGGCAATAGCCAATAATCAGCTTGGCCGGATTGCTTGATGCAGGCTTTTTTTTTTCCTAAAGTGGCATCCAGCATTTCTTGGGTATAGCGTCTTTGGTTTCCAGCAGTTCTGCTGGGTTTGATTTTGCCTTCGCGTTCCCATACTCTCAGAGTATTAGGCGTAGTATTCAAGTATTGGGCTGCTTGACTGATTGTTAAATATTGCGGTAATGCTTTATCTGCCATAAAAAAATCTCCTTAAGTTTCTTTAAGGAGATTATACAATTATAATTATTAATAAGCAAGTATAATTAGATATGATTACAAGAAATAAATCATTTATTAAGCTGCTGTTAGCCCCTAATTATTTAGAATTATTTGAATTCTTCTTTGCAGGTCTGGAATTACCTGCTCCTCGAACCATGGATTTTTTGCCTCCCAAATTTTATTTCGTGGTGACGGATGAACGATTGGAAAATAGTCTGGCAAGTATTGCTGATAATTCCTGACAATATCAGTCAACCGATCTTTATATCCTAGGTGAAGGTAGCTTCTCGTCGCATAAGCGCCCACTAAAATGGTTAACTGAATATCAGGCATTAATTCCAATAGCTGTGGATGCCAATTTTGAGCAAATCCTTTACGCGGTGGGAGATCACCAGACTTGCCTTTCCCGGGATAATAAAAATCCATTGGTAAAATTGCAATCATTCCAGAATTATAGAAAACGTCTCTCGAAACCCCTAACCAGGTCCGAAGACGATCACCACTAGGATCATCCCAGAATTTCATTTTTTCTTGGGCAATTCGTCCTGGTGCTTGACCAATGATATTTATTCTGGCAGATGAAGAAGCATAGTAAAGTGGCTTGATCCCTTGCTTTGTAAAAGATTCATTATCAGGATCTGCTTGAATTTCTTGAAAAATTTTTTGAAATTCGCTTTGCATATAATATGACCCGCCTTTCTCTTATTTTCTAAACTGATATAACGTGTATATTATCAACTAAGCAATAATTGCATAATTAAACTAATTTTCAAACAATTCAATTTGACGTAATTGACGTTTCAGTTGACCTTGCTTTTCTAATAAAGCAAATTTACGAGACAGGGTCTCAGGTGTTGTTCCAAGGTATAAGGCTAAGTCCTTCATTTTTAAGGGTAAGGTAAAATTATTTTTACCAATTTCATCTGCATATGTTTGTAAATACTTTAATAACCGGTCTTCAACCTTCGGCAAAGCCAACAAGTGAATTTGTTTTTGCATTTTCGAAACTTTAACAATATTTAGTTCTAATAATCGAATACTTAATTCTGGCTGCTTATGCATCAACTTCAGTAAATCCCGCCGTTTTAATAAACAAATTTCACTGTGTTCTGTAGCCTCGACGTAATTATTGATATTTTTTTGACCAAAAAGCCAATCCTCACCAATATAATCACCTGTATGCAAGATTTGCAAAACATTCTCATGGCCGTCTTCACCTAAGGTGTACTGCTTAGCGTTACCATCAGCAACAATTACTAAATTATCATTTATCGTTGGATCAATTATCACTTCACCCTTTTGATAGTTTTTATGCTGAACTAATTTTTCGATTTGCATCTTCTCATCCTGACGTAAAGCATTAAATAGTGGTACTAAGTTAATACATAAATTAGCCATTAAATTCATCGTCCTTTAATTAAAAGTCATCATCGTCATCTTCGACATACAATCCTTCTTTTAGTTCATGACCTAAGAAGTCTTGAGTTACCCGAATTTGCTCCTTAATCCAAGCAATTAAATTAGTTAAATTAGCAGATAATTCTAGCCAACTTTCATTGTTAGCTAAAGTAATTGCCTTAGTAATGAAGAGCGTTTGCGTATCAAAATCTTTTACCAAGGCAAACAGTTGCTTATCACCTGCTAAATATTTACTACTGCCATCTTCTTCTAGCATAGTATATTCCTTAAATTGAGCTGTAATTGTTGGAATACTTTCACCATTATTAACCAATAAGTGATTCAATTGGTCAAGTTCCTGAAGTTCATAAGCAATCCAACCAGCAGCTTTTTCAGCTAAAAAAAGACTAGCGGATCCTTTAGCAAATAAGTTAGCCTGGTTAATCTTTAAAGAATGGATTAACAAGTTAGAAATAATGTGACCAGTCATGGCAGCTGCAGTTGGCTGATGGTGATCAAGGTCGCTTTGCTTCAATTCCGCCTGGTATTTTTCTTCTGCATTCATCAGTTAAGCTCCTTTTCCTTAATTTCTTGTACTTCATAACCCATTTTTTCAATAGCTGTCTTGACATCAACAGTTTTAGTCTTATCAGGATCCAGCATAAATTTTAGCTTTCCTGCATTGAATAAAACTTTTATTTGGTCGGTTCCATCCAAACTACCAACCGCCCTTTCAATTTTGCTTAAGCATGAAGGACAGGTCATGCCAGATAATTTCATCATTATTTTTTCCATGATTAAATTCACCCTTCCTTATTAATTTACATATCTAATGCTACTTTATTTTGTTGATTATAAACTTGATGATCGTCAATTTTTTGTTGAAATTTGATTAATCTCATCCCGTTCAAGATAACAATTAAGATACTAAATTCATGAATAAACATTCCACTTGCCATTTCAACATAACCCGCAAACAAACCGATGAACAACAATAAGACTGTCAGTAAAGCCATCACAATATTTTCATTCATGTTCAAAATTGTCTTCTTGGATAAGCTAAGGGCATAAGCGATCTTCCTCAAGTCATTTTTAACTAAAACTATGTCTGAAACCTCAATGGCAACATCCGTCCCACTACCAACGGCAATTGCAACATTAGCATTAGCTAAGGCCGGACTATCATTGATCCCATCACCAATAAAAGCAATATGGTGTCCCTTAGCTCTTTCTTTTTTAACAAAAGCAGCCTTGTATTGTGGTAACATTTGACCATGAACTTCATCGATTGGCAACTTCGCCGCAATTTGTTCGGCAGTTTCTTGATTGTCTCCAGAAAGCATCACTAGCTTCTTAACCCCTAATTCTTTTAAGTGGGTTAAAGCATCATTAGCTTCTGGGCGCAATTGGTCTTTAATGCCAAAAACAGCTAATTTACTTTGGTCCTCATTGGCAAAAGCGACAATTGAATTACCTAATTGACTCAAATGATCAATTGTTTCACCCAATTTTGCATTGGCACGAGTATTTTCAACAATTAATTTTTGGTTACCTAAATAATATTTTTGATTATTTAAAGTGGCGATGATTCCCTTACCCTTAACAGTTTCCACTTTAATTGAAGCTGGCTTTTGTTTATTTAATTTGGCAATTGCCTGAGCTAAGGGGTGGTTACTTTGACGCTCAATTTGAGCAGCTAATTTAATAATTTCATCTTTGGGCCCATTTAATACCTCAATTGCACTAACTTCTGGATGTCCAACAGTCAAAGTGCCGGTTTTATCAAAAGCAATTTCATCAATCCGATGAGTTTGGTCCATCACTTGCGACCCTTTAAATATAATGCCATTTTTAGCACCATTACCGATACCAGCAACTGTAGATACTGGCACACCAATAACTAAAGCACCTGGGCAGCCCAGCACCATAACTGTAATAGCCAGCCTAAGGTCTTTAGTAATTAAACCTACAACAATTGCAATTATAAGTACGGCGGGAGTGTAATATTTGGAAAACCGGTTAATTAACTTTTCTGTATGTGACTTTGTATCTTGTGCTTCTTCAACCATTTCGATAATTTTACCGAAAGTCGTATCTTCACCGACTGCGGTAGTTTCGACAGTCAATGTACCGTTTTCAAGGATAGTTCCTGCATATACTTCATTACCGACTTTTTTATTAACTAATTTAGATTCACCGTTAACACTGGCTTCATCAAGATAACCAGAACCTGAAATAACCTTGCCATCGACTGGAACCTGATCACCAGTTTTAACTAAAATCTTTTCACCAGGATCAATGAAATCGATGTCTTCTTTCTCAGTTGAGCCATCATCTTGAATAACTAACGCAGTTCGGGGTGCCATTTGAGTCAAATCAGCGACGGCTGACCGAGTTTTTCTTAAAGTTAATTCTTCCAACACATCTCCTAACATGAATAGCCAAGTAACAATGGCTGCTTCATTAAATTCACCAATAATGAAGGCACCGATTACCGCCAACGATACTAAAACATCAATAGAAATTAATTTAACCTTTAAAGATGAAATAGCCGTCAAAGCAATTGGAAGCACTCCGACAATCCCCGCGATAAGCATTAAAGCCTGGTATGGTAAATTCATGTGCAATAGCCATTTAGATCCTTCAGCAAGCAACAGCAGAATAGTATTAACAAGCAAAAGCTGCTTTTTGTACCTCATAAAAAATTGTTGTAACTTAATCATTTTTTACCTCTTCCTTTCTTGACACTACACATTATAGGTAAAAAACAATTTAGGTGACTTGACTGTTATCAAGATACTAGTATCTTTTTCTACGTAAAGTCAAGAGTGATAGGCTCTTTAATTGAATTTTTTATCAATATTTCTTGAGCCGTTTAGAATAGGGCCGATTTATTTTCATTCAAGTCCACGACAAATAAGCCCGCAGACTATGGTCTTTTGGCGAGCTGGGGTTTATAATCAAGCTGGTCAGTCCATTGTGACAAAAGCCGTTTTTTATTTTGCTTGGCTACGTTGTAATCGTATTCTTAATCATTCACGATTAGAGCGTAGATCGTTCTGATCAGTCCGCTTATAGAAGCAATGGCAATCTTTTTGAATCCTTTGGTTTGAAGATGGTCGATCAGGTCTTCGATGGGCATGTTGGCTATTTCGTCAATGGTTTTACTGTCGGTGACAATCGACATCATCGTTGCGCCAAAGACGGAGGTTTTAATGCCGTCTTTGTCAACGGTAACCAGTTTGTTTAAGCAATAGTAAAGAGCTTCAATGAAGTGCTGCTTGGCCCTAGTGAGCGAAGCCATAACGTCATATCTGGTCCGCGTTAAGCGCTGGAGAGCCAAGTATTGCTCTTGGCGAGCGATAGTGACGCGGTACTTGCCAAAGCGCAGGTATTCCGCAATATAGTAGGCATCGAGAGGATCGTTCTTGTTCTCTCCAAAAGTATCGTGGAAGCGCTTGGTATCTCTAGGATTGACTACATCGGTTTCAAGATTGAGCTTTTGCAGGCCTTGATCGTTAGCGAAGAAGTAATCATCGGTATGAAAGCTGTAGATAGAGGTAGCTTCCATACCGATGATTACTTTATCGTAGCTGTTTTGTTCAGCTAGTTGAAGAATGATCTTCTTGACCTCATTAGCGCCAATTAAATCATTGGAAAAAGACCGATTGATAATAGGCTTTTGATAGTTTTCAGAGTCAGTAATAGCGACTTGAAGGTCTTTGGAACTGACATCGATTCCGATAAAAAGTTTCATTGAAAATGGCCTCCTTTCTAGCAAATATTTGGTCATAGATCGATCACCACGTGTTAGTCCCTAATTACAGTTTCTAAGCAAGATATAAGTATTCATAGGTTTTAGCTAAAAAGCTGCGACTGAAACTGCTCTGAATCAGTAATAGCCAGAATCGATACAGCATGTGAGTAAGCCATTAGTAAAACTGCTTGGGCGGCAGACTCCTTAAGTAGACAGAGCTACAAGGTCGAAAAACCTATACCAATTGACCAAAGTCAATGACAATTAGAAACTAGCACCTGATGATCGAATAGACAAACTAAAATTGAAAATTAACACAGATTTAATTTATATAATACGAGGAGTTACAATGAGAAAAAATCTAACTATAAAAGAATTACGCCATGCAATTCGAAAAAGTCAACATGAAGATATCGAAGATTTATTAGTCAACTTATATAAGAATAATACTGATGCTAGTCGGCAAATTGAAATCTTTTTTCAAGCAAGGTCACTTGATGCTGAACTTATGGAAGCTAAAAAACGTATTTACAAGGCTTTTCATCCAAAAAATCTTGTACAAGTACCAAATTTAACAAAAATCAAAAGTAATATTAGTGATTTCAAAAAGTTTAAACCCTCAGCTTACCAAATTACTGAACTTCAACTTACATATATAACCAATTTAGCTGAATTTCTTGATAGTTATGATGGACCAGATTCCTATTATAATTCATTGCTTTCAGTTACTAGTACTTTAGTCTATGACCGCAAGCGAGCCAATATTGCATTCGATAAGCAAGAAATCAATTCAGTAAATGCCATAATAAATATACTAAAAGATTTTGGGTGGTATCCAGATGATAGAGTCTTACAAGAATTAGATTATCTTTCTTAACTATATATTGTAGTATGTAAAGATACCACCACTATATATAGTAATATATGTTAGGCTTTATTTTGTCTGATACTATAAAGATATCAATACCATACTAATAATTAGCTATTAAATTTTTTAAAACAGTCTTGTTCAAAAAACATTGTAGATAGAATAGGATAATACATGAATGAATTATTTGCCAAAGCACCAATAAAGAAAGTATATTTTCAATTAGCATTACCGGTAGTTTTGGGTATGATTACCACTATGGTTTATAATCTGGCCGATACCTTTTTCGTAGCCAAGACTGGGGATGCAAATTTAGTAGCTGGAATTACTATTTCAGCACCGCTATCAATGTTTTTAATTGCTCTGGCAGACATTTTTGGATTAGGTGGGAGTACCTTAATCTCACGTCTTTTTGGAGAACAAAATTATGATTTAAGTAAGCGGGTAAGTAGTTTTTGTATCTATTTAGGTATCATTTCAGGAGTGATAACTAGCGCCCTCTTGCTCACCTTTGAGCGCCCAATCTTGTTAATGATGGGGGCTAAGACTAGCACCTACGCAGATGCAGCTGATTTTTACCGCGTGATAGCTATCGGAGCAGTAGCAATTATTTGTTCTTTAGTTCCACAAAATCTGTTGCGAACTGAAGGATTGGCTCTTGATGCGATGATCTCAACTATTAGTGGAACGGTATTAGCAATTATACTTGATCCAATTTTCCTATTTTCACTAAAAATGGGAGCAACTGGTGTTGGAATTGCTAACATCTTAGGATATCTATTGACAGATATTCTGCTTTTCTATTTCTTATTAACCAAATCGAAATATCTAAGTTTAAGTCCACGATTGATAAAGATCGACGGCAAGTCGATCAGGGATATCATTGCGATTGGAATTCCAAGTTCGATTACCAATTTTGCTCAAACTTTTGGGATGACGCTTCTTAATAGCTCCCTCGCAGTTTATGGTGCCAACCAAGTAGCAGCCATGGGAATTACGCAAAAGATTTACAGTATTGTAATCCTGGTAATTGTTGGTTTTGCGTTTGGTTCGCAACCATTGATCGGTTACAACTATGGTGCTAAAAATTGGGAACGACTTCGCGCAATCTTACGATTTGATATCTTGGTTCAAGTGGTTTACGCAATCGTCAGTGGCGGTTTGTTGATCATTTTCTCACGACCAATTACTGCGCTTTTCATGAATCAGCCAGAAATTGTGAACGCTGGTAGCTATATGTTAATTGCTTGCCTTGTGACTACCCCAATTGTTGGTATTATTTTAGTATATACTACAGTCTTTCAATCTATTGGCAATGCTTGGGGTGCACTAATTATGGCTATTACGCGTCAAGGTATTTTTTACTTCATCTCACTCTTTGTTTTAGAAAAAATGCTTGGCTATCATGGGATTGTTTGGGCTCAAGCAATGAGTGATATTTTGACTTGGATAGTCGGATATTTGATTTATCGCAACCTATCTTTTGAAAAAAACAAATAATAACTTCAATCCCGTAGCTCAACTTCAACAATACATAGCTATGAGATTTTTAATTCCATATTGGGAAGCAAAAACGACAGGTATTGTGTAACCACACCCTGTCGTTTTTTAGGAGACTGTAAAATAGTTTGTGTAAGGATGGATGATTCCTTAAATTAATTTATTAAAATATTAGAAAAAGGAGTTCCTTTCTCGTATGATTGGTTTAAACAAAAAAACATACAGAAAGAAGAACTCCTTCATGAATGATTTTACCAAAAATACGATACAAGCTCTATTCAATCAAGACAAAATTAATGATTTATTGCGCAAAGAACTCCAGCAAGCAGTTAATGACCTATTGAAAGCTTAACTGACTGCGTTTTTAGGCTATGATCCTTATGCCAGAGCTGGCTAGAATACAGGTAATTCACGCAATGGTGTTTATTTTTGCAAGGTTGAAACGCAGTTTGGCGAGAATGAAATCCAAGTGCCACGAGACCGCAACGGCCTGTTTCATCAGAACACGCTGCCTGACTACAAGCAGCACTCCGATGTTTTGGAAAGTATGATTATCAAGCTATATTCCAAAGGCATAACCACCAGAGAAATAGCCGACTTGATTGAAAAGATGTATGGTAGCCATTACAGTCCAGCTCTGGTATCTAACATCTCCAAGCAGATGATTCCAAAAGTTTGAGGCCTATCATCAGCGCAAACTCAGTGATAAGTTCTTCTGCGCCGAGAAACTTTTGAACGTGAAGCTATTTATATTGCCATTGGTATCAAACCTAATAGCCACAAGGAAGTTATCGACTACTGTATTGCACCCAATAAAAACATTGAAGTCTGGACGGAGCTGCTCCAAAGCATGAAGCCTCGCGGCTTAGAGCAAGTAGAGCTTTTTCTTTCAGATAGCGTTGTGGGCATGAAGACAGCACTGGCAAAGACCTATCCTCAAGCTCATTTCCAGCATTGCTTGGTTCATGTCATGCGTAATATCTGCGCTAAAGTACGCGTGGAGGATCGCGAGGCAACTATGAATGAATTCAAGCAGATTCACCAGCAAGCCAATAAAGTAGCTGCTATTGATGTATTGCATGCCTTCTATACCAAATGGAACAAGAGTTATAATCATGTCATAAGGAACCTGAAAGACATCGAGCCGGACCTGCTGGTCTTCTATAATCATCCTAAGCAGATAAGAGCTTCAATTTGCTCTACCAATATGATTGAATCTTTTAACAACGTCATTAAGCGCAAGGCTAAGCCTAAAGCAGAGTTTCCAACTGAACAGTCGCTTGATACTTTTATTGGCATCCAAGCAATGAGTTACAATGACCGCTACTTCAACCGAATTCACAAAGGCTTTGGTCAGGTTCGGGACACCTTAGAATCTTACTTTGACTAAATAAAAAATCAATCTATGAGAAAGATCTATTTACACAAAAGATTTGACAGTTTCTGGCCAAAACAGATCATCTAAAGTCTTATCTAGTGCCTGACAAATTTTAATACACAAATTAACCGATGATTGTAATTACCTTTTTCAATCACCGAGATTGTCTGTCTTGAAACATCAACTTTCTTAGCTAATTGTTCCTGGACCCATCCTTATCAGCTACCAATCAAAAAAGCCCGAAATTGTACCGCACTACAAATTTCGGGCTTTTTTATTAAGCTTTTTTCTTATTAATCAAACAATAAACGAAAGAAACAATCGCTTCAGCTAGCATTGTTCCTGCCATCCCAGTCCATTGCCGGCATCATTTTTCCGCTAAAGGTAAAATACGCGGTAATCTAAGTAACAAATTAACCACGAAATCTTCAAAAAAATACTTTGCATTAAATTCACTTTAAGCTTTTTCAATCTTACCTGCAGCAATTGGCAAAGTTGTATGCGCATCATAGCTCATTACGCAACCACCAACGGTGTCAGGCAATTTAAGATCCTTTGGTACACCATGTACATAAACTACACGTTTATCTAATTGAAGATCTTCAGTGCCAAAGGCATCCTTGAACTTAGCTTGTAATTTTTCCAATGGAATATCAATTTCGTATTCGTAATGACCGTTTTCGTCTGCAACAGGATAACCATCGTGAGGGATGTTCATGTCTTGTGGCGCATCATCTAATGGCACCATGGTTGTACCTGATACTTCTTCAGTTTCTGGTAAATCAATGAAACCATCATGATTTTTATCCTGAGCCATAGTTGGAACATGAGCTTCCTTACCATCAGGAAAGCCGTGGAAGTGTTCCCAGTGTTCAATATTCTTAGGAGTATCGAACATTTCTACTTTGACATGAAGCTTGTCGCCATCTTCAGTAAATTCAGCGGTGCCATGAGCTTCGCAACCGATCTTATCTGCATTTAATGGGGTAATGTGTGCAATATATTTTTTCATCTTAATAATTCCTCTCTATTCTCTGATGCTTTCAAATTCATCATACAATCTTTGAGTAATAATTTGTTGTCTCAACACTTATCGTAATTAATTGTAATAAGAAGCTATTATGATAAAATTGATTTAAATCAAGAATTTTAGAAAAGATGATTTTTATGACAAAATATTCACCAATTACTTGCTTAAGCAAAGCAGCTCTTTTTACTGATTTACCAATTGAATTAAAAGAAAAACTAGTAACCGTCTCCGAACACCAACAAAAATTTCCTAAAGGAAGTATCATTAGGCAACCTGACGACGGCAAAGATGGCATGATTGTCATCGATCAGGGAAAAGCAAAAGTCTACAATCTATCAAAAGATGGTAAAGAAGTTGTGCTAGGTATACTCAAAAAAGGTGATATCGAAGGTCAGCAACATTTATTCAAACAAAGCGAAAGTGAAAATTTTGTTGAAGCTGTGGAGGACACCTGGGTATGCTCAATTAATCGTGCTGATTTTCAAAACCTTTTGCAAAAAACACCGGATTTATCATTGAAGCTTTTAAATAATTTCGGTGAAAAATTAGTGGCAATTGAACACAATTCAGTGCTTAGAAATACTTTAGATGCCAAAGAACGGATATTGGCTTACCTAAATGACTTGGCCAATGAACAAGGTAAAAATGAAGTTAAATTAGAACTGAAGAAAAAGGACTTAGCCAGCTATTTGGGAATTACACCGGAGACATTTAGCCGTAAGTTAAAAGAACTAGAAAAAGATGGCAAAATTGAAGTGCATGGACGCTGGATTAAGATGGAAAGATTAATTATGTAAAAAATAAAGCCCAGCAGATGCTGAGCTTATTTATTTTATTGCAAACCAAAAATTAATAGATTAGTTTCACCCATGCTCATTGAATCATCTTTTTTTAATTGTTTCAATGAACGTAAAACAAACTTTCTTTGATTACCATGCAACTCCTTAGCAGCCTTCATAGCAGCATTAAAGTTCCGCTTGCTGTTTGCTTTCTTAAGACTAGTATTCAATCTATTAGCAATTCTCATAAGTAGTTTTTTCACATTCTTCATTACTTTACTATTTAAGTAATGGTATTGCAAACCAGATTGAGTAGTCCAACTAGAATATTTCTTATCCTTAGAAGCAACCAAATATACTGGTGCACCAGTACCGCGGCCCTTAACGTTAAGAACTTTTTCAATTCTAAACTTAACTTTTTGAACCTTTTTAGGACTAATGGTTTTTGCTTTCTTCGAAGGCGTGATATTTTTAACTAATTTCTTATAGTTGGACTTATCAACATAAATCTTTGACGCATCTTTATCATTAATAATGCGCATGATATAGCCTTCCTTAGTAAAGCTAAGCCTAAAGCAGAGTTTCCAACTGAACAGTTGCTTATACTTTTATTGGCATTCAGGCAATGAGCTACAACGAACGCTATTTCAATCGAATCCACAAAGGCCTTGGTCAGGTTCAGGATACCTTAGAATTCTACTTTGATTAAATAAAAGATTAAAAAATCGATCTATGAGAAAAATCTATTTACACAAAAGATTTGACAGTTTCTCAATCTATATAGACATAAATTGTATTTATATAAAAATATATATTTTTTACTTATTATTTTAACAATATTGCTTTTAGTTGTGTTTGTTAGATAGTTCTATGAACCAATACTAGCAATAAAACATCATCGTCTATTTTATGTACAAATGGGAATGATAATTAATAACGAAAAAAGGACTGATCGTTATTGATCAATCCCTATAATTAGCTATTCTTTACCGAATAATTGCAGTTTCTGTTCATCATCTTCATAGTAGAAGATGGCATTTTGATAATTGTGAGTAACTGTCTTTTCATTATCACCATATTCATAATGGAAGACAATCGCATAGTCAACACTAGAGTAATTGTCGCCTGCAGGACGGATTCGCTTAATTTTGACTTCAACTAAAAAATCATCAAGGTTATCATCATCATCAAGAGCATCAGCTTGCTTTTTCAAGGCTTGATAATCCTTATTGCTTGAACCATTCACAAAATCATCAGAAGATGGCCCTCCGAAAGACGCCTCAAGCAAATCGCTCGCCTCATCTTCCGTGATCATCCCTTTCCAAATTGGCGTAACAAAGATCTGATCATCTTTTTCATAGACAGTAGTCGATGCTTCTTCAGATCCGAGATCATCAAAATTACTAATATAATGGCTGTATTCATCATTACGAATAGTTGACGTTAGATTTTCTACTCGTTGTGATCGAATCCTTTGCTTATTAAAGCTAGAAGCAACATAAAGATTCAATTCCGTATTAGTTGGATAATCTTTAAATACCTTTATACCATCGGAATTCAATTTTCCTACCGGTTTATTGTTCAAGTAAACTGTTCCATTAGGTACGCTTTGAACCGTAAATGAGATGGTTTCAATACCTAAATTAATGCTTTCATTCGACCAAATATTAACAGTCCGCTCAGTGGTTAAGTTTTTACCATTGGCTTTGAACTTGACCATTAATTCGTGTTGCCCTGGAATCACATGGGATAAAGTTTGGCTATAGCTTTCACCATCTTTGACAACTGTGCCAACTTTTTTGCCGTCTAAATATATTTCAGAGTTGGCATGATTAGATAGCACCTTAGGCGAATACGTATCTAGTTTTAGCACATATTTAGGATAAATAAGCCATTTGCGACCTGAGGCAATCAGATTAAGATTGGTTTCTGAATCCAAATTGTTAGCTTCTTGTCTCCGCTTTTCGTAGTATTTTTGAATCGATTTCAGGGTATCTTTGTTTACCACTGCGCGAGTATCATCAATTTTTACATATGGCGTTAAATCCTCAGAAGGATTCTTAAGAGCAGTAATGATAGCTGAGACTTGATTCTCTCGAGAAAACCGTGACTTTCCTATGTTATATAAGCCGAATAAAACCAGTAAGACTGCTAAGCCACCGAACAACATTATTTTGCTTTTCTTCGACATTGGCTTACGTGGTTTCGGTGCAGGCTTGGGTTTGAGTTGCTGTAAATGATTGCCACATTTCCCACAATACTTATCTGTAGGTTTGACAGGCGTCCCACATTTAGGACAATATTTTGCATTGGCCATCTTATTCACCTACATCCCAAAACGACCGAACATTCCCAAAGTACTGCCGACGATTCCCCAACCGATGACTGCAAAAATTAAAGTAAAGGCAAGGGCAAAAATCACTTGCAATACTAAGTAGCTATAGAACTTATCATGAACTGGATTAGGATCGCCCAATAATACTACTTGGAATGATGCAGTCCATACAGTAAGAATTAAGAAAATCATGATACCAACCAAAATTGGGTTTACCATTAGCATGAAGATAAAAGCCAGAACAATAAAAATGGCATTAAGATTGCTTACTTGCATCATATGGTTTACAAAATCGTTAAATTGACGAACTGACCCATAGATAAACTTATATCCTAAGTAGTATACGCCAAAACATGCTGCTTGAATGATTAACAAATAAATGAAAAATGGAATATATGGAATTTGCATGCCATTCATCATGCTATAGCCAGAATTAAACATCCCCATTACTCTTGAAGAACCGCTTGCCATACCGATAATGAATAGCAAGTCTTCTACCAAAAGCGTAGCCCAGCCATACCAAGATTCCGCAACTTGTTCTTTCATTGGATTTTTCCATGAGTAAGTTAACCAATCCCAGATGTTTGCAGGGTGATAAACTTCCGCTTCATCCACTTCGCCTTTTTCCTTAAAGAAATTCGCAGCTTGTGAAGCGTCGCTTTCTCCTTGTTGTTGATATTCCGCTCTAGTAATCGGTCTTTCAGTTTCAGCTGTCTCACTTTCTTTTGCTGTCGTAGCTGTTTTTTCATCAACAGTTACCGGAACGTCTTGGATATTAGTTCCACAGTTGGTACAAAAGTTAACGTCTGCTCCCATTTCAGAACCACATTTTGGACAAACTTTCATTATTCTTTTCCTCCATTTTTTAAGTATTTCCTTACTTATTAGTTTATCAAAACCGTGATTAAATCTGTACTATAAAGAAGTCGAAAAGCAAAAAATTCTATTAAATCATGGTATTAAGTGATCTAATAGAATTTTGCTTGGTTATCTTATTTACATGCTTGATTAATACGTTTTTAAAAGCGTTATAGTTTGATTCTCAATGGTATAAACTGCAAAATGATACTTTTCGATTAAAGCTTGATCCAAATGATGAGCTACCTCAACTATGGTTGCATTTGTTTCATACAATAATTTTCTGATTCTGATAGCATTATCGTTATCAACATTGGCAGTAATTTCATCTAAAAGAACGATTGGCTTTAGATGTAACAAGGCACGTGCAACAGCTATTCTTTGCAATTGTCCACCAGATAAATTCTTGCTATTAGCATCAATCTTTCGTTGAAGTGGATCAGGACCTAATTCATCCCACAAAGCTAATTTTTTTAAAATCAATTCAAGCTTATTATCTGCTATCTCATCACCTAAAGTAATATTGTCTTTAACTGTACCTGAAAAAATCCAAGGTGTTTGAGACACATAGGTAAGATCAGTCGGTTTTAGCTCTTGCTTTCCTAGCAACACTTGACCTTCGTTAGGCTTTAACCTTGAACTTATTAGATTCAAGACTGTAGATTTACCTAGTCCAGACTTACCTACTAGAACAATTTTTTGATGATTGTTAATCTGCCAATTAGTATGAGCAAGTATATTATGATCTCCATATGCAAATGATACATTTTTAAATTGGAGATTGTCATCAGGTAATTTTTCTTTAACTTCAGCTTTTAATGATAAATGCTCAGATAGGTGACGAAATTCTTCAGTAGTTGAAATAGCTGACCAGTAGGACATAACAGCTCTAATGTTTTGGACAACATTATTGGCAGTTAACGTCAAGCTAAGAAGCACGCTAACCGTAATTCCATATAAATTATATGACATTAGCCAAAAACCAATTGCCCACGGCCCCACTAAATTAATGACTGTTATTAACCAACTGAAGTACTGAATAGACCAATTAATTTTTTCTTGAGTAAATAAAGTCCCTTCTGTTGTTTGCAAGCGATTCTTTACTTTTCTGAAAAAGTAACGTTCTCTATTAAACTGTACTATATCCAAGGCGCCACTAATCCAATCATTAGCAGTAGCTAGCAATTGATCGCTAGCTTTGCTCCATCTTGCACCAGCTTTTGCTAAACTTTTCTTACCAACAATCATTGGTAAAGTAGTTAACAGTGAAAACAATAAAAATATTATCGCCATAATAACATTTACTTTAAATACATAGATTGAAGAAATAATAGCAGCTACGATTGATTGAATAATAGCAAAGATAACGCTGAAATAATTGTTATCGATTTGAATCGCATCATTGCTGATGCGATTTATGCTAGTATTGGTATCTTCTTGATCGTTAAAACTCCCAATAAGCATTGCTTCTTTTAGCTTTATACGCAATTTTTTTCGAATATTAGCTAACAACAATTGCTCTACATACAAGCCAGTATAGGTAAATACATAGATAAAAATTGCAAATATTAAGAAATGCATTCTTTGACTTGTAGTCGCAACTGCTAAACTTGGGAATTTTCCGAGAACAATACCATTCGCTACCCCTTCAAGACCACCCCAGATGAGGCATACTACCAATAGCAGTATTTCAAACAGCGAGATCTTTGAAAGAATCCATTTAAAATTAACCATAACCTTCTCCATCTCTAACTAACCTACTGAACAAGCGATATAAAGAGATTTAAAATAAATATTAAATTTATTCCATTCAATGGTTTTAATATTTGTTGATCATTTCCCTTATTATCAATAATTCAGAATTATTTATTGTTTACTTTCTATTTACGATTACTAAATTTTAATACTTTTTTAATTATAGTCAATATTTAGATTATTGATTAATTTTATTAAGCTATGACCGGTTTTTCTAGACAAGAAAAAAGACAGCCTTTTCGCTGTCTCTAAAATCGAAATTTACTTTTAGGTGATAGGTACATTAAGCTAAGCTTCTAGTTGCAAACGACCGATTTTCCAATGCAGTCAAAAGCGCATCTGCAGTATCAAGTGCGGTTAACAATGGGATATTTTGCTGAATTGCAGTTTGACGAATAATAAAGCCATCCGAATTCTTCTCCAAATCATGCCCCATCGTGTTGATTACCAAGTCAATCTTATCGTTGTGCATATCAGTTAAAATGTTGTTTTCGCCACCTTCATGAACCTTGGTAACAAGTTCGACATGAAGCTGATGTTCTTGCAAGAATTTAGCAGTACCTTCGGTTGCAAAAATCCGGTAACCAATGCTACTGAATCGCTTAGCAAGTGGTAAGATCTTATCTTTATCCTGATCCTCAATAGTAAGCAAGACGTTTCCATTTTCTGGCAATTCCATATGTGCACCAGCGAATGCTTTATATAAGGCCTTGGCAAAAGTAAGGTCGCTACCCATTACTTCACCAGTTGACTTCATTTCTGGTCCAAGGTAGGCATCAACATCTGCTAACTTGCTAAAGCTAAATACCGGAGCTTTGACGCTGATCAATTCAGGTTCAGGGGCTAAGCCATCTTCATAGCCTTGGCTTTCAAGACTCTCACCCATAATTACTTTCGTAGCTACTTGCGCCATTTCAATTCCTGTAATCTTACTCAAGAATGGCACCGTACGACTAGCACGTGGGTTGACTTCGATTACATAGACTTCACCATCACGAACAATAAATTGGATATTCATGATACCCTTGCAATTCAAAGCTAAAGCCAACTTCTTAGTCGTCTCTGCAATTTTGGTCTTAACTTCATCACTAAAAGTTTGTGGTGGGTAAACTGCCATTGAATCCCCTGAGTGAACGCCTGCGTGTTCAATATGTTCCATAATACCAGGAATCAAAACTGTTTCTCCATCGCTAATCGCATCCACATCACATTCGCTACCATCAAGATAGTCATCAACCAAAATCGGGTGATCGCTAGCTATATCAACATGGTCATGCAGATATTCTTCCAATTCATCCTGGCTATAAACAATTTCCATTGCCTTACCACCAAGAACATAACTTGGACGAACCAATACAGGATAACCCAGTTTTTCGGCAGCTTCAATTACGCCTTCATGGGTGGTGGCAGTTAAACCCTGTGGTTGTTTTAATTTCAGATCCTTAATGATCTTATCAAATTCCTCACGATCTTCTGCTCGATTAAGATCATTAACACTAGTTCCAAGAATCTTAATGCCATGTTTGGCTAAACCTGCTGCTAAATTAATTGAGGTTTGACCACCAAATTGTACGATAACCCCTTCTGGATTTTCCAAGTCACAGATATTTAACACATCTTCCAAAGTTAAAGGTTCAAAGTAGAGTTTATCTGAAATTGAAAAGTCAGTAGAAACCGTTTCTGGATTGGAGTTAACAACAATTGCATCATAGCCGAGTTTTTGCAGAGCTTTAACAGAGTGCACAGTTGCATAGTCGAATTCGACCCCTTGACCAATTCTGATTGGACCAGAACCAATTACAAGGACGGATTTTTTATTGCTCCGAAGACTTTCATTTTCTTCATCATAACTAGAATAAAAATATGGCGTGCTTGATTCAAATTCGGCAGCACAGGTATCAACCATCTTATAAACCGGCTTAATTCCTTGATTGAGGCGGAGATCTCTGACATCATCTTCATTTTCATGCCAAATTCGACTAATTGTATAATCGCTGAAACCATATTTTTTAGCTAACTTCAGAACTTCGACATCATCAATGTTTTGACTTAATTCTTGTTCAATTTCAATCAAATGCTTAACGATATCCAAGAAATAGAAGTTGATCTTGGTCAATTCATGCAAATCATTAATGCTGTATCCACGTCTAAAAGCTTCAGCTAGATAGAACAAACGATCATCTTGCGCTTTGACCAATTTTTCGGTTAACAAACTATCATCAGCTTGATGCGCTTCTTCTGAATAAAGATCTTTTTCATCGATCTCCAAGGAACGAACCGCCTTGAGCATTGCTTCCTCAACAGTTCGACCAATTGCCATAACTTCACCAGTGGCTTTCATCTGAGTTCCAAGCATCCGATCTGCTTTAGGGAACTTGTCAAAAGGCCAACGTGGAATCTTGCAGACAACATAGTCTAAAGCAGGTTCAAATTCTGCAAAAGTCGTTCCTGTTACTGGATTTTTAATTTCATCAAGAGTCATTCCAATTGCAATCTTGGCTGCCATCTTAGCAATTGGGTAACCTGTTGCCTTAGAAGCCAAAGCACTAGATCTAGAAACACGAGGGTTAACCTCAATTACGTAGTAGTTGAAGCTTTCAGGATCAAGTGCAAGTTGAACGTTGCATCCCCCTTCGATTTTTAAAGCTCTAATCAAACGTAAAGAACAGTCACGCAACATTTGATATTCTTTGTCAGACAAAGTCTGTGATGGTGAAAAAACAATTGAGTCACCTGTGTGAATGCCAACTGGATCGAAGTTTTCCATACAACAAACAATCATGGCATTATCGCTTGAATCGCGCATTACTTCGAATTCAACTTCCTTGTAGCCAGCAATTGATTTTTCAATTAAACACTCTGTTACCGGTGATAATTCCAATCCATTCTTACAAATACGAGTTAATTCTTCTCGATCGTGACAAATACCACCACCAGTACCACCCATGGTAAAGGCAGGACGGACGATGATCGGATAACCAATTTTATCGGCAAAATCTAGTGCTTCTTGGAGTTTATGCACCGTTAAGGAAGCAGGTACTGGTTCTCCTAAACTTTGGCATAGCTCTTTAAACATTTCCCGATCTTCTGCTTGTTCAATGGAATTCAATTTGGTACCAAGCAATTCAATGTTCAGTTCATCAAGAATACCCGTCTTGGCTAAAGCTAAAGCCATATTAAGTCCAACTTGTCCACCCAAAGTTGGCAAAATTGCATCAGGATATTCTTGCCGAATGATTCTTGATAGCGAATCAACAGTAAGCGGTTCGAGATACACTTTATCTGCAATCGTTGTATCCGTCATGATCGTTGCTGGGTTTGAGTTAACTAAAACAACTTCATAACCTTCTTCACGCAAAGCCAAACATGCTTGAGTTCCCGAGTAATCAAATTCGGCAGCTTGACCAATAATAATTGGACCTGATCCAATTACCATAATTTTGTGAATATCTGTTCTTTTAGGCATTTTGCTTTGCTTCCTTTCTTTGATCAATCATATCCATAAAGTCATCGAAAAGCGATTCTTCATCATGTGGTCCTGGAGTTGCATCTGGGTGGAATTGGACTGAAAATGCAGGATAGTGTTTGTGACGTAAGCCTTCAACAGTACCGTCATTAACTTCCACATGAGTAACCATCAAGTCATCTGGAATCGAATCACCATCGACAGCGTAGCCGTGATTTTGCGAGGTAAAACCAATGTTGCCAGTAGCAATTTCACGAACTGGATGGTTAAAACCGCGGTGTCCAAACTTCATCTTATAAGTTTTAGCTCCGTTAGCTAGGGCAAAAACTTGATGCCCCATACAGATCCCGAAAACTGGTACCACTTGTTCAATTTCACGTACCATCGCAGCAGCATCCATCATTTCAAGCGGATCGCCAGGTCCATTGGATAGTAATACGCCATCGGGATGCATATTAAGCACTTCTTGAGCAGTTGCAGTATATGGCAACACGAAGCAATTGCAGTCTCTTTTAGCCAGTTCACGCAAAATACTGTGTTTGATACCAAAATCGATCACGACTACATTGCGTTTAGACCCAGGAACTGGATACGCCGTTTTGGTAGAAACTACATCGATAATGCCTTTGGTGACATCTTTGGCTTGTAATTCTTGAGCAATTTCATCAGTTGCTTCAACATGATCAGTGATTCGACCTTTTAAAGTACCGTGAATCCGTAGCTTTTTAACTAATGCTCTCGTATCAATTCCTTGAATTCCAGGTACTCCGATTTGCTTTAAAAAATCAGGCAAGCTAGTTTGCATCCGCCAATTATCTGGTCTTCTTGCCACTTGGTGACAAATTACGCCTTTAACTTCTGGTTTAATTGACTCAAAATCGGCTAGAGTAACGCCATAATTTCCGATTAACGGGTTAGTAAATACCAAAATCTGATTAGCATATGATTGATCAGTAATTGCTTCTTGATAACCAGTCATTCCCGTAGTGAAAACTACTTCGCCATCAGTATCTACTTCAGCCCCAAAGCCTTCACCAGCATATACGCTACCATCTTCTAAAACTAAATATCGCATTTTATTCACCTCGTTAATATACCTTTTGACCAGCGACTAAAGTCATAATCGTTGGACCATAAACTTTTGCACCAGTAAATGGCGTGTTTACACCTTTAGACTCATAATCTTCTTCGGCAAAAACAAAGTCTGCATTAAGATCAAAAATTGCAATATCGGCTGGTTCACCTACTTCAAGGTATCCACAATGCTTCAAGTTAAACTTCTCCGCAACTTGATCAGTCATCAAAGAAAGCAGTTTGGTTAAAGGAATTATCCCTGTCCTTACAAACTTAGTATAAAGCATTGCGAAGGCGGTTTCACTTCCGGTGATTCCAAAAGCACTATTAGTAAAACTACCTGTTTTTTCATTTTTAGCGTGAGGGGCATGGTCCGTAGCAATCATGTCAACTGTTCCATCTATTAAAGCCGCTATCAAGGCTTGGCGATCTGCTTCTGATCTCAATGGTGGATTCATCTTATAATATGGATCATCGCTTAAGATATTATCTTCGCTTAATAAGAGATGGTGCGGACTGGCTTCACAAGTTACGTTAATACCCTTAGCTTTGGCCAATCTAACTAACTCTAAGCTACTTGCTGTTGAGATATGACAGATATGATAGTGGACGCCAGTTTTTTCTGCTAATAATAGGTCCCGTGCAATTTGAGTTGATTCAGCTAGTTCGCTGATTGGTGCTAAATCAAATTCTGTAGCTTTCTTCCCTTCATTAATGACGCCATGATTAAACAGTGCATCATCTTGCGCATGTGCAGCAATAAGCAGATCGTTTTCCTTAGCTTTTTTCATTGCAAGATACATAGTTCTGGCATTTTGTACCCCATGCCCATCATTGCTAAGTGCAAAAGCCCCAGCTGCTTTTAAACCCGCATAATCAGGA
This sequence comes from Lactobacillus gigeriorum DSM 23908 = CRBIP 24.85, assembly GCF_000296855.1. Classification (GTDB taxonomy): domain Bacteria; phylum Bacillota; class Bacilli; order Lactobacillales; family Lactobacillaceae; genus Lactobacillus; species Lactobacillus gigeriorum. The sequence continues at coordinate 6,599 of NZ_CAKC01000073.1, read as the reverse complement.
ATATCATCGGTAACCTCATCATTAGTCACCGGACCATATTGCAAAATATGAACGATGCCTTTTTCATGATTTTCTTCAACCATTTTTGCAATCAAGTCAGGCGTATTAGGAACAGGAGTTACATTCGGCATAGCGCCAACAGTGGTAAAACCACCATGAGCGGCTGCACGACTTCCGGTTAAAATATCTTCCTTATAGGTTTGACCAGGATCGCGATAATGCACGTGCACATCGATCAGACCAGGGGTTACTAATTTATCAGTCGCATCAATTACTTCATCGGCTGTTAAATTTTGTCCAATTGCCACAATCTTGCCATCTTCCATTAAAAGATCAGCTTTAAATGTGCGACCATTATTGTAAAGCGTACCATTTTTGATTACTGTAGCCATTATTTGAGACCTCCGAGTTCGCGTCCACGCATCACTGCTTCAAGCATTGCCATTCTCATAAATACGCCGTTTTGCATCTGCTGGTAAAACTTTGATTTTGGCGCTTCAACTAATTCTCCTGCTAGTTCAACGTCATGGTTAATTGGACCTGGATGCATAATAATTGTTTGTTCTTGCAACCGATCATAGCGTTGCTGATTGATACCATATTTTTCATGATATGCCTTAGCATCAAACGTTTTTTCGTTAGGATCGCCTGTGTGGCGTTCATGTTGAACTCGCAAAAGCATCATGACATCAACTTTGTCGACTAATTCATCTAATGCTTCATATTTACCATATTGGTCAAAAGCATGATCGTACCAATATTCTGGACCTGAGAAGTAAACTTCAGCACCTAGCTTGGTCAACATTTCCATGTTGCTTTTGGCTACTCTTGAGTTAGTAATATCGCCAACTATGGCTACCTTTAGACCTGCAAAATTACCGAATTGCTCATGAATGGTCATTAAATCTAGCATTGATTGTGAAGGATGCTGACCACTGCCATCGCCTGCATTGACAATTCCTAGATTAAGATGTTGGTCTGCACGGGGATGAATTAATTTTTCGTAATACCCGTTTTCTGAATGACGAATAATTGCTAAGTCAACGCCCAACGCATCCATGACGAGTGAGGTGTCGTAAAGAGTTTCGCCTTTATTTACTGATGAGTGTGAAGGATCAAACGGCAAAACTGTCAAACCAAGTTTTCTTTCAGCCATTTCAAAACTGGTATGTGTCCGGCTTGAATCCTCAAAGAACATGTTTACGGCATAAGCTGGGTTAACTAGTGTTTCCGGTTTACCGCCATGTTTGAAATACTCGGCTCTTTCGATAAGAGCTAGAACTTCATCTTTTGATAATTGTTCCATTGTTACGAAATGCGATAGTTTTGCATTTGTTAAATTATTCATTGCCTTTTTCTTTCTAAAAAATAACCTGAAGCTTGATTGGCTCCAGGTTTAGGCTAGTCTTTGCTGTTACACAAAAAGAACAACCCTTCTGGCCCTCTCTGGAGTCAATTAAACGGTTGGTATTTTGTTTTATAGTTCTGTAATGTCTACTCGATCTTCTTGATCGATTTCCTTAACACGAACAGCTACTTGTTCAGTATTAGAAGTTGGAATGTTTTTGCCGACAAAGTCTGCACGGATAGGAAGTTCTCGGTGGCCACGGTCTACCAAGACAGCCACAGCGATTGAGCTTGGACGCCCTTGATCAATCAAGGCATCCATAGCTGCACGAATGGTTCTTCCAGTAAAAATTACATCGTCTACTAGAACAACACGTTTGTCAGTAATGTCAAAACCGATCTTTTCGTCATTGATTACTGGATCTTGCTTGAGGGATGCATCATGACGGTCATCACGGTACAAGGTAATGTCAATTTTCCCAAAAGGAACATCAACACCTTCAAGTTGCTCGATTCGATCATGAATTCTTTGTGCAAGGTAAACACCACGTGTTTGAATACCGATCAAAACTAAATCTTCTGTTCCTTTGTTACGTTCAATGATTTCGTAAGTAATACGAGTCAATGCACGCTTAATTGCTAATTCATCTAAAATTTGTTTACTCATAATTTACCTCCACAATTTCCAGCCCATGAAAAAAGCTCCTAGATCTGTGTAGACTAGGGGCTTTGTAGAAAAGTTAGCGTAACTTTTAATTATGTTGCCCTTACTAGTCTCACGGGACTAACTTAAAAGGTCTGTTTGCAAATAATATACTTGTCTGTAACTGAAATGTCAACAGTTTTGCTGGGATTAATTAAATTCCACTTGTCCTACCAAGTCATTAATGTCATCAACGCCTAACTCAGCCAGTAACTCTGGTAAAGCCTGAACTATCTTCACTGCAGCCTGATGATCTTCAAAATGAGCCGACCCCACTGCAACTGCTCTTGCTCCTGCCAAGAAAAACTTCACCACATCTTCTGCTGAATAGATACCGCCCATACCAATGATTGGTAATTTGGTAGCCTCATAAACATCATGCACCATGCGCAAAGCTAAAGGTTGAACCGATTTTCCAGAAAGTCCACCAGCATTGTTGCCAAGCACAGGTTTACGAGTTTTAATATCAATTTCCAAACCATAAACAGTATTGATTAGTGAAATACCATCAGCACCACCACTTTGAGCAGCACGAGCAATTTCAGCAATATCAGTCACATTAGGAGTCAATTTTGCATAGACTGGTAAGCTAACCTTGTTTTTTATGTTGGCTATAACTCGTTCAACAATCTGGGAATTAATGCCAAAAAGCATCCCTCCTTCCGCCACATTTGGACACGACAGATTAACTTCAAGGGCATCAACGACTTGTGCTTGATCAATTTTTTCAGCTAAGTCAACATAATCTTGCTCTGTGCCTCCTGCAATGCTAGCTACCATTGGAAGATTTGGATGCTGCAAGCGTAATGGTTTCATTTTGGTCTCAATTGCTGCTTCGACACCTGGATTAGTTAAGCCAACCGAATTCATAATCCAATCTTGACTGACGAAAATTTGCGGTTGTGGATTGCCTAATCCCTCTTGAGGAGTAACGGTTTTAAACACAAATGCTCCCAAATCTTCTAAATCAAAAGCATATTTCTGATCACCAAAGCCAAAAGTTCCACTAGCTGGCATAACTGGATTTTTCAATGAAAGGCCTGGTAGATTAACTTTAATATTTGCCATTTTTTCTGCTCCTAAAATAACAACGACAATATTTTTGCTTTATTTTACACTGAAATATCTTTTTTGCAAAAAATTATTCTGCTTGTTTTTTTAGAAAAGAGATGCTAAACTTTGGATAAACATAAGCTTTAAACGGTACAGAGAGACCGCAAGTTTAATCAGACTTAAATTACACATGGATTAGTCTATGCCTGGATCTCTGGACCAAGTGTAGACTTTTTTCATGGAGGAAAAAATGGCTAAACCCGTATTTGTAGCTTTAGATGTTGCTAGCAAGGAAGAATTGGATAACTTATTAGCACAATTAGGTGATCCCAAAGAAACTAGTATCAAAATTGGGATGGAACTTTTTTACCACTTGGGTGGAGAGATTGTTGTTGACCTAGCTAAGAAAGGCTACAACATTTTTCTTGATCTAAAAATGCATGACATTCCCAACACTGTATATAACGGAGCCAAGCAAATTGCTAGTTTAGGGATTAAATATACTACGGTTCATGCACTGGGTGGCAGTGAAATGATTTATGCTGCTAAAACTGGCTTAGTTGCTGGAACACCAATTGGCCAGCCTGTGCCCAAGCTTTTGGCAGTAACTGAATTAACCTCAATCTCAGATGAAATTTTGAAAAATGAACAACATTGTGATTTGCCAATGAATGAACAAGTAATTTCACTGGCAAAAATGGCTAAGAAGGCTGGCGCGGATGGAGTCATCTGTTCTCCACTAGAAGTCAAAACTTTGCATGAAAAAGTAGGAGATAATTTTCTTTACGTTACTCCAGGGATTCGTTTACAACAAAATACCGACGATGACCAGAGTCGAATCGCTACCCCTGCTCAAGCTAAGATTTGGGGTTCGAGTGCGATCGTTGTGGGGCGTCCAATTACCCAAGCTGAGGATCCCCAAGCTGTTTACGACATGATTAAAAAGGAGTTCAACTAAGATGAATCAAGAAAAGATTATTGCTAAATTAATTGCCGAAAAAATTATTACTATTTCTCCAGACAAGTCATTTACTTATGCTAGTGGGATGCATTCTCCAATTTATACTGATTTGCGATTAACTATTTCCTACCCTGACTTGAGAAGTTGGATCATCAAAGACTTGGCTGCTTTGATTAAGGAAAAGTTCCCAGAAGTTACAGTTATTGGCGGTGTTGCAACGGCTGGAATTCCTCATGCAGCTTTAGTAGCAAATGAATTGAATCTTCCTATGATCTATGTTCGTCCTAAACCTAAGGATCATGGGAAAGGTCGTCAAATTGAAGGACGTTTTTCTGAAAATGATAAAATTGTATTGATCGATGACTTGATCACTACTGGTGGTTCAGTCTTACAAGCGGTACAAGCAACTGAAAAAGAAGGCGGAAATGTTATTGGGGTAAGTTCAATCTTTACTTATCACCTTTCAGACGCCGACAAGAACTTTGAAACTGCTGGTGTGCCATTCGCTCCGTTATTATCCTATCCTGAACTTTTAAAGGCACAAAAAAACTCAGGAGCAATTACTCCTGAGCAATATGAAACTTTAAAGACTTGGCATGAAGACCCATGGAACTGGGAATAGTATTTAAATAATTATTTTAGGACCTGCTTGTTGGCGGGTCTTTTTTATCGGTTTCTTTTAAATATTGGTTTTATTTTTTGGGAAAAATCGTTCTAATTTAACCGAAATAACGCTAATCCAACCTATTAGTGAAATAACAAAGGAAATTAGCAACAGTTTTGGAATATCATAACTGAGAACGGCAATATTTTTCCCTTTTTTTGCTTTAACTGTAGGAATTCCAATTCCATTTTTTGTTATATGCTGTTTTTTCCATTAATTAATAGTTGAGAATTCTTGTACATAACAATCGGTAGAACCTCTTTTTTCGCTGTAGGTGAGGTCCAAGTTAATTAAAGTTTTGCATGTGGTAATACTTTGTGTTCAAACAAATGAACTCTTTTATCTATTTTGTCAAAATATACTTTTTCTCCTTGAGACAACGATAATTCTTCATTTTTTGGCAAATAATCAGGATAATAATAGTGATGCATTAAATCTAAAGCTGCTGTTAATCCTGTAGGACTTTTACCATATTTCTGAATATTGGGTGTACTGTGAAATCTCATTGTCCAAGAAGCTGCACCTAAATCTGACATAACCATACTATAATTCGATAGGAAAAAAATAAGTAACACTGTTGGTATTAACAAATTATACGCGTGGTGCTAGTTAAATCGTTCTAGGCAATAAGCCAAGTTATAGGTTAATATCGCAATCTCTAATCGACTTTGGATGCCTGTCAGACTGCGAGCCCGATTGTTCTTCGCATTGTAATAGGTCAACAGCGAAAAGTCGCTTTCAATCGTTCTTCGAATCGCCATTAATCGATGATCGTTATGCTCCTTTGATCCGGCCATGTTCTTACGATACGGCGTCCAAAGCTCATAGCCCATTTGTTTCAGCTGCTGATGCAGTTCTTTGCCTAAATAGCCTTCATCGCCAAGAAGACAGCGATTGGCTGGATGAGCATTTTTCATCAGCTCAACCATTTCGTTGGCATCATGAACCGATGCCTTGGTTACGGCATAATCAAGGATATAGCCATCATCGCTGACAATGGCATGAACTTTGAAGCCATAGTAGTAGACTTTCTTGGTCGCCTTGTAGCTGATATTGGCATAGCCACGAAAAATTCTGGCGCGATAGTTGCGAATCGGCTGACAAACAGGTACCGGAAAGCTATCGATGATTAGGAATTGACCGCTTAGATCGACTTTTCGGTTCATTTCTTGCCGTATCAGACAGATTAATTGCAACAGCTGACGCGAATACCGATTGAAACGAGAATGAGACAGACAGCCGAAGACTTCGCAAAATCTTCTCTGGGATTCGATGCCTGATTTAGCTTGCCAAATAAGCAAAGCTAGAAGCAGACTGTCGGAAATCTTGGCTTGCTTTAGATTTCGACGATTTGAGAAATTAGCCGGAGCATACAAACGATACCAATGGCGACAGATGATAGCTAAATCTTTGAAACCAACTTGTAAATGGTGGCTAAAACGATTAAGATTAAGGCGGTTCAATAAGATCAGACTCTTTTCTATTAATTTTTACAACTAAGTCTAGTCCGATTGGACTTTTTTATTAACTAAAACGATTTAACTAGCACCACGCGTATTCAACTATCCTGCTTAAATCTAAAAGTCTTTCCAAATTAAAAATACTATGTGGATACAGTAGTCCGCCGACTCCAGTTGGTAAAAGCCATTTACTTGTATATTCTCGTTTTTTTCTATTGGCCATTCATTGATAAGATGCATCTTTTAGATTCTTCCGGAATTTCTTTTCTAGCAGTAATGAATTATTTTAGGAATCATCTTTTTCTTCTTTAGTTTTGAATGAGACAGCAAAAACTAAGTGTAAAATAATTTGCGGTAAGGTAAAGAACAAATGAAAAAGGAGTCAAATCCCCCTAGGGACTTGACTCCAAA
>NZ_CAKC01000074.1 GCF_000296855.1 Lactobacillus gigeriorum DSM 23908 = CRBIP 24.85 | reverse complement strand
TCAAGTAGAAAACAATGTACTTAACAAGATGAAGCAAGAGATATTAAACAAATACTTCTAGGCCACTAAATTATCATTTATTTGGCCATTTAGTTTAATTTTACTATCCAACAGATATAATTCATTTGATATTTTTTCTTGAACATCCTTACTAGGTAATTCTATTTCCAAATTTTCTATATCGCTAGGTTTCACTGAAGGGTAAGTTGATGTAGACGTCTCACCTATTTGTTGAAGCATTTCCGTTACCTTATCAGATGATAGAAAAAGATAAAGATAATATGGATCAACTTTTCTAGTTTTAGGACTAACTACAGCAAAACCAGTGCTATAAACTGCATTATTAGGCTGTTTATTTATAAAACCTATATGTCTTTGATTAGGTCTCACAGTTGATATTACTGTATCTCCTATATTTGCTTTTCTTCTTGCCCTACTAGGTGCGTCCTTAAAACTTAAATATGTTTTGTAATTTTCAAAATAATTATCCGTAACTGAACTGGTATCCAAATAATTTAGCTGTCCCACGTAATTTTTACCTATCGTTTCAAGGTTAATCTCTGCAATATCTTTTACTTTCACATTCATCACCCTATATATTTTCTATGTGCTATTTTTACGTTTTGCTGTTTAACCATTGCATAATGCAAAGTTGTATCAATTCTCTTATGCCCTAATAGCTGTTGTAGTTGTTCTATCGGCATACCCTTATCAATTGCTACTGTTGCCAGCGTTCTTCTAAACTTATGTGGATAAACTTTAACTAGCCCTACTTTTCGACCTAAATTTTTAAGCCTTGATTCTATACCACCAATCGTTAATCTTGATCGCTTTTTATTTAATGAAACAAATAATGCATCATTATCATCATCTCTACTACTCAAATAGTTTTGCAGATGCAATTTAGTCCGTGCGTCAAAGTAAGCTACTCGTTCTTTGCCTCCCTTTCCAAATACTACACATTCTCTCTCTTGAAAATCAATATCACTCCGATTTAGTAATACCAATTCACCAACTCTTACTCCAGTTGAAGCCATAAAATCAATAATTGCCAAGTCTCTTAGGTAGGTACAACTATCCCGAAGTTTTTCTAACTCTTCATCAGAATAGGTTTCTTTAACAATCTTTGTTACCTTAACTTTATGTATTCTCCTAGCGGGACTTTTAACTATGTAGTCTTCATCCTCTAACCAGCTAAAAAAGCTAGACATAATTCTTCGCATGTTATCTATCGTAGTTTTACTAGATCTGTGTTCTCTTTGATAAGTCGTCAAATACTCCCTTAAATCATCCGTCACTATTTCCTTTGCATTTTTACCGATTTTTCTTAATGTTTTGGTTATGGTAGCTTCGTAATAAGCCAAGGATTTTTCCGAACATCCCTCAGCTCGTTTAGCCGCAAAAAACTTATCCAACAAAAAAGTATTTGTTTGGTCTTCTTTAGAATTATTGGCTAATATGCATTTACCCAGAACCTCTTTTAACCTCACCAATTGTAAATTGTTCAAAAAAGGCAACATTTCTCTAACTATCTTGTCTACTTCTTTTTTTTGCATAGTGTACTTCTCCGTTTTTAAAGTATTACACCACACAACGTTAGTTTTTAGGTAAATGATAATTTAGTGGCCTAGAAGTATTTGTTTAATATCTCTTGCTTCATCTTGTTAAGTACATTGTTTTCTACTTGA
>NZ_CAKC01000075.1 GCF_000296855.1 Lactobacillus gigeriorum DSM 23908 = CRBIP 24.85 | reverse complement strand
ACGTTTTAATTTAAGAATGAATTTAATCTGCGGGATCATCAACCAAGAACTGGCTATCTAGTTTCGCAGTAACTCTAATAATACAGCGGCAGTCAATTCTTTGGTACTGTTAGTTGCTTCAATTTTCATTTGTGTATTCAAAGATGGTAAATCTGTCAGCTTGCTATATGACACATGAATGCTTACTTTGGTTGCCTGTTTATGATTTTTCCGCAAACGAATTGCTACTTGTTTAGCCATCTCGCTTAATACCAGTTCAACCTCCGCTTGTTCATAGTAGTCTCTTGGCAAGATTTGTGAATTTCCAATTGAACGATTAGCTAAATTAGGGACATAAGGATGATGAACATTAGATTCATCAACACCATTAGCATGAAACCAAAGCTGTACGCCAATAACGCCAAATTTTGTTTTTAATAGGTCTGGATTAGCATTCGCTAATTCTTGAATGTTGGTAATACCAATTTGGTTTAGGCGTTTGGCCATTCGGGAGCCGATTCCCCAAAAGTCAGTTAAATTCGGAATTGCCCAAACTTTACTTTCCACATCTTCGTAAGACCAATTAGCACGCATGGTTTTAGTATGTTTGGCTTCATTATCCAATGCCAATTTTGCTAAAAGCGGATTACTGTTGCTCATACCAATAGTTGAATAGATCCCTGTTTGACGCCAAATATCTCTTTGAATGCGGGCACTAACTAAGTCCAATTTTTCTTTTCGAGAAAGGGTAGGTTCTTCAACAAAATAATTAAGTGAAGCCGTTAAATCAATAAAGCCTTCATCAATCGAATAAGGTAAAATGTCATCTCTACTGGCATATTGTTGAAAAATATCGAAAATCTGCAAATTCTTTTCAATATAGCGTTCCATGCGTGGAGGAACAATCAAAGTGCGTTTAGCCCAATATTCTATATATTGAATGTATTCTGGTGTCATAGGCAAGCCTTGTTTTTTCGCTTTATAATAAGAGAATTTCCGAGTACGAATGTTGAATGGTAGATCATAAGCTCTTCCTACATTGGTCTTATGAAAAATCTTTTTGAACATAGGGGACGAGGCTAAAATTAACCCACTAGCATTATCGGCATTACTCATTACGCATAGCGACGTAGTTAATGGATTAAGTCCGCGATCAACGCATTCGACGCTGGCATAAAAAGACTTCATATCAATAAATGCAATGTCAGATTTTGGCTCACTAGAATAATCAATATAGCCCACAAAAATCACCTGCTTTGTCTTTATTCATAATCGAAAATTGGCATAAAATGATCGACAACTTTACCAACAACTTGAGGACGGTCAATCAGCGGAATAAACCGATCCTGATACTTAGGATTAAGCGAAACCATTTTAAAGCCACGGTCAGCTCGATATAATTTTTTGATGAAAACTCGTTCATCCCATGAAATGGCATAAATATCCCCATCATAATCAAAACCACTGGTTTTAATTAAAGCTACTTCGCCACTATGATAGACTGGTTCCATTGAATCCCCATCAATCCAAGCGGCGATATCAAAGCCAGTAAATTGCTTGTCTGAATAAACCGTCTCTTTTGAAAACTCATCGGTAAAGCCATTACCCAAACCAGCAGCCAATTTAATATCGCTTAATACTTGGTAAGCATACAAGGAACTTGGAGAAAGTTCATCTTGTTGGTGGGTTAATAAATTCTGGACATAGTTATCAGCTCGTTTTTGATTATGTGGCGTTAATTGAAGATAATTATTAATAATGTCATATTCTGATTCAAAATAAGTTGTTGTTTTGGTATGCAATATTTCTGCTAGTTCTTCAAGATTACCTTGATTTGGTTTGGTTAATCCTTTTTCCCAGCGAGAATATGAAGAGCGGTTGATCCCAAGCAAAGCAGCAATTTTGCTTTGAGACATTCCTAATTCTTTTCTTCGCATAGCCAATTTCTCGGGTGAAAACATATTTTTCCTCCTTGTTGCATTATTATGCAACACAATTTTAGCACAAAAAATAATTAAAATGCAATTTGTCTTTCCAATGTATGCGGTTACGTGTAATAATAAAAGTATAGCTTTTATAGAAAAGAGGACAAGTTAATGAAATATATTAAAATGGGGCCAACGACTTTAGAGATTCCAGCAATGGCCTTAGGAATCATGCGGATGGGTAGTAAAAGCGTAGCCGAAGCAACTAAAGTACTTAAGACCAGTATGGAACACGGCATTAACTTCATTGATTCAGCGGATATCTATGGTGGCGGCAAATCAGAAGAAGTTTTTGGGGAAGCTTTAAAACAAGGCAAGATTGCTCGTCAAGATTTATTCATTCAATCAAAAACAGGAATCGTACCTGGAAAAAGATATGATTTTGCCAAAGAACATATTTTAGCTGGAGTAGATGGGATTCTTTCTCGGATGGGGATCGATTATTTAGACAGTTTGGTCTTGCATCGACCAGATATTTTAATGGATCCAGAAGAAGTAGCACTAGCCTTCGACCGATTACAAGCAAGTGGTAAAGTCCGCTTCTTTGGTGTTTCCAACTTCAATCCATCAGAAATCGAACTACTTAAAACCGCAGTTAGCCAACCTTTAATGTTTGATCAATTACAGTTTGGCTTAATGCATAGTAGAATGATTGATTTTAACGTACATACTAATATGGAAGATGAACCGGCAATTAATCACGATGGGCAAATTTTAAACTATTTGATGGCTCATAAGATAACTATGCAGGCATGGTCGCCATTCCAATATGGTTTTATCAATGGTACGTTTATTGGCAATCCGGATTTTCCTGAGATCAATCAGGCACTTGAAGACTTGGGCAGTAAGTATGGCGTTGGTAAAAATGCAATTGCTGCAGCCTGGATTTTGAACCATCCGGCTAAGATTCAAATGCTGATTGGAACGATGAACCCAGCACATATTGCTGATTCTGCTGAAGGAGCAGACGTTAAATTGACTAAGCAGGAATGGTATGACTTATACTTAGCTGCTGGTCATGATTTGCCATAAAGCAATAGTAAGAAAATAAACAAAAGAAAAATCAAAGCGTAGTGAACAAATTAAAAACTGATTCACTACGCTTTGATTTCGTATACAAGTAACTTATTAATGTCTAGCTAAAAGCCACACCTAAGTAAATCATCAAACAATCTGATAAATTCTCAAAAAGTAATCCAACCAGCTCTACCGATCGACAGAACAATTGAAGAACAAATCCAACCGCAATTGTATAAACTAGTTGCCTCCAGATTATCTATATCAACTAGATCCTCATAGAAAACTAGGTTTACCAATTAAGATGACTATGATTATGTGGCTGTGAATGAGAAATTGTAACCAAGCAGATGTCTGACAGATTTACTATCAAGAAAAGGTGTGATATACAACTTATTTCAAGATTTATTGTAACATACAAAAAAACGATTTGGTAGGTCTTTTAGAAAAAAGTCGAATTATTTTTTTGTAGTTGATAAATATAATTCATATTATTCGGTTTTATTAAGTTGCTTGCGTTGTTTATCGATTTCAGCTTGTTGAATATATTGGTCTGTAGCGGATATTCCCGTATGTCCTAATTGAGTAGCAACTACCATTACGTCCTTGCTTTCATCATAGAGTTCGGTTCCTAGTGAGTGCCGTAACTTGTGAGGAGTAGTGCGATTTCCTTCAGGGAAAGCTTCGGAATATTTGCTGACAAACCTTTCAACTGTATTGGTTGCAATTCGCTTGGCCTTGCCCGCATACTTAGTCAAAAATAATGCTGGTTCATTTTTGTCTGGTTGATAACGTTGCTCGCGGATTTCAAGATAATTATCTATATAAGGAATAGCCCAATCCGCAATTAATGGCGCATCTTTTTTTCCACCTTTGCGGACGACAATAATACTTCGTTCACGACGATTGAAATCTTTTAAATTGAGCCGTGATAATTCAGATACCCGAATACCAGAAGCTAACAGCAAAGCTATGATAGCCAAATCACGCTCTTTATTGAATAAAAATGACGAACGAGCCCGATTGCTGAGCGTATTTTCGTAGTCATTGGCAATAAAGTTAAGCCAATCATGCTTTTTTGAACCAAGATAGAGCATTGGGGCAAACTTGGCATTACGATATGAAATTGATTCTTTGCTGCCTTTAATTAGAGGAATTTTTAACATGACATTGCGATAGAAATAAGGTTCACCATCTTTTAAATCAGCAGTAACCGTTAAATAATGAAATAAAGACCGCAAGGCATTAATCGTACGATTGATAGTTTTGCGAGAATCACGAGTAGATTGCTTATTTTCGCGAAAACTCAATTCTTTCAAAAATGTTTGAACTTGAGCAGCTTGCAATTTTTCAAGAGTTTCAAGCTTAATATCCTTGTTGCTTGAAGCGTTGCTGATATTGCCATTATCGGGATGTTCGATATCAGCCGGAGCCTGTCTTAACCAATCGAAGAAGCGACGAAATTCGGTTAAATATTGGTAGACAGTCGTTATTGCTAAATTAGGTTGCTGACTATAATAAAAAACGTATAATGGCATATCTTGCAATTCTTTATCGATAAGTTTTGAATATTGTTTTGCATCCATGCAGGCAGCCTCCTAAAATTAATCTGTCTCTATTATACAAGAATGGTATTAATAAACAAAAGCCAATATTAAGATGGAATGTCAGCTAATATATTTATCTTGAATATAGTAACAGCGAAAATAATTAGTTGAATTGTATATATGAATAAGTAAAATACTAGTTGGAGAAGTTTAGAAAGAAATAGGTGGACAACAGTATGGGAAATTTTTTGATTATATGTTGCATGATTGCAGCAGCAATGGCTATATATTATTTTATAGGGTTCATAATCAGTCTGTTTAAAAGAAAAAATCGAAGAAAATATTTATTAGGGGTTGGAATATCAATATTTTGCTTTTTCTTTTTTGGATTAATTTATGATTCAGTAAATAATACTAAAGATGCTCAGCCGACCAGTTATCATGGCTTAAAGGTTTATAAGGTTGAAGTTACAAGTAAAAAATCCAATGACGATGGTGGAATAGTTGTTAAGGGAACTACTGATGCCCCAAATGGAGCAAAAATTATAGCCCAGAGTTCTGTAAAAGACTATGATAGTACAAATGAGGCATCGCCTAGTGATATTGATAAGGATGGATATGAATTAGTTAAAAAACATAAATTTAGCATTGTTATTGATGATGTTGATGAACTGTATCCTTCGGACACTTTAAAGAAAGGGCAAAAGTTAAAATTTAAAGTACTTGCTGTAAAGGGTTATAATGAAAAATTTAGTGACCATGTGATTAACAGTAATTTACGAAAAGCAATTAAGAAATCCGGAATTAGTAATACAGTATTTAAAGCAGACAGTAAATTGGTTGAATACTATTCAGATGATGAAGATGACTCAGACGACGAAGACGATGATACATCGGACGATGAAGATTCAGACGATTCTGATGAAGATACCGATAGTTCAGATGATTCAGACGAAGACATTGATAACTATTCAAAAGAAGAAAAAGTTGCTGTTGCATTAGGCATACTTAAGAAAAACTATGAAGGGATTGCAAAAGTAGAATATCAAACAGATTATGATATCTCTATAACCATCCTTCCTTACGACGATGGTTATAGAGATATCATAAGTGAAGCACTTGATGGTGATACTGATCATTGGAATGGAGTGACAGATTCAATAGATAAAATTTCAGAAGCATTATATGAAAAAGTACATCTAAAAGTTCCAGTATCATTGTTAAACCCAGATGATACGAGCAAAGTTCTTTATACTTCAATTGATGGGTTATCGAGCTACGATTTTATCGATGATTAAATATACAGAATAATAATTTTTAAATCTAAAAAGCTGCTTGGACTAGTTGAGTTCAAACAGCTTTTTACTATAATCCTAAATATTCTTCTAAAACAGCTAATACGCCCATTTCAGTATTTGGAGGCGCAATATGATCGGCGATTTTCTTAACTTCAAGATTGCCATTTTCCATTGCATAACTATGACCGGCTAATTTTAACATTTCTAGGTCATTTAAGCCGTCACCAAATGCCACTAAGTCTTTTGGTGCAATTTTTAAAATTGCTAATAGCTGCTTTAAGCCCTCAGCTTTATTGACGCCTTGAGGAATAATATCGTTGTCTTCCCAGCCACTAGAAGTGATTCTAATCGGTTGGTCATGCTTAGCGTTAAAGTCGCGTTCCATTTCAGGAATCAACTTTGCCAACAGATGGAAGTTCAACTTAGTATAATCATCTTCTGGCAGGTTTTCAAAGTCATCAATTTGCTTCAGGTTAGGGTAGTAGTACTTAGAATATGCCTTTTGCTCTTCGCTTTGACTAGCAAGGCAGTAAGAATTTTCAATTCCACTGATAGTAATGGTTCGCAAATTATCTGGATAGTGCTCTTTTACATAGGCACAAACTTGTTTGACAGTTTCAAAAGGAAACGAGATTTTATCTACGATTTTGTCTTTAATTGCTAAAACCGCACCGTTATCGGCAACATAATCTAAACGATCTTTAAATTCTTCAAAATCTATTTCAAGACGACATAAAGGACGGCCACTAGTAGGGATGAATACGATATTTCTTCTTTCTAATTCATCAAGAACCTTACTGAAACGTTGATGATCATATGAACGATCTGAACCACAGAAGGTTCCATCCATATCAACAGCAATTGCTTTAAATGGAAGTTCAGTCATAATGTTATCTTTCCTCATCTATAAATTAAACTGTACCTATTTTAGCAAAAAAACGCTTTATTCGATATAGTAACCAGCTATTTTCTTGCTATACGTATTCAAAAAACAATTATACTAAGTTATAATTATAATTGGAAAAAGGATTTTTTTGTTAAGGAGGAACAGCTATGAAGAAATTATGGATGGCCTTAGCAACTTTGCTTGCTACAGTTGGTGTGATGACTTTGCACCCACAAAAGGTAGATGCTGCTTCATATGGTAATTTAGGAGAATATACTACTCCAGTCGAATTACGTGGTACTTGGTATTACCGTCAAGTTGATCCAATGACTAACAAGTTGTCAAAAAAGATCTATAAGTTAAGAGTTTTAGCTCATACAATTGAAGATGCTAACGAATTTGCCTATGTCTATGTAAATGACGAGAATTCAGTTGGCGATTTCTTGAAGATGACTAGTGAAGAACGAAAACAAGCTGAATACGCAACTAAAGGTTGGGTAAGAGGTCAAAGAGTAATGCACGATGGCATCAATTACCTAAACATTAAAGGCTGGTTCCAAAGCTCAGGTTCTGGTGAATATTATGGCTTCACTATGAAGAAAAAGAACGGTAAGATGGTTCCTGCTGTAAGAATCGCTCATGGAGCAGGATTCTGGGTTACCGGATATGCATACAGATCTAAAGATTTAGCATAATAATATAGCTTATTGAAGAGTAGCAGGATTTTAGATTCTGCTACTCTTTTGTTTAAGTGAATCGATGAAAAAAGTACCTGTCAAGTTGGAGTTAAGCAAATTCCCAAAAGAATTGAGAAACTACTTAAAAAATGCAGAAATTTTTGATAGTAGCTCTTCCAGGGATGCAAGAACATATTATCTAAAGAAAGACTGCGGATATTTCCTAAAAGTTGCTAGCTTAGGAGCTTTAAAAGAAGAAGTAGAACGAACTGCCTATTTTTACCAAAAAGGATTAGCACCTAAAATTATCTTATATTTACAGGATAAAGAAGATTATCTGTTAACGGTCAAGGCAATTGGTCAAGACTGCGTTGACCCTATGTATCTAAAGTAACCAGAAAAATCTATTTACACATAAAATTTGACAGTTCCAGCAGGTTTGTTCATAGCTGCATCTTTATAGGCAGTAGTACTGTGTTTTACTCGAATAATTTTCGGGTTACTTGAAAAATAATCATGCTTATCATAACTTACTTTGTTTTCGTTAGTTGAACTGTCAGAACTAATTACTTGTGTTACGACTTGATTGGTAGAAGAATCATTGTCGGCTGCTTGAACAGTTGTTACAGTTATACTAACTTCAATTAATGCAGAGATGAGGGCAATAGCCCACTTTTTTTGCTTTTTCATACATATTTCCTCCTAAACTTTAAGTTCACATTTATTTTACTATGAAGAGATATATAATGATATAATGACTTAAATGAAATAAAATAAAAAATAAAGATAAAAAGTAATTTCAAAAATATAATTGTAATCGCTTACTATTACTATGCAACAAGCACTATCGATTTACGAAATAAACGAATTTTATAAAGATATTATTAGTTTTAGCTTATTTATTATCACACTTTTAGTAGATATTAATTATAAAAAGTCTCATTTGTCAAAGCTTATTTGAAATTAAGCACAAAAAACCGAAAGATTCATATTTGGATCTTTCGGTTTATGCATATTAATGGTTAGATATTAGTTTATTTTAAAAATTTACGGATCTTATTAATGCTTGCGAATAATTGTCCATACTCCAAGAAGAGAAGTTAAAATCAATCCAAAAATTGAGTAAATTACACTTGATTTATTACCTGTTTGTGGCAATTTTTCTTGTGAATCTGTAGTAGCGTCTACTTCGTCTTCAACTTTTGAACCGCTGGCAAGTTCATTAGATATGTTGTTTTTTACATTAATAGTTGGAGTAGAAGGATCTGTTGGATCAACTGGATTAGTTGGAGTGGAAGGATCCGTTGGAGTAACCGGAGTAGTTGGGGTAGAAGGATGCGTTGGGTCGACTGGAGTAGCTGGAGTGGAAGGATCCGTTGGATCAACTGGAGTAACTGAAAGAACTGGTACATCAGCCCTGTAGTAAATATCGACAATAGCATCCAAACTTTCAGAAGTTACCTCAACTGCATCAACAGAAGTAGGAAGAGCAGTATAGCCAACTAATTCAGGAGCAGTGAATTTTTCCCATTTTCCAGTAGTCCAATCACTATAAGTTTTTTCGTCACTACCAGCAATACTAGTGTAGGTCCGCTCTAGAGTAACAGTCTGGTAAAAAGCCTTGCAAGCCGTATAAGCAAGTTGGAGCAAAAGAAGCCTATCTATGCAAGCTCGCAGAGTGAAGCAGAGACAAAATCCAAGCAGACAAACGATTTATATTATTTCTAGGAGGTAACGCATGGGACTAGTGATAGACGGACACAACGTCAACGGCTTAGCGCTAGGCGGACAATCGTTTTATAGCGCTATTTTTAACGGCGATAGTGTCACGATCAACGGCAAAAAGTACACACAAGGTGCATCAGTTAACCCTAAAATCTATAACTTTAAAGTTAGTTCAAGCGATATTGGACTTAACGGAAATTCATACTATATCAGTGTTTCAAAAAACTATTTACCAGACTTAACAGGTAAAACTATTTCACTGGGTTTAGTTTGGGGACACCTATTTACGCTAGGATCAATGACTTTACCTTTTGTTTATCCTGCAACTTATCCAGGTGCTACATTGGCTTATAAAATAAATAGTTTTAGTGATACAGAGTATACAGATCAATACATTGATAGCCTAACAATAAATGAAGGTTATGATAATAGTTACCATGTAAGTAGTCCAGCTTTTGATGCTAATAACAGCGGTGAGTACGAATTAAGAAACATCCCTAACCAATACAACGGTTTTGTAAGCCTTACAGTTATTGTATTCGGGGGGGAATTAGATACCTAACCCACCTTTACGAATGCTACAAGTTAGCACTAAGAAAGAAGGTGCTAGCATGGGCTTAGTTATAGACGGTCACGATGTTAAAGGTTTGGCATTAGCTGGAAACTCTTTTTATGCGCTTCAAAAAAATGATGATGGTAGCATAACAGTAGATGGTCAAAAATATTCAGCTAGTAGCGGTAAACCAGAAGAACACGTATTAAATTGGGGACCAAATACGGGTGATCCCAGAACTTCAAACTACGATCAAGTTAATTGGGGAACGAATTTCTATCATTTTGGCGAATTTTTAAGTTCATTCAAAAATAAATATGTACAATTTGTTTTTTGTTCAGATCAGTATACTCCAATTGCGATAACTTATTGGATCAAGTTTGATTACGATTTAGGATCAGAGTTTACTTTAACCGTTTATAATCATCGGCGAGAACAGTTGAATTGTAGGATAGAACAGAATGGAACACTTTATGTACCACAATATGACAATTCTTATATAAATCAATTTGCTATTTTCTGGCAAAATTAAGAGGTTATGAACCTAAATTGCATTATAGCGACTAAAAAATAGTTGCAAATAATGAGAGACTGATATAAAAACGTATTTATTTGTGTACTTTTTTGTGTACTTGATGTATAATTATACCAGAGGTGGAAAATATGAGTATACAAGCAGTAACAACACGTGATATTCGTGATAATTTTAAAAAGTACGCAGATGATGTAACTAATTACAATGATATTGTTTTAGTTGCACGTCCAAAAGGTGAAAATTTGGTAATCATGTCTGAAAAAGAGTTTCAATCAATTCAAGAAACTAATTATTTGTTAAGTAGTCCTGCTAATAGGGAAGTATTATTAAACGGAATCAAAGCTAAATCATATTCAAAAAAATTTAGCCCTGAAGAATGGGAAGAATTTATAAAGAATGAATAGCAAAAGAAAATTAAACGTTTGTTTTGTGAATATTAGTTTTGATGAATATTTATCATGGCAAAAGACAGACAAAAAAACGGTTAAGAAAATTAATGAATTGATTGAAGATACTAGAAGGCATCCTTTTGAAGGTAAGGGTAAACCTGAGCCTTTAAAGAATGTGTTGTCTGGTTACTGGTCTAGACGGATTAATCAAACTGATCGCTTAGTTTATGCGGTAACAGCTGATAGTATTGAAATAATCAGTTGTAAATATCACTATTAAAAGAAAAGCTTGCATATGCAAGCTTTTTTTATACACGAAAGAGGTAAAAATTATGGTTGAAACTGACACGGCAAAAATTAATGATGATGGTTCAATTGAGTTTAAAGGATTGTTTGTTTACTATTACAGTAATCCTGAAAGTCCTGATGTTAAAAAGTACTGTGTTCCAATTTATACAACGGTAAAATTGGATCAAGTCCCTTGGCGGTGGCACGATGTTAAATCAAGTGATGACTTGGTAAACCCTGTTTGGGATACAAAACTTAACACATGGGTTGAAGCGTCTGCTAAGACTCAAACACAAATGCTTGCTAAATTGCAAGATGACTTAAACGACACAAGCAAAAAGATTGCTACACTTCAAGAAAATCAAACTAAGCAAGATGCAAGCGATAAGCGGTTAGATACACTTCAACAAATGCAACTTACACTTACAAACACGATTGGACAGATGAACGGTCAGATTAACAGCATTGCAAGCACTATGAAGCAAGTTGTTGATGGTTTAAACAGTAAAAATAACTCTGCCGAACCATCTGAACCAATGGAAGGAAGTGATAAGAATGATTAGCTTTACATTTACTCCAATTGACCTTACCAGTTTGTACAAAGAACAGTACTCACTTGGTTGGATTGATAAAGCGACTCTTAGAAGTTATGTAACGTACGGCTTTATTACAAAGGATCAGTTTCAAGAGATTTCGGGTGATAGTTATGAAGCGCAGGCTTAACACGAGCTTTATTTTAATTGGCTTAACACTCCTAGCTCTGTCATTATCTTTTTTATCTGATCGTAACTTTTATTTTTATCCGCCAGAATGGGCACCTACATTTAATGATTTAAGAATTGATATTATTGCACTGATAACCGGTATCTTACTTATGATATGCGGTTTTTTTAATATCAAAAATGATTTTTTTGTGGGTTTACTATTAGCAGTCGCAGCAGCGTTTGTAAGTTTTATGCTAGCTATTGAATTAATTCATATTTACTTTGTGGGCTATTTTAGGTTAAAGCCTAGCATTATCCTAGATATGTATTTTTTAGCTGACATTATGTTGACAGCTTATTATAGACGATCAACCAGAACTAGAAAACGATAAGTGAGGTGTAGCACTTGCACGATATAATAAGTCTCATTCAAGTACTGACACCAATAATTACAGGACTAGTTACGCTTTTTTTAAGCTCAATCAAAAACAAACAGGATCGGATTGATGAAGAAAATGATCGTTTAAGTAAAAGGGTACAGACACTGACCGCACGGGTTGAGTATCTCGAAGCTGAAAACGACCGTTTAAGGAAGGAACTTTTAAAAAATGACAATTAAAGACTATTTATATTTAGGTATCACGGTTGCAAGTTGGACACTAGCAGTTATTGCTGGTATCTATGCTCACAACAAGCAAAAAATTAATAAATCAACAAAGTTTGGACAAGTTTTAGACGCAGTAGGTAAAGTTGCTACTTTTGCAGTTCATGAAGCTGAGTTTACAGGTATGGACAACGAAGCTAAACGAGAGTATGCAAGTGAGATTATTTCACAAGCGCTTAAAGTTGTAGGACTTAGTGCAACACCACAAGTGATTAACGGAGCGATTGAAAAGGCAGTAAATGGTATGCACTTAGCAAACGAATCTTTACCACAAGCTGATAGCGGAGTTACCGCCGAACCAGTGGCAGAAACCGATATTGTGCAACCAACTGGTAGCGCTGAAAGCGCAATTGTAGAGCCTTCAAATGTTGAAAGTGGTGCAACTGATCATGAGTAGACAGTATGGAATCGACGTGGCAAACTATCAGTACACCGATTTAACTAGATATGCTAATGCTGGTGCTAAGTATGTTTTTGTTAAAGCAACCGAAGGAATAGGGTACTTCAATCCAAAAGCAGTATCACAGGTTAGAAGTGCACACAAGTTAAAGCTTTATGTTCATGCTTACCATTTTGCTACATTTGGAAATTCGGTATCACGGGCAAAAGCGGAAGCTAAGTACTTTGTATCACGTGCTAAGTATTTAAACATCAGCAAAAAACGCTATCTGGCGCTTGACTGGGAAACCGGTGATGGTAACGTAGTTGTTAATTCACGTTCAAGTAATACCAGTGCGATTATCGCTTTTATGAACGTTATTAAAAAAGCAGGGTACAATCCTATGCTTTACAGTGGTGCGAGCCTTTTAAGAAACAACATTGATACTAACCAAGTCGTTAAAAAGTTTGGTGACTGTATCTGGGTAGCATCATATATGACTATGAGTGCTATCAGCAAGCCTGACTTCAACTGGTTCCCGTCTATGAACGGAGTTGCGATATGGCAGTTTAGTTCTAATTGGTGCGGTTTAAACGTTGATGGCAATATTAGCCTAATCGACCTACACGGCGAAAAGGCAGATAAACCGGTTAAAGCAGTTACAACAACAAGAAAGGTAGCAAAAAAAGTTACAACTGTTTATGCTCCTATAATCAACGGTGACCCTAATTGGAAAATCGCTTTACATGACAGTGATGGTCGTTTAACTGGTAAGTATATTAGAACCAACACAACTTGGAAACTGATTGATACCTTAACCATTAAAGGCGTTAAATATTACAAATTGGGCACTAATCAGCAACTTGCACCAGCTAAATACTTCAAAAAGTAGTAATTTTGTTCTAAAATATACATATGGACAATTTAGTCGTCCTATGAATTTATCTTTTAAGTTTAGCGTTATAGAAAGCCGGTACTTCCCAGGTACCGGCTTTTTTGTGTGCAAAAAAAGAAGACAATTTTTTGAAAAATCATGTATTTTACTGTATTTTGTCGGAAAATTTAGGACACAGTAAAACTGTCATAGAAGGCTTTATAAAAGCATTTGTTGAAATAAAGGCAAACCCACAAACAAGTGTGCTTAAAATTACTGTTTTATCTAAACTAAACATATAAAAAATAGTAGCGTGCCCAAAAGTGTCAAAATCAGCATTTTACCAACAACATCCAAATTGTGGTTAAATTTCAAAAATATACTGAGCAAAATAATTTTTTTCTGGCTCATCAATTCAACATTTATGCTTGTTTTACATGTCGTGAACTAATCAATTTTTATTTATCATAACTACATAAATTCTTGCTAATTTTGATATCTTGACCAGTATTTAACATCATAAATAATTATGAATTACGCAAAATGAATCAAATAGATTTCAATCAGATTCTATTTTTAACAATAAAAATATTATGTAAAGTTGATGTGACTCTATTTCGCTGAATAATTATCTCTAGCAAAAATGAGCAATAATTTCCTTATTTCATCAAGTATAACTAAAAATCAACATCATTTTCTTTCTCAATGTTTCCTTTATTACTTGTATTTTGTATAATACAAGTGTGATTAAAGTAATCACTTTATGCATATAAAAAAGTATCACCCACTAGTAGGCAATACTTTAAACATATTTTCAATCATGATTATCTGGATGAAGGAAAATTGACTTAAGTTTCAACTGTCCATTTTTATTCTTATAAGTTACATCATAAAATCGACCATTTATTTCTTCAACGTAATATAAAATATCCCCGGATCCTTGATTATCACTCGTAATATCTACCGTCAATGACTTTCTCTTCTGTAAATGTATTAAAGTATTTTTATCAGTTCGATAATCTCTGTTAGACTCTTGAGTAATCGTTGTTTCTATCAGATAATTCTTCCAAATTGTATTTCCGATAAAAATAAATGCAATTAGGCAAAAAATAGAAATTGTTGTAGCAAATAAAAACATTTTTGCAGTATTATTTTTCAAAATAATATCCTTCTTTGTACCAGAACATAGACATTGAATTATTTAGTTTGTTCCAAAAACTTTTGATAAATTTGATCAACAAAGTGAATAATTCGTTCTCCTAATTCACCATACTCATGGGTATGAAGATTAGCCAAAGATATTCTAACTGACCACAAATCGCTTCCGAATGGTGCTGTTCTAAGCAAAATAACATGCTCTTTTCTTGCTAATTCAGTAAGGAAATCAACTGTACTCCATTCTGTTTCGAGATATTCAGCAAATTCTGAATTATAATGTTCACTTGCCCAGTTGATAATATTTAAATCACAATAATAAGCAGTATCATATTCGCTTCTTAAGCTTGGAAGTTCCATAACCTCAAAGAAACGATCCTCTCGTTTATGACACAAATGCATAATTAATTGTTGATAGTGCGCACCATTTTGAACAATTCCATAAATTGAAAATAGCGTGATCATCATTTGCTGAGGAGTTGATAAACCAGCAACGTGATTCAAAGTGATATCACGAGAATCAGCTACTAAGCGATCGATAAAACTAAGGCGATCGTTGATCATTAATGGTGCATATCTAGCAGAAACTTTCCGTTTACAATGCATTGGTAATTTTTCGATCAACTTTTCCATTACATTGTTCTTTGATACAGCAAGCACACCTAAACGCCAGCCTGTAGCTCCGTAATACTTTGAAAATGAATATAAACATAAGCAATTGTCAGGTATTACCGCAAACAGTGATTTGAAGTTGGGTACAAAGGTGCCGTAAACATCATCAGAGATAAACAATAAATCTGGCCGTTTATTAGTAACAATTTCTTTGATCGTTTTGAGGTTTTCGTCATTTAAAGCATTGGAATTAGGATTGGACGGATTAACCAAAACGGCTAATTGGATTTCTGGATCGGATAACTTTTGTAATTCGGAATCAGGATAAGTATATTCGACGTGATCTCCAACTTTTACCCTTGCTGCTTTAATTGGTACTACTTCAAACATATAAGAAGAAAGATGAGGTAATTCAACATAAGGAGCAAAAGTAGGTAAAAATAAAGCAATCTTATCACCCTTATGGAGTAAATGGGAATTCATCAGGGTATCAAAAGCATAACAAATACCTGCTGCGCCACCTTCTACCGGAAATACATCAAAATCAACTTCATTTTCATCAAACAATGCTTTGGTCATGAAGCGTTTTAACGGACCTTCAGCTACATCAAGAACACGTTCTGGACTTGGATAATTGTCACCTGTAATCGCATCACATGCCTCATCAAACCAACTAGCAAAATCGCCTTTAATCAAATCTCTATGCTTTAACAAATGTTGCCAATAACGACTACCTTGCGTATCTCTTTTTGACAAGAAAGCTTCAAATAATTTTAAACGTGCTTGTTTACTGTTGATTTGACTGCCAAGAGCATTTTCTTCTTGAGAAAAAATTAATTCACTTGTTGCAAATTCACCCAATAGAAAGAAAGCTTCTCTAGGAGTTGGAGAAGTCCAGTTAGGATTTCCACGTCCTGCATCTAACAATGGTAAGCCAGGTTGCTTCTTAACTTCTTCATGTAAAAATAAACTAAATTCAAATGGACTCAAACTATTTAGATCAGTATTTGACATATTATTTTCCTTCTACTATAGATTATTATCATTATACCCGATCAGTCCCTATACTAACAAAGAAATTGTAAGTTTTATTAAAAAAATAAGGCTTCGTCCCAAAACAGACAAAGCCCTTATTTAGATTAATCAGCATCTTTAGTTAATTCGTAAATAGCTTCAGCGTAAATAGCAATTGAATCGATTAAGTCATCAACCTTCATATATTCATTTGCTTGGTGCATTACCATTGGTGCATCTTCAGGTTGAGCTCCAAAAGCAACACCATGTTCAAATAAACGACCATAAGTACCACCACCGATAACTACTTCGTGGCCCTTCTTACCAGTTTGATGTTCGTAAACTGCCAACAAGGTCTTAACAAGTGGATCATCACCAGGTACATAGTGAGGTTCTTCAAAACCATCATATGATGGGGTTAAGATATCGCTGTATTTTTCAGCAACTTGACTAACCATCTTATCTGGATCAGTACCTTGAGGGTAACGAATGTTATCAAGCAAGTATGCGCTATCAGCATCAAAATGGAAAATACTTGGAGCACTTGAAAGATCACCCATCAAGTCATCGTGATGAGCAATACCAAGCTTTTCACCCTTGAAGTCTTCGTGTTCTACTTCAGCTAAGAAGTGAACATAATTCTTAGCAGTTCCTGCTAAATCAAGACTATCTAAGAATAAGCCTAAGAAAGTGGCAGCATTTCTACCAACTTGAGGAGCACTTGCGTGTGCACCTTGACCAGTTACTTCAAGCTTAGCTTGTGAACCTTCAATTGCAAATTCACCTTCAAGTTTATTATCAGCGATGAACTTATCGAATTCAGACTTAATTTCTTCTAAGTTGTCAGCTTCAATTGTAGCAAAGGCCTTTTGAGGAGTAACGTTTGCTGCAATACCTGCTTCAAACTTAACTAATTTAACTGAGCCTTCACCAGCTTCTGGTTTGAATTCAAGCTTAAGGGTATAAATACCTTGTTCACCATTGATAATTGGAAATTCAGCATCTGGTGAAAATACTTGGTCTGGAGTTGGTTCATGTTTCAAGTAGTAATTGATACCAACCCAACCAGTTTCTTCGTTAGTACCAACAACGAAGTCGATCTTCTTCTTAGGTTCAAAACCAGCTTCCTTTAAAAGTAACATACCATAGTATGCTGCTAGAGCTGGACCTTTATCATCGGCACTACCACGACCAATGATCTTACCATCTTCGATTAACATCTTGAATGGATCAGTTACCCAACCATCACCAGCTGGAACTACGTCCATGTGGCCAATTACGCCAACACGCTTTTCACCTTCACCAAAGTCGACACGTCCAGCATAATTTTCAACGTTTTTAACGTGGAAGCCATCTCTTTCAGCAAAAGATAAAAACTTTTGCATTGCACGAGCAGGACCTTCACCTACAGGAAATTCTTCAGTAGCGTGTTCAAGATCTTCTGATGAATCGATTGCAATCAATTCAGCTAAGTCTCTTAAAATATCGTCTTTCTTAGCAGCAGCTAATTCTTTGTAATTTAAATCCATAATAAGTCCTTTCTGTAGTTAATTAATTAAATTTTATCATACTTTTTTTAAAAACACGTAAAACAGGATTATTTTGCAAAAATATTATCAAATTTCTAAATTGAGCTTCTATAAACTTGTTTGATTAACTATCAACCAAATGAAATGAACTTGGCCCTAGAATTGCGATCTCAGCATTGATTAAATTCAAGACAAAATTCACTTGTGGGAAAGAAAAAATAATGAATAGTACTAAGAAATTTGAACTTCTTTTTCTAGGCGTCATAATGCAGAAAAGACGCCTAGAAAATATAACAGAACTGCTAACCCCTTTATAAATCAGTACTTTTGACCACTTTTATTATTCTATGGTAAAATTTGCTTAAGCGTTATAATTCAGTATTATTAAATAAAGACGTTTAGAAAGAAAGCAACATAATGGTCAATCATAAACAGCGACAAATTCATAATGTAAAGCCAATACGAGATACTGTCGTAATGGAAGAAGTTCAACAAGCTCTTAAAACGCAAACAGAAGATGGGATGCGTAACTATACTATTTTTCAAACAGGTAAAGCTACCCTCTTACGGGTAAGTGATGTATTAGCCCTTAAAAAATCCGATGTTTACGAAGACGATGGTGAAATTAAACGAAATGCATATATCTTCGATCAAAAAACTGGCAAACCAAACACCCTATTTCTTTTACCGATTACTAAAGATCTGACCGAATACTATCAATACCTTAAGCAATATCAAAAAGAACATCCAAAAGTTAAAGTTTTTAGTAGTCCATGGCTATTCCCTAGTTTTCGTCATCCACAAAAACATATCGATGGCAAACGATACTGGCATATTATGGATGATGTCGGCAAGCTGTTGGGAATTAATTATTTAGGAACACATACCATGCGTAAGACTGGCGCTTATCGTGTTTACCAACAAAGTAATCATGACATCGGTTTAGTAATGAAGCTGTTAAATCACTCAAGCGAAAGTATGACCCTAAGGTATATTGGAGTGGATCGTGAGACGATTGAAAGTAAACTAAGTAAAATTGACTTTGGATAAAATGGAATAAAAAAAGGATCAAATGCTCTCGATCGAGTTTTGATCCTTTTAATTTACATAATTATAATTATTGTAAGCTACTTAACATCTTAAATGCTGTTTCTGTGTCATGTGCTTTTAGTTGGTATACATTATTGCCATTTTGCCATGAGATTACAGTATTCAATGAACCAACGCTGTCACCAACAATTACATGAACACTACTGTTGGTAGTAGTTGCAGGCATGCCATATTCGTTTACTAAATTCAAAAGTTCTTTAGCTTTTTTAGTTCCGTCTTGTTTCAATACGCTACTTGCTTGAACAACGTATGACCATTTACCTTTATTCCATTGAAGATACTTTTGACCAGCTGCTCCTTCACTAGTTGCAGTAGTATTAGCATCTAACTTCACAGTTGGTAAACCAGTTTGAGCTGGCATGTAGTTAATAATGCTATCAGCATCAGAAACATTCTTGTATTCGGTAAGAACAGCATATGGCTTTTCGTTTTGTAAACTTGCAGCATTAAATGCAACCGGACTGTTACCTACACTGTAGTACACAACATCTTTATCTGACGCAGTTGTGTAACGAGCATTTAAGTTTTCACTGCCTTGTCCTAAACCGTCCTTGGTAGGCAAAAGCATATTTGGCAAAACCTTATGTAATTTTGCGGTTAAACTATCAATTCTACTTTGCTTAGGTGCTTGACTAGAAGATTCCTTGCTTGAGGAATTTTCTTTGCTGCTTGATTCTGTTTTTTGCACCTTTGAACTAGATTGTTTTTGAGGTTGTGAACTACTTTGGTTACCATTGTTAGCACAAGCAGCTAATGACAAGGCTGCCAAAAGCGTAACAGCTGTTAGACCAAGTTTATTTTTCATATAGTATACTCCTTAATCAAAAAACTCTCTTTAGTCGTATTATACCAGACTTATAGCCCGTTTATTTTAAGAAAGGCTTTCAGTTTTACTATAATTTAACGTTTTTGTAACACATCAACAAAATAGCTTTACATAATTATTTTTATGGTAATTATGGTAAAAAATGTAAAAATATCACCATCATCATTGATTTATGGTATAATTTTTATATATTTTTAATCAAGGAGAATTATATGCACGAATTAACGATTCAAGAACTCGAAGAGTTTAGTCATGATTTTAATAGTAAAGCAAGTAATCAAGTTGTTTCAAGAGCAGCTAGACGTAGTGGCATTTATGAAGCTTCATATAATGACCAAGTCTCACAAAAATTGACCCACGTTTTTTCAACTGAATTAGATACAAATAATGTAACTAACCAACTTCACTCAGGTCGTTGCTGGGAATTTTCAGCCTTAAACGTACTTCGTCATAATTTTGGTAAAAAATATAAGGCAAAAGATTTTACTTTTTCTCAAGCTTATAACTTTTTCTGGGATAAAGTCGAACGTGCCAACGTTTTTTATGATCAAATTATTGCATCAGCTGATAAGCCATTGTCTGATCGCACTGTTCGTGCATACTTAGACTTAGCTGGTCATGATGGTGGCCTTTGGCATATGGCTACTTCATTAATCGAAAAGTATGGTGTGGTACCTTCATATGCGATGCCTGAAACTTTTAACTCTAACAATACTAGTGCATTGATCGAAACTTTATCAAAAAAGGAAAAGAAAGATGCCCTAGTTTTGCGTAAATTAGCCCAAGCCGGTGATCAAGAAGGTTTGGAAAAGGCTCGTAAACAATTCTTAAATGAAGTTTACCGCATGACTGCAATCGCTGTTGGTGAACCACCAAAGACATTTGATCTTGAATATCGTGATGATGACAAGAATTATCATCTTGAAAAGGATTTGACCCCAGTGGCATTCTTTAACAAGTATTTATCAGATGTTGATTTTAGCGATTATGTTGTCTTGGCAAATGCACCGGATCATGAGTACAACAAACTTTACTCACTTCCATTCGAAGATAATGTTAATGGCAAGCACCCTAATACATACTTGAACGTTCCAATGGAATATTTGGCACAAGCTGCAATTGCTCAATTAAAGGATGGCGAAGCTGTTTGGTTTACCAATGATGTCGCTAAAGGCAAAGATAACAAAACTGGTTTCTTATCAACTGATTTATACAAGTTTGATGAGTTGTTTGGTGTTGATTTCGAAATGACCAAAGCTGACTGTTTGGCTACTGGTGAAGGCGTAATGAGCCATGCAATGACACTTGTTGGTGTTGACGAAGATCATGGTGAAATTCGCCAATGGAAAGTAGAAAACTCTTGGGGCGACAAGGTTGGTAACAAGGGTTACTACGTAATGGACAATGATTGGTTTAACGAAAATGTTTATGAAGTTGTTGTTCACAAGAAATACTTAACCAAAGAACAAGTTGCATTAGCTGAAGGCGAAGCAGAAGCAATGCCAGCTTGGGACTCAATGGCATAATTATGTGTTTTTTTACGAATCTTCTCTAAAGGGATGATTCGTTTTTTTATGCAGTTTTTCTAACAAAATAAAAAGCAAGCAAAACAAAATCTTGCTTTTACTTGCTTACTTGGCAACTAACCACATGGTGCCATCATCGGTATAATAGGCGTTATCATTAATTGTGAAAGTTAGAGTTAACTTCTTAGATTTAACAACTAGTTTATTATTATCCTTAGTTACATGAACTCTGCCTAAATCTGCATTTCGACCTACTGTAGCTATTGATTTATTGCCAGCTACTGCTTGAAAAAGTTTTTGATCGACTTTATTTGACGACTTAGTTTTTACAGCGTTTGAAAATACTACCAATGTAGCTTTGTTTTTGGTAAAAAGCAATCTGTAATATCCACCAAGCTTGTTATCATTGGGATTTTGAGCTGTTTCTAGTCTGGAATTTACCAGGTAGTTAGGCACTGTTTGTTGATTTTGGTAGTAGAATACGCCACCGCCAATTAATAATAGTGCTACCACCACAGCTGCGATGATTTTTTTCATGATGACACCTCACTCTTTAAAATACTAATCTTGCTACTTAGCCATATGAAAATATACTTACTGTACCGTTTCAATATCTTAAATATTTCTTAATATAACACCATTTTGTCTTTACAGTCAAATGATTTATCTCGCTATAAATCTCAATAAAAAAGCCAACCTTGGCTTGCAACCAAAGTTGACTAATTAACTAATCTTTTTTTCTATTAATAGAGTTACTGCGAAACATCTGCTATAATCTTAAATTATGAAATACGAAACAGCTAAAAATTTAAACAATACCAGA
>NZ_CAKC01000076.1 GCF_000296855.1 Lactobacillus gigeriorum DSM 23908 = CRBIP 24.85 | reverse complement strand
CTCCAAATCAGTGTGGCTGCCAGTACCCAATTTGGTCAGGTTACAACTAGACAACTTTGGCTTGCTGTGGCTTCATATTTTACATACTCGCAGTTGTTTATCATTATCTCGATTAATGCAGTATGGTCCTCAATTGATGACAGACTTTTCCATCGCGAAGCCACGAAGTGGGTAAAAACAAAGAGGTTTACAGATTGATGTTAAAAAACAAAAACAGGTTTACCCCAATTTTGATCTTACTGACTATTGGGCTTTTTATCGCGATCATGTTTTATGTTCGTGGTAGTAATAACCGCACCTTGCACCGTAATTTGTACCGTCAATGGAAAGAAGATTATGTGGTTGAAGAAAGTGATGGAAAAGCTTGGGTAAAAACGGCACCACGCACAAGCTTGTCTGAAGGTCAAGGCTATGGCATGTTGATTGCTGCAATGGCTGGTGAAAAGGGTTGGGCTAAAAAAGAAGATTTTCAACGGTTATATCGGTTTTACCTGGCTAATCGGTTGACTATCGATGATCAACAAACTGAATTAATGTCATGGAAGCAAGTGGATAAAAAAGTTTATTCTACTAGTGCAACTGATGGCGATTTATACATTGCAGAAAGTTTGATTAAAGCGGGAAAACTCTGGAACGAACCCAAATACTTGCAGCAGGCTAAGCTATTATTAGCTGATATTTTACGTTACGATTATAATTCGGCTACTCAGACGCTGACTGTTGGTGATTGGGCTAATAAGAAGTCGAAGTATTATTACTTAATGCGAACCTCTGACGTATTACCGACTTACTTTGATGATTTTCATCAGTTGACTGGCAATTCCCAATGGCTAACGATCAAGAAGGTAATGCTGAAAAAACTGTATCAATTGAGCAAGCAACATCCTTCTGGCTTAGTTCCAGATTTTGCTTGGATTAGTAAAAAAGGTGTTAGACCAGCTAAAGCCAATGAAGTAGCTGGAAAAAATGATGGTGATTATTCTGGCAATGCTTGTCGCGTACCATTATTTTTAGCTACTAGCAAAGATGCACGAGCAAAGAAAATTGTTACTAAAATGTTGCGCTTTTTCAGCAAGCAAAAACAAGTGACGGCTGGCTATCAATTGAATGGTAAAGCGTTAAATAATTATGCTTCACCGAGTATTAGTGGTCCGATCTTTTTTGCAGTGCAGCAATTAAAGAAACCGGAATTTGATAATTTATTTGTTTCACAACAGTATGTTTTTACTAATCGTTTGACTGATACGAATTATTACGATGCAGCATTAATTACCCTGGTCGCTATGATGGAATAGTTTTATCTAAAGCAGGATTATTTGCATATTTTTGAAATCGTGCGAAAATCATAGGTAAATTTATATGAAAAGGTTATCAGCATCGAAAAATTGAGGATTAATAATGCAAAAAAATGTTGAAAATGAACATGAAGTGCATAAATGTGCAAAGAAAAAAATTCCGAATGATATGTGGCTAACAAATTCTATATTCGCTAATACTAGTGGAGAAGGCGATCGTCGAGCATCAGAATCAGATTTAAAAGCTATTATTCAAAGTGCGAGTCTTGATGATAGCTATGACACTCTTGATAATTTTAGTATGGCTGACCTAAATTTAATTGATTTGCAGAATTATAAAGTCTTATATTCTCAAGTAAATGATGAACCTGAAGTTATTTCCGCTGATAATGAACAATTTTTAATCGATCATGGACTTGTTCGAATAGATCGAAGGGATGGTAAATATAAGCTTTCAAAGGCAGTGTTGTTATTGTTTGGTAAGTATAAATTCTATTCTTGATGTTTATCCCTCATTTATGCTGGATTTTATTGTAAAAAATAAAGCTAGTGATGTAGATTATCTTGATCGAATTTATACGTCATGGGGCGATGAAAACCCAGATAATATTTTTAGTTTCTTTCAAAAGGTAATGAATAAAGTTGATACATTAACACCCGATACTTTTGAATTAAATGGATTGACACGAAAAAATTGGAAGAATAGTTTTGTTAGAGCAGTTCGTGAAGCAATGGTTAATTGTTTAACACATGCAGATTACCATTCACGCTTGGTGGTTCAAATTAGCTGGTTTGATAAGAGGGTTGTTTTTCAAAATCCTGGAGAATTGTTAGTAACAAAAGAAGAATTTTTTAGTAAAACTGATTCGAAACCAAGAAATGCCTTAGTATTTCAAGCATTCGTTCAGGCAAGGCTGGGCGAACACACAGGAAGCGGTGGCTATCGTATACTTAATGTAATGAGTAAATTAAATACAAAACATCCTGACTTAGAAGTTACTCCACAAAAGACAATATTGACCATCTGGAAAATAGGTGATGATACTGTATTGCATGACCTGCCTGAGAATGAACAAGTAGCTTATCAAGTATTCATGACAAAAATGTCTGCGACTTTTAAAGAAATTGCAGTCAACTTTTCTAATGAATATGAATGTCGAAAAGCCCTGAAGGGATTAATTGATAAAGGTCTAGTTATTCAAGTGGGGAAGGGGAGAGCCACCAAATACCTGATTTCACCTAAGTCATCTACAGCTCAGAAGTACATGTATAATTACGCGGAAATGATTAAAAATGTAATATTTTAACAGACTCGCTAAATTGGAATTCGGTTTCAAGAAGACTAAATATGTGCAATAATAGAATAAAAGCAGGGACTCCTTCTATAACAACGCTTAATGTTTTTATTGTTGAGGTAAAAACGATGAAAACTAAAGTTACCAAGGTGTTAACAAGTATAATGACTTCTATTATGAAATTATTTAAACATGCTAACAAAATTTACTGGCAATTTTCTATGGATCATCCTGTTTGGTTAGGTTTTTTTGAAGGTTTAGTTGTTGTGAGTTTGATAAGCGCTTTTGATTACCCTTATTGGTTGGGTATCTTTCTAGGTGCCTAGGTGCAATTTTTATTTTGGCGTTAGGCGTATTGAGCTTTTCGAAAAAATCGGTTGACGATTATAAAAAAGAGCCAACAAGAAGGTAAAGCCTTCGAATTTTCATTTTAAAAACAAAAAACACAGGAATTCACTAAAAATAATGAATTTCTGTGTTTTTATATTCGGGCTAAAAATCGAGTTTCTTCCCAGACACTTTTCGACGTTATTAAAATCTAGTTTTTATGTTTTCTACTACGGCTACTTTCAAAACCAAGAATTGCTGCAAAACCTGCTACTAGCATTCCTAGTAAGCCGATAACGCTGGTATTAGCTTCACCAGTTTGTGGGAGTTGAGGTTCATTAGCCTCATTTTTAACTGGACTTACAACGGTTTGATCATTGTGTTCTTGCTCTGTAAGATGTTCAGCCTTTTCAGCATTTCCGATATGTTCTTGTTTCGTAATTCTTGTCTTGATTATCTTTCTTGCCTTCTTCATCTCCTCTGGTTTGTCTTGTTTATCTTTTTCTACATCTTTATCAGTATTATTGTCTGATGGCAATGTAGTATCAGGTTGATCATCTGGAGATGGAGTTGGTTCTGGGACAGGCTCTGGTGTTGGAGTAGTGCCTTGATCACCGCCGCCATTTGAACCAGGGTTATCTGTGGTTGTGCCACGCTTCAAGTGAACATAGAAGACATTGTTGTTGTTATCAGCTTGATACTTTTGATTATTAAAGTCATTTGAAACCAGTTTATAACCTTGCTTTTCATAGTTTGCAATTTCATCAGTCGGAGCAGTTGCAAAAGTAATTACTTGGTTGAACTTACCCTTAGCGACTTTACTATCTAAGTTATTCTTAGTTGTATCATCAATATAGGTAATCGTAGCTGTTTGCTCATTAGCACTGTAATGTACGGTTACATTAATATCAGGATCGTCAAAGTTAACGACTTTACCCTTTGCAGTCTTAATATCTGCTGTGTAACCAGTAAGCACCGGACTATCAACGTCTTTCAATGTTTGACTTTCAGCAGACGTCCAAGTAATATTTTTGGTTACCAAATCTTGAGTACCATTTTCAGTAAAATTGACAGTTTGCTTGTTGTCGTTTGGTGCCTCTGAACCATCATCCATGACATAGTGAACCGTCATATTGACATCATCGTTGCGACTTACATTTTCAGTGCCATGTTTCAAGTGAACTTCAAAGTTATTGAACTTGTTATCATTTTGATACTTAATGCCCGACTTAAAGTCATTTGAAACCAGCTTATAGCCTTTTTCTTCTAAGCCTTTAATAACTTCTGCTGGATCATGTTCAAAAGTAATTACTTGGTTGAACTTACCATTTTGCTTGTCACTACCAAGTGTCTTCTTTTCAGTATCATCAATGTAGGTAATCGTAGCTGTTTGTGCATTAGCACTGTAATGTACGGTTACATTAATATCAAGATCGCCAAAGTTAACGACTTTGCCGCTTGCAGTCTTAATATCTGCTGTGTAACCAATAAGCACCGGACTATCAACGTCTTTCAATGTTTGACTTTCAGCAGGTGTCCAAGTAATATTTTTGGTTACCAAATCTTGAGTACCATTTTCAGTAAAGTTGACAGTTTGCTTGTTGTCGTTTGGTGCCTCTGAACCATCATCCATGACATAGTGAACCGTCATATTGACATCATCGTTGCGACTTACATTTTCAGTGCCATGTTTCAAGTGAACTTCAAAGTTATTGAACTTGTTATCATTTTGATACTTAATGCCCGACTTAAAGTCATTTGAAACCAGCTTATAGCCTTTTTCTTCTAAGCCTTTAATAACTTCTGCTGGATCATGTTCAAAAGTAATTACTTGGTTGAACTTACCATTTTGCTTGTCACTACCAAGTGTCTTCTTTTCAGTGTCATCAATGTAGGTAATCGTGGCTGTTTGCGCATTAGCACTGTACGTTACTGTAACTTCAACATCCTTATCGCCAAACTTGAAAGTTTGTCTCTCAATAGATGATTTATCAGGTGTATAGCCGGTAATTTCTGGACTATCTACGCTATTTAAGGTATCAGTTGTAGACGCATTCCAAGTAATTTCACCGGTAAATGGATTTTTGTAGCTAGTTTGTTTTAAAGCAACACTGGTCAATACCTTATCAGGTGCCGCTGGGCTGCCATCACTATAGACATAATGAATAGTTTCTTTAACCTGATGAGTCTGAGTAACAACTTCAGGCATGGCACCTTCAAAAATCACTTGATCGCCATCAAAGTCATATTTAGCCATCTTATCAAATACGTCTTCATTGTTAACATAATTATTATTCGAGTTGCGAATAGTTGGATTACCATAATTAATAACCATTCCTGTTGGAAGCAGTCCACGATCGGCTATAGTTAAATCGTTATCTGATTGCAAATAATCGCTACGCTTCATAGTATCTTGAAGTTCGTTATAGATCTTATCTTGATCGACCAATTTTACGTAAACTTCTTTACCGCTTTCGTCTTTATAGTGAATAAGCGTGTGGACTGTTGCTTGACCTTGAACTGTTAACTTAGCACTGCCCGTATCCCCTGGCTTAATAATGATTGGCAAAATTGTTGATCCATCAGGTACAGCAAAGCCATATTTAGTAGTGTAATTAGTATTAGTCTTGTCTTCGCCATAGGTCATTGTGGACACATAAATAGTCTTGCCTACGTGATCATAAACATATTCATCTTCAACTGGTATAACTAAACGTAGACTAGTCATGGATGGCGCACCGCCATTTGGCACGACCTTAATTGACTTAACCTTTGACCAACCATTATCATTTTTTACTTGATCGCCAGTAATAAACTTATTATCACCAGTATAATATGAGTAAGTAATGGTTGCATCATAAGCTTGCCCAGTCATTACATTAATCAAGCTTGCTTCGCCAGTCATATGTACATCGAATTCGCTTTTACCGTCTTGAGTTGATGGTAAGTTTACAACAGATACTAAGTCGCTTTTAGCATCATTAGTTGCGTTAATGATTGAATCATAGATATAAAAATGCGTTGGGTCTTGATGATGATCGTCTTGTGTTGAAACAAGCCCCGGACCGCCATTTAAATTGCCTTGTGTTTCAGTACTAGATGTGAAACTTTGTGCAACATTGATTCGCCAAGTACCAGTTCCGCCAACAGATAAAGTATTGCCATCAACTGTAACAGGATCTAGCCTATTGCTTTGACTTGAGTTTCGAATTGTACTTTTGGTTTTTTCTTTATCGCTATTATTTAAAATGTACCATGACCAATCTTTTGTTGCAGCTAATGCGTCTGGCAAATTGCTAATAGGAATTTGAACATTAAAATCAGATTTACGATCAGATGAACCGCCATAATAATATTCGCCATCTACTTTAACTTTAATAAATCTTTGACCGTTACTATCAGTAATAATAGAAGAATGAATTTTGGCTTTATCAATATTCGTTAATCCAATTGAGCCTAATTCTTTGTTTTGATTGTTATAACTTGCTGAAATTTTAGATAAATCAGGAACCATTAAATTATTATATTTAAAATAAAAAATTGGATTAGTTAAATGCCCTTGATGTTCCCGACCGTCATTAAGAATTGTAGCAGCAATAAAGTTGCCATTAGACGCTGTACTTAATTCGTTTTGGCTTGTATCAGTCAGCATTCCATCGGTTAATTTTTGTGTAGGTGCAAGCATGACTTGTACAACATTAACTTTGCCAGTCGAGCCTAATTCATTACAAGAAAATGAACCGGTAATGTTAAAAATATGAGGAGCCTTAATTGGTCTACCATCAGGATAAGTGTCATCAAATGAAAGATCGAAATAAAAATATTCACCAAATAATTTGTTACTTTGAATACCATTCTTAAAATAAACTTTCATTTGACGAATAGCTTTAGACGTTTTATCCAAAGATGAAGTTGTTTGCTTTGAGCCATCTGTAAAAATATAGTCGATGTGATCGATTTTACCATTAGTTGGAACCCTAAATTCAGTAATATTTACACCAGTTGGCATATCAAAAGTTTCAACGCCATTAGTTACTTGAGTTGAAAGGGCTGGCTCAAAGAGGCTACCAGTAAATCCATTATTGAAGCCTTGCGAAGTATATGTATATACTTTGTTGCCGTTTCGATCAAAAGCCCATTTAGATTGGTTGATATTAATTAACTTGACATGAAACTTGCTATGATAGGATGCCCAATCAGGAACAATAAATAATTCTTTGCTGGTACCAGTTGCAACTAATGGTTCCGCTTTATCATTATAGGTATTGATAGTATATTTCATACCAAAACCTGGCAAATCAACAAAACCATTTGTTAATTTGTCTGCAGGAACATTAATTAGGCCTTTAACGGCAACCTCGTCTGTAGTATCGTTTAATACCACTTGATATTGATTATCAGCTATTTTGGTTGCTTTAAGAGTTTTTCCGGTTGCATTATCAATAAATGTATCGGGATCAATAGTCACATCATCTGGAACAGTGATTGTTAATCCGGCAGATTTAATTAAGTTATAATAAGAAATACTGCCAAAATAATAATGAACCTGTGGCTTGAAGTAAAAAGTATTTTGAGTGTGGTTAATATACGGCTTATTACCATCAATATAAGGTGCAGAAATATCGTTACCAATACCAATACCCGATACATTCTGATATGTGATATTGATTGAACCCAAATCTTCTTTGTCTTTAACAACTGTAATTAGTCCAGAAGTACTTTCATATGGCGCAAAATCATAATACTTAAAGTTTGGTCTAATATAAATCCTCTGTGTTACAGAACCATTATTAATAAATTTATTAGTAATGATAGTGTAACCGTCTTGATAGAATGTAGATATATTAGTTGTGCCTAAAGCAGTTTGCAGAGGATCTGCTTGGATATCAATGGAACCATTTGGATTATAAATTTTAATTTGATACGTATTACCTGCTGAACTATTAGCTTTAAAGATTAAAGTAGCTGAATTTTCGTTAGTCACGATATTTTTATCAAGCAAAACTTGTAAACCATCATTAAAAGTTTTGCTCTCACTATGACTAGTTAAAGCACCGGTATTATCAAGCTTATAAGCGATGGCATGGAATTTATTTAAAGTAGATTGGCTATTAATTGTTGAATCAAGCGGATCGTAAAACATGCTGTCCATGTTAGTTACCTTGCTAGTGTTCCAGTTAGCTAATGGGCTTAAATCGCTGATTCGGTTGTTAGCAAACATAAGGCTCATGTCAGTTACCTTGCCAGTGTTCCAGTTAGCCAGCGGACTTAAATCGCTGATTCGGTTGTTATAAAACATATAGCTCATGTCAGTTACCTTGCCAGTGTTCCAGTTAGCCAGTGGGCTTAAATCGCTGATTCGGTTGTTAGCAAACATATAGCTCATGTCAGTTACCTTGCCAGTGTTCCAGTTAGCTAGCGGGCTCAAATCGCTGATTCGGTTGTTATAAAACATTTTCTTCATGTCAGTTACCTTGTCAGTGTTCCAGTTAGCTAATGGACTCAAATCGCTGATCTGGTTGTCAGCAAACATGCTGTCTATGTGAGTTACCTTGCCAGTATTCCAGTTAGCTAATGGTCTCAAATCGCTGATTTGGTTGTGGTCAAACATACTGTCCATGTAAGTTACATTGCCAGTATTCCAGCCAGCTAATGGTCTCAAATCGCTGATTTGGTTGTGGTCAAACATACTTTCCATGATAGTTACATTGCCAGTATTCCAGCCAGCTAATGAGCTCAAATCGCTGATTTGGTTGTGGTCAAACATACTGCCCATGTAAGTTACCTTGCCGGTGTTCCAGTCAGCTAATGGGCTCAAATCGCTGATTCGGTTGTCAGCAAACATGCTACTCATGTTAGTTACCTTGCCGATGTTCCAGTTAGCCAGCGGGCTTAAATCGCTGATCTGGTTGTGGTCAAACATACTGTCCATGCGAGTTACATTGCTTGTATCTAAATTAGCTAAGCCACTAATATCATGTAAATGTTTATCATAAAAGGCATAGAACCAATCACTGCCTTTAGCAACTATCTTTTGACCATCAGTATTGCTTAATTTAGGTGCAACACCATTGACAATTAAGTCTACTAAAGTATATCGGTCAATTTCAACTTGTAAATTCTTATCATTTTTACCAGCCTTAGCAAAATCAGCTCCATTTGGTACAACAATTTGCTTAGAGCGGTCACCCTTATAGCCAGTAATATTTAAATAATTATTGTCTATTTGTGTATTCTAGTCATCAAAATTAAATTGATTATCTATTGCTACTTTTGATTCAGCAAGTGTCTTAACATCTACTTGCTTAGTAAGTTTAATTTCCTGTGGCTTAATTTCAGTTAAAGTTGCTAAATCTGCAACATTCGGTTTAGCTCCCTTTGAAGTGACATTCGGCTTAACTACAGCTGAGCCGGGTTCATTTAGCTTAGTTTCAGTTGAAGTTGCACTTACTTTAGGTTGGACTACTGATTCTGCTTTAGCCTGATCTGAAGCAAGATTTGGGCTAGCTACAATATAATTTGCTTTAGCTAGCTTAGTTTCTGTTGAAATTGCTGAATCTGCGGTATTTATTTTAACGCCATTTGAAGCAGAATTTGTCTTAGGTGCAGTCGTAGCTACGGAGCCTGTTTCATTTTCCTTAGTTTCGGTTGGTGTAATATTAGGCTTTGCTGTAGCCGAATCTGCAGTATTTGCCATAGCTTCTGTTGAAACAGTAGTATTTGCCGGGTCTGTATCTTGCATCTTGTTTTCTTGCACAACGGAAGAGTTTTCTACGTCGTTTACTGTATCAGCTTTAACGGTTTGGCTACCCATGCCGATTGTTACAAAACCTAAACAAATAGAGCAAAGACCGATTGTGTATTTACGCAAGCCGAATCTTTGTTCC
This sequence comes from Lactobacillus gigeriorum DSM 23908 = CRBIP 24.85, assembly GCF_000296855.1. Classification (GTDB taxonomy): domain Bacteria; phylum Bacillota; class Bacilli; order Lactobacillales; family Lactobacillaceae; genus Lactobacillus; species Lactobacillus gigeriorum. Next base: position 866 of record NZ_CAKC01000076.1, on the reverse strand, counting down.
ATTTCATTGTCAAAAAATGATCTTCGTTTTTGCATTTTACATTTCCTCTTTTTTAGTAAGAATATAAATTTAAATACGCGTGGTGCTAGTTAAATCGTTTTAGTTAACAAAAAAAGTCCAATCTTGTTAGACTCGACTTGTAAACATATTAATAGCAAAGAGTCTGACTAAATTAAACCACCCTAAGTTTAAGAGTTTTTCTCATCATTTACAAGTTAGTTTTAGTCGTTTAAATATAATTTGTCGCTGTTTGTACAAACTTTATGCCTAAAGCAAAGACGAAATATCAATGGATGTAAAATATCTGACAGTTCTATTCTGGCCTTGCTTATTTGGCAGGCTTCATTGGGCGTTGAATCTCAAAGAAGATTTTGTGAAAAGCTTGGTAATTTATCTCACTCTCTTTTGTGATCTTCTATTTTGTTGAATTTGCTGCTGCTTGCTTTTTTAGCATCATTTGTTTTCGTAACAGTGCTTGTTTAGCAAGCTTCTTTTGTAGTGCTTTAGCTTGCTTGACTGATAAGACTTTCCAATTCTTTGGTACCGTAAAAATATATTTACGATGTTTAAACTCATTTTGATGGCCAAAGACACCAAATATGACTTCTACTGTTTTATTTTTAAAAACATAGCGAGAAGTTTTGATCTCTAGCTTAGCTGTTTGATCAGTTGTAAAGTTAATAATTGCAGAGGAATGGTTAGTTGAGATTGGCTTAACTTTTTTCTGCTTAGAATGTTTTATTCTAAAACAAATAAAACATTCTAAGCTTAAAAGCGAATCGATTGTTCGACGGAATAATTGATTCGCTATTTCTTGTGTGTCGGGCATGACATTTCATCTAGTCTAGTGAAAGTCTAGACCACGG
>NZ_CAKC01000077.1 GCF_000296855.1 Lactobacillus gigeriorum DSM 23908 = CRBIP 24.85 | reverse complement strand
TTCAACACCATTATAAAGGACATCATGAGTCTTTTCTTTTTTCAAAGATTAACTGTTGCACTTAGATTGTAAATTCAAGATCTAATGAATGAATCCTTGCCTGATATTATATTCGTAGATGCATTGGTCTACTTAATTTCAGAATTAAAAGAGCTTAAACGGAATAGTTTTGAAAAGATAGATGAAGTAATCAATGACTTTATTAACCAACTGCCACGATTCATACAAATTGCACTGAAACAGATTATATAAAAACTAATAAAGCCCAGAAAAGCTCAACAGCGACAAGACTTGAGCTTGATTTTGGTGCTTTCAAGTTTCAGATAAGTTATTTTCCTCCATGAATAGCTTGAATATAGTATAGCATAAGGGTTTAGTGGGTAAAAAAATCTTGCCTAGGGCAGTCTGGAGAAATCGTTTGCAAAAATGGTAAATACAGAATAGTATATACTATAGAGTGCGAATTATGTTAGGAGAAAACTGCTAAAGGAGGCTATTATGCCTAAGTTCGATGAAATAGCCAAACTAATTGAGAAGAGAATAAAGGATAAGGTATATTCTAGTTCTCAAAAATTACCTTCAGAGTATCAATTTGCTAAAGAATTTAATGCTTCTAGACTAACAGTTCGTAAAGCAATTCAAAGTTTGATTGAGAAGCAAGTTTTAGTAAAAGATCCAGGCAAAGGAACTTATGTAATGGCTGGACTTAATAAAGAAAAGATCCAGTCCGGTATCGGCGGGTTACAAAGTTTTACTGAGGTGGCAAAAGCGCATGGTAAAACTGCACATACTAAGGTATTGGAATATCATTTGTTAACCAATCCGTCAGTAGATGTGATGAAAGCTTTAAAACTCGAAGACCGGTTGAATCAGAAAGTTCACTATTTAAAAAGAATCAGATTTTGGGATGAAATGCCATTAACAGTTGAAGAGATAATTATTAGTGATGAATATGTTCAAGGATTGCACAAAGCAGATTTTTCTAGATCACTATTCTCAATAATTGAAAAGACGACAAAAATTGCCTATTCTCGTCAACAAATTGAAGCAGTATTAGTAACTGATGAATTAGCTAAATTACTTAAAGTTAAAGAAAATGACCCATTATTAAAAGAACGGTCAATAACATATTCTGCTGATGGAAAACCAATTTTTTTGGATAATTCATATTATAGAGCTGATAAATATTCGTTTGATTCAACTTTAACACGATTGCAATAGGTGATTAAAATGATTAATAGAAAAGCAATAGATGATAGTATTGAAGCCAGCAAGAATCAATTCTATGAAGAACTAGCCAAGTTAATAGCAATTAAAAGCGTGAAGGGAAAAGCTCATCAAGATGCTCCATTTGGATCAGGACCAAGGGAAGCTTTAGAAGCTATAGTAAAAATAATTGAAAAATTCGGTTTTAAAGCTAGGATCGTAAATAATGCGATGGCTTATGCACAATGGGGTGAAGATAATCAGGACTATGTTGGGGTTGTTGATCATTTGGACGTAGTTCCTGTAGGCGAAAATTGGCACACAGATCCATGGACGTTAACCAAAGTTGGGGATAAATACTATGGTCGTGGTATTTTGGATAATAAAGGTCCAGCTTTTGCCACATTATGGGCATTGAAACTATTAAAGGATTTAGGTTATCAACCTAAGCAAACGATTCGGATTATCTTTGGATCAGATGAAGAAAGTGGTTCAAATGATATTCCGCTTTATCTTAAAGCTGAAAAACCTCCGATTTTTGGTTGGACAGCAGATTGTAAGTATCCAGTTGTATATGGTGAACGTGGGATTGTTAATTATGAAATAGATACACCAATTGTAGATGGCAGTTTAGCTGGGATAGGAGACTTTAGCGGTGATATGTCAAAAGACCATGTCCCAGATGACATTATGATTCAAATAGGTGATGAAAAGATTCATGCAATTGGAGTCAGATCTCCTAGCAATGCGCCTGAAATGGGAGTGAATGCTATAACAGAGTTAGCAAAAACAATCATTAATGATTTATCTGTATCAGGCCAAATGCTCGAGTATTTTAAATGGATAAATGAAAAACTTACTAATAAACATTATGGCGAAGGTCTTGGGCTCGATTTTAGCGATCAAGACTCAGGTAAATTAATTATGACACCAACTGGTATTTCTAAAACTTCTGATGGAATAAAGTTGGACTTGGCTTTTAGATACCCAGTTTCTTTCTCCGAAAGTCAAGTAACCCAGGGGTTACAAGCTGAATTACCAAAAAATAGCACACTAAAAGTTACAAGGAGCATCCCAAGCGTAATGCATGATAAGAATTCAAAATATATTAAAGTGCTATCTGAAGTGTATGAAGAAATCACTGGATTAGATGGCACACCAGTGACTACTACAGGTGCTACTTATGCTAGAAGCATGCCAAATATCATTGCGTTTGGCCCATCTTTTCCCGGACAAAAAGGAATCGCTCATAAGGAAGATGAATGGATGAGTGATCAAGATCTCATGTTGAATATAAAAATTTATATGTTAGCATTAATGAGACTTGGTAATTTAGATTGAGAAAGAAGTGATTAGATGACATGGGGAACAATTGCAACCTGGAGGATGGCTGCTGAAGGTATGGATAAAGCTAGTCAGCTGTTAGAAAATAATAGTTCTGCAGGAGATGCAGTTGAAGCACTAATTAAAGAAGTTGAAGCGTATCCATTTTATAAATCAGTTGGATATGGTGGTTTGCCTAATGAAGAAGGTGTTGTGCAAATGGATGCAGCATTTATGGATGGTGATACTTTTGCTCAAGGTAGTGTAGCAGCTATTGAAAATACGCTTCATGCTGTATCTGTTGCAAGAAAATTAAGTCAGGAACACTATAATAGCTTTAGAGTTGGCGAAGGTGCCACTAAATATGCTACCCTTAATGGCTTTGAAATGACTAATATGCTGACTGATCGCGCAAAAGCAAGATGGCAAAAGCGCCTCAAAGAAATAGAACAAGAACATCTTAATCCTTATGATGGCCATGATACAGTTGGAGCCATTACTCTCGCACAATCAGGATCAATGGCAGTAGCTACATCGACGTCAGGCTTATTCATGAAAAAACAAGGTAGAATAGGTGATTCACCGCTTTCAGGATCTGGTTTTTATGTAGATAGTGAAATTGGGGGAGCAGCCGCAACAGGATTAGGTGAAGATATTATGAAGGGGTGTCTTTCATATGAAATTGTTCGCCGTATGGGGGAAGGAGAATCACCTCAAGAAGCTTGTGATCATGCGGTATATCCATTTATTCGCAAATTGAAGAAGCACTATGGCAAAGCCGGTGAGTTTTCTTTAGTAGCAATGAACAATAAAGGTGAATGGGGAGTAGCAACTAACGTAGAATTCACTTTTTGTGTAGCGACTAATAAAGAACCAAGGAAGATTTTAATGGCTAATCCCGGAGAAAATGACACTACGATTATTGAACCGATTACTCAAGAATGGCTTGATGCATATGAGAAGCGAATACATGAGCCAATTAACTAATACGAGGTATTTATTATGAAAGTCATTATAATTTTAGATCAAATTCAAGCTGGTTTAGGTGGCAAAGAAAGAGCAGATACCCCATATGGTGGTAAAAAAATTGCTATGGGAATTGCTGAAAACGTTGAAAAACTACTTATCAAAAATGATAGTGAAATAATCGGGACATTTTATTGTGGTACGCAATATTATCAAGATCATCGAACGGAAGTACTAAATAAATTTACAAAAATGGCTGAAAAAATGCAGGCAGATGTTGTAATTGCTGGACCTACGTTTGACTATCCAGAATTTGCACAGATGTCAGGCGAAATTGCTGAATATTTTAGAATGAACAGTGATATTCCTATTGTTTCAGCAATGGCTCAAGAAAAGAATCAAGATGTAATTGATCGGTACAAAGATGATAATTTAATACTTAAAATGCCTAAAAAGGGAGGAGCTGGTTTAGCAGATTCATTAGAAAACCTTGTTGTTGGCTGTGAATTACTGGCCGGTCATGCTGATATGACTAAATTTAAAGCAGATTTTTGTTACTAGGTTAAAGCTATGATCTCGTAAAAGGAGGTAAGAAAAATGCAAAAGAAGTTTGAAAAGATAATGATGCCCCTAGCGGCAAAATTGGGGAATAATGTTGTTTTAAAGTCTCTTAGAGACGGGTTCTTGATTATTACACCATTAATTATCGTAACCTCAATTTTCCTATTGATTGGTAATTTTCCAATTCCGGGTTGGTCAGAATTTTGGATAAAATTGTGTGGCCCAAAGTTTCCAGAATGGTTTAGTGCGGTTTCAAACTCAGTATTCAGCTTCACAGGGATGCTTTCGGCAATTGCCATAGCTTATGCGTATGGAAAAAATCGAGGGATGAATCCAATTCAGGCTGGGATGGTCTCACTAATCTCATTTTTGATATTGACACCAACATCTATAACTGTCGGTAAAGAAAAAATAAGTGCGGTAATGACACAATTTGTTGGACCAAATGGAATTTTCCTTGGAATAATTATTGCTTTACTTAGTGTAGAAATTTATCGTTTTGCAGTAAAGCGTCATTGGACAATCAAAATGCCAGATGGAGTACCGCCTGCAGTTAGTCAATCGTTTGATGCTTTAATTCCAAGTGGATTAGTTGTATTATTCTTCTTCATTGTTAGAATTGTTTTCTCATTGACAAGTTTCCAGACAGCTTACAATTTTATTTATACGATGCTACAAGCACCATTGAAGAATGTTGGTATTTCATTGCCATCAGTCTTACTGTACAACTTCTTAGCAAGTTTCTTCTGGTTCTTTGGAATCAATGGACCTTCAATTACAAATGCAGTATGGCAACCGATCTTTTTCGTAGCTACTCAAGATAATCTAAAAGCTTTTCAAAGCCATGTAGCTGTACCGCATACATATACTCAGCCATTTATTGATATTTTTACGACTTATGGTGGTGGCGGTAGTACATTAGCCTTGTTGATTGTAGTTTTCACTATTTGTAAATCAAAGAGAATTAAAGAATTAGGTAAGTTAGCAATTTTACCAGGAATCTTTGGTATTAACGAACCTGTGATTTTTGGATTGCCTGTTGTTTTGAATCCTATTATTGTTGTTCCATTCATTCTTTGCCCAGTATTAAATACTTTATTATCAGGTCTAGCAATGGATTTAGGACTAGTTGCTAAAACTACTGGAGTCTTGCTTCCTTGGACAACCCCACCAATCATCTCAGGTTGGTTAGCAACAGGTAGTTGGACAGGATCGGCTTTACAGTTGGTAGAGCTAGTATTAAATATTTTGATTTATTATCCATTTGTTAAAATGTTAGATAAGCAATACTTGAAGGATGAACAAGTTGCTGATGAAAATGACCTAGATATTGATTTTAGTCAGGTATAAAAATGTTAAGAGAAATTTGTGTTGAAAATTTTACTGATATCCCACGAATGATCGAGGCTGGTGCGAATCGTATTGAGCTAAATAATGATTTAGGTGCAGGTGGAACCACCCCATCATTTGGTGTTATCAAACAAAGCATCAAATATGCTCATCAACATCAGATTCCAGTAGTTGTGATGATTCGTCCACGTGGCGGAAATTTCGTTTATAACGATGATGAATTTACAATTATGAAACAAGATCTTCAGGTAGCAGCGATACTTGGAGCTGACGGTGTTGCTTTGGGGTGTTTAACAGCTGATAAGCAATTAGATAAAGTTAAGATGACTGAATTATGTGCAATGGCAAGACTGCTGAAATTGGATCTGGTTTTGCACATGGCTTTTGATGAGCTTAGCGAAGACCAACAGCTGGAACTGATCCCATGGCTAGTTGAACATGATGTAACAAGGATTTTAACTCATGGTGGTCCACTGGGGACTGACATTCTTGATAATTCAGTACGCTTGAAAAAGCTTATTTCTGCCACTGATGGTAAGATTGAAATTTTGCCAGGTGGAGGGATTACTGTTGAGAATTATGAAAGAATAGCCTTGGAGCTGGGTGTGACCCAAGTCCATGGTACTAAAATCGTATCAATGAATTAAGGCAAATGCAGGATCGATGATGCTTGAGCAGATCATGATTCTGCATTTTTGCTATACCACTATATCTTGTATTTTATACTAGCGTAATGGTCAGAACTGGGCGTATAATGTGCGTATGAATAATCAATAAAGGGCAACTTGGAGGGATATTTATGAAAAAACTCAAGTATCTTTTTGCTATTGTAGTAGCATTTTCTATGCTCTTGATCGCTCAACCCGTTCATGCGGTAGATACTGATCCTGAGATCAAAGCAACTAATTATAATTTGCTAGTTCATCTAGATACGAAGAAAAATCAATTGCAAGAGTCGGCAACGATCACGATTCAAAATAATACTGCGAAGCCAATCACGCAAGTAATGGTGCGTAACATTGCTAGTGGTGTTTTAACCTATGATCAAAAACACTATAAAGGCAATAAAAATAAGACTACGGTAATCAAACAAATTACTGCAAATCAACAAAAGCTGGCATATGAGTTCAAAGGTGACGAAAGTAATATTTTGGTTGATTTACCTACAAGTCTTACACCTGGGGCAAGTACGCAAATTAATGTTGAAGTACAAACCGACGTTCCTTGGCGTAAGGATCGGTTTGGTTACCAAGCAATAGCTGGAGGCAAAATTTACAACCTTTCTTTTTGTTTCCCATATCTAAGCGATTATCGCAACGGAAAATGGAATTATCATCCCTATAATGATGAAGGGGAAAACCGTAATCTTGCAGTCAGCGATTATCAAGCTGAGATCTACGCTCCAAAATCTTACAAAGTCGTAACAAGTGGTGAAAGTCATACCAAAGATGGTAAAACTACGGTTGTTGCTAAAGATATACGTGATTTTGTAATTGTGGCTTCTAACAAGTTCAAGGTGAGTTCTACCAAGGCAAATGGCATTAAGATCAATAATTATTATTATGCTGGTAAAAGTGCCAAGATTTATAACCAACTTGCAAAGCAGACGGCAGTGGATAGCATCAAGCTGTTTACTAAAAAATATGGGCCATATCCATATTCCGAATTAGATCTTACCGAATCGCCATTTAGTAGCGATACTGGAGGTATGGAATATAGTGGCTTAGTAATGATTGCTCAAGATACTTTTGCTCGCAAAAAAGCAGCTTCTAAGGAAGATTATGACAGCGTCATTGAAGATGTTAGTCATGAAGTAGCCCATCAATGGTTCTTCAATACCGTGGGTAATGATGAATATACTGAGCCTTGGCTTGACGAAGGTATGGCAGAATTCTCGGAAGATATTATCTTTGATTTATCTTCAACTAAGACTAGTGCGCTTTACCAAAAATTGATGAAAACTAAGCAAGATGCTTCGCTTATGAGGGATGTCAAAAAAATGTTGAATCAGCAGATGAAAACAGCCATTAAGTATAAACAAGGGATGATTATCAATTATCCACTTAACAAGATTCCTAAGAAATATGATGAAACTGATACTGCCTATAATGGTGGGAAGAGTTTTTATTCTCTGTTACGTTATCTAATGGGTGAAAAGAAATTCGACCAGGCGATGAGAGATTACTACCATACATATTATCTAAAACAAGCAACCGGTAAAGACTTTATTGCGATTATCAAAAAACATGATAATTCCAAAGCTGTCAATGATTTAATTAAGCGCTATATTTCACCAAAATATTTACAATAAGTTTTAAACTAGTAGAGAAAATCTACTAGTTTTTTTCTATTCTTGCATTTCTTTGCCTAAATTATTACAATGAAAATTTGTAAATAAATAGCATAATTGAGGATGATGTTATAAAAATGACCAGAAAGTATTTTAAATTAGCAGGTTTAGCTTATCTTGCCAGCGTTACTTTCCCGATATTGTTGTTATGGCTAGCAAGATTATACCCAGCTAATGTCTTTAATGGCCTAGTAATGATTTTGATTTTAGCGATTTTAACTGGCTTAATCTTTTCAAGAGTCGATGTTACTTGGCTGATTTTAATTCTTACCACGATTGGAGCAGGATTCTTACTGTTAGGCTATGTAGTAATGCCAGTTAAGGAAAAATTTTTATTATTGATTGCTTATCCTATTGAGGCTAGTCTAGTTACCGTCATTAGACAGCACATTATTCGCTGGAGCTTTTTTACCAATCGTAATGATGAAATCCGGCATTATAATTCGCTTTATGATCGAAGGTTAAAGCTAAGGACTTTCGATAGTGCTGAAAAGTTTTATCAAAATGAATTGCATAAAATTGAGAAAAATCCTGAACTTGACTTGTGGTCCAACGTTCAAATTGTGAGTTGGGATCAACATAAGCAGTATGCGGAAGCTCATCCTAATAGTCATGATCGGATCCTGAAGCAGATTACTAAAGTTTTGAAAAATAATCGGCTCAAGGGGGAGTTTATTTACTTTATGGGGGATGCGACTTTTTTGATAATTTCGCCAGAAATCCCCAATGAATTAGTAAAAAAGGTCAATCACATCGTTGATACAAAATTAAGCGAGTTAGAGTTGCCGATTCCTGTTTCGCTAAAACATGCGAGTGTCCATATTAATGTCGACAATAGTGATAGATTCCCTGACTTGATGGCAGTAATTCGTTTCTTACGTCGTGAATTGGAAACTGAAATTGTGACTGAATACATAAAGGAAAAATAGCAAAATGAACTGGTTTTATTATTTATCCGTGATTATTTCTGTAATCTTTGCAATTGCATTTTTAGTAATTTTCTTCTGTGCTTATAAAATCTATGGCAATATCGAACAGGCATTAATGAAGAGTCAGAAAGGAGAATTGGATGACTGAGGGTTTTCAGATATTAACCTTGATTTCAATTTGGTTATCGATTCTATTTTCGTTAGTTACGCTTTGGGGCGGGGTGCTTTTTTGGTTAAAACACAGTAAAGAAATTGCTAAAATTACACCACTTGAGTATTATCCTACCGTTTCTATTGTTGTACCGGCTCATAATGAAGAAGCCGTTATTCAAAAAACTAGCAAAGCAATTCTGAACTTGAATTATCCAGAAGATAAAGTCGAAATTTTGATTTTTGCTGATAATTGCACTGATCGAACAGCGGAATTGGCTGAAGCCATTGGCAATCGGACTGAATATCAGAAACGACAGTTTAAAGTGATCAGAAGAACTGGTGAAGGCGGAAAATCTGGTGTCTTAAATGATGCGCTTAAGATGATCCATGGCGACTACTTATGCGTTTATGATGCCGATGCGATGCCTGAAGAAAATGCCTTGTATTTCTTGATCAAAAAGGTATTGGAAGATCCAGAACGTTATGTGGCTAGCTTTGGACGGAATAAGACGCGGAATGCAAAGCAAAACTTTTTGACTAGCTGTATAAACTTGGAAATTGTGGTAACGCATCGAATTCAGCACTGCGGAGTTTGGCAATTATTCAAAATTGGGCGCATTCCGGGCACTAACTTTGTGATTAAGACGGCTTTTTTAAAAGAGTTAGGTGGTTTTCGTTCTGGTGCTTTAACTGAAGATACTGATTTGTCATTTACGATTTTGGGCACTGGTAAATTAATTGCCCTAGCTCATAATTCTGAAGCCTTTCAACAGGAGCCTGAGAAGCTAAAAGACTATTATTATCAACGCTTGCGATGGGCTAAAGGTAATTACGAAGTGGTAATTAACAATTTTCGGCATTTATTTGACCATAGTAATTGGCGGGTCAAACTTGAAACTTTTTATATGTCCAGTATCTTTTTCTGGTTTAATGCTGCCGTAGTGTTATCAGATATCTTTTTCATTGTTAATATAATTTTTGCCGTCATAAAAATTTGGGTTCCGACAGTTGAGATGCCATTTACTTTTACTGCTGGGAATCTATTATTAAGTCAAGTTTTACTCTTTAATTGGCTGTTGATGATTCTGCTTTAT
>NZ_CAKC01000078.1 GCF_000296855.1 Lactobacillus gigeriorum DSM 23908 = CRBIP 24.85 | reverse complement strand
TCTGGTATTGTTTAAATTTTTAGCTGTTTCGTATTTCATAATTTAAGATTATAGCAGATGTTTCGCAGTAACTCTATTAACTAATGGTCAGAAAATTACAGGAACAGTAAAAGCCGGTGATATTGCTAAGTCTACAGTCACTACTACGGATGCAGATAACAAACAAACTATCATCGGTATTAGGAATATTGTTTTTACGCCAGACACCAATACAATTGGCAAGGATACTAAAACAGATGATATCCCTAAACCTGGAAGTATTGCTGATCAAGAGGATAGAATAGATGGGACAAAAACATCAAATGTCTTTATTGCTTTGGGACATTTGAGTCATACATATGATAATGGATCACAAGTAAAGGCTAATGATAAATTAACCTCAAGTATTACTATTTTTGGTAGTAATTTTAGACCAGATTGGAATAACAAGCCAATAGTTTCATATACAAGTAGTAACACTCAAACAGTATTTGACACATCTCAATATAAAGCATCATTAAGTACTTATTTCGAACCAATTTATATTTCAACTAATCCAGGACAACAAAATGCCGGATCCCTTTCTTTGGGTAACGGTGATGCTGGGCGAGCAAATTATGATTATATTTTTGAGCCAATCTTTTATTATGTAGTACCAGATAATGCGGTATATAGTGGTGGTGCAATTAGTAAATTAAATTCTAACGGTAATGAGTCGCCAGTTCCTGTAGTGACTACATATTTGGTTAATGGTCACCAGGTAGTTAAGGTTGATTATAGCAACACAAACTATTACTATAATATTAAATCTGGAGTTAACGATAGTATTCCTTTAGATAATGCAAATAACCAACCACCGAATACTTCTTCATGGGAAATTTACGCATACAGTAAAGATATTCCTCTTTTGAATAATAGTTATACATCCGGTAAGTTTTTAACACCTGAAAATGCAGAAAAATCAGGTTCAACTGTGAAGCTAGACCCTAGCAAATTCTACTATGTTGGTGGAGGAACCTGGACAATTAGTTCAGCATCAGCTGTAGTTCTAGCCAATGCTGCGAATGGTAATAAAAATCCTGATGGTATTTATGTTCAAAATGGTACATCTGATGATAAAGGATCAGATGGGATGAACTTTAGAGTAAATGTAGTAAATTACGGTAAGACAACAGATCTAAAAGATCTAACTGGATTTATCAATTTACCAGTCAAAGGATACAACAATACCACAACTAACTTCTTTTTGAGTGGTCCAGTTGATGTTCCAGATGGTACAGTTTTGTATTCAACTAGCTCAACTGATTTACCAACAGGTGTATATGCGAAGACACCTTCAACTGAAAAGTTTTTAACTAAAGAACAAGTCGAAGCTAAGATTGCTAGTCATGAGATGAGTTGGTCTGATGTTAAGTCAATTGCAGTGAAATATGATACTGTCAAGGCTGATTCCGCAACTAAAGACATTTATATCCACGGAACAGATCCAGATATTACTAAAGATGCAGGTAAAGTTGCTCAAATCTCTTGCGGATTATATGGTGGTAACGATATGCCACCATATGTAAATAATAAATATGTTTCTAAGATAGTTATTTCTGGCTCATCAACAGTAAAAACTAGATTGCACTATGTTGATCCAAAAGGTAAGGATCAATATGTTGATGTTCCAACGATGTCAAAAACTTATAAAGATAATTCTGATACCATGCGGGATTCAGATTTTAATGAGAAGAATATTCCTGCAAGTCTGATTCCTCAAGGATACGAATTAGTACTACAAAATGGTAAGGCCGTAAAATCAATTATCGATAATGGCGGTAAGACTTGGGTAACTGGTGCAGAAGACGGTTCAGCTCAATTTAACAAAGTAGTTCTTTATAATTTTGATGGTGATACTGTTCAATTTGAATTGAAGGCTCAGCAAGAATTACAAGTCAAAGTTTACGATGATGATGATGCAGATGATCCTAGTCAAGCATTAGATACCACAGAGACGGGGGCTACTGTCGACTTTATTGGTAAATCTGAAACAGCCTTTCCAACTACTGATTTGCAGACTAATTTGGAAACGTTGAAGAAGTACTACGAGCGTAAGAATTATATTGTTAAATTACCAGAAGCTACCGGTAACTTTGATAATACACCTAATAGATCAGGGTCTGATGAGCAAATTCAGGTACTTGAAGTTCATCTAACTCATGATAAAGACGTTAAGACTGAATATGCTAAAGCTGTTAGAAATATAACTTATGAAGGTGCCGGTAATCAGACTCCAGCTACTAAGAGTGATACTTTTGATAATGCTTTTTCAAGAACAATCACAACTGATAAGATAACTGGGAAGGTTACAATTTATGATTGGACAGGCTCACATACATTTGATAGTGTGAAGAGTCCAAGTGTTGAAGGCTACCATCCAGATAAGGCATCTGCTGGTAATATTAAAGCAACCGCTGATAGCTTAAATGCTGCAGATGAAAGTACTCTAGCTGAATTATTGAAGACAGGTGTAGTAGTTTCAGATCACGTAACATATTCACCTGATAAGCAAGAAGTCAAAATTAGAGTTTATGACGATACGACTGGTAGCGAGTTAAATCCTGTTACTGCTCAAACTGACATAAGGAAACTAGGGAAAGATGTTGAAATTAATCTTAGCGGTACTTCTAATGAAATAATTCCAACAGAATTCGGTAATAACATTGATTTGTTGAAAGAGTACTATCAATCTAAGGGATATAAATTTATTTCCCATACCTCAGTGCCACAATACTTTGATCAGACTTCTAATGGAAGTAGTGAAACTGATAGTAATCCACAGTATATTGATATTCACTTGGAACATGATCTGAGTCTTGAAAAAGAAACTAAAACTGTTACTCGGACCATCAATTATTATGATCAAAATAAAAAGCAACTGATTAATGATGCCAATAATAAAGTTACTGAACCACAAACTGTTGTTCAAGAAGTTGATTTTGCACGTTATGCTGTTCGTGATAAGGTAACTAACCAAAAAATCATTGGTTATGCGACTCCTGATCAAGTAACTGTTAATGGTGATGACGCACAATTAACTAAAAAGAATGGATATACTCCTGTAACTGGTAAAGCTAGTGATGCTGTAGCTAGCTATGTAGTAACTTCAACTGACAGTAAGTTTGCTAGTCAAACCAACTATGATTTATCTAAGTATGGTTATGAAGCACCAACTACAAAAAAAGGAGATAGTTTTGCTCAAGTAGATGAGTTAACCCCACTTCCAACTGATACTAATTCAATTGTTAATGTTTACTATCGTGAAAAAGTAGTAACTGTTACGGTCGATAATCCACCGACAGTTGGCAAAAAGGTACCTGGAACAGATGCTGAATTTCCACCAAATGAATGGAGCGAAGCTAAGGCAACCAGTACTTCAACTAGAACCATTCACTACGTATACGATGATAATACTTTTGCAAATGGTGTTGACGTAAGCGGACAAGCTGTCCCTGGATTAAACGACATTATTCAAAAAGTTAACTTTGCTCAATCTGCTAAAATCAATCTAGTAACCGGTGATGTTTCATATCAAGGAGACTGGAATGCAATTAGTTCAACAACCACTAATCAACAGGGTGAAGAAGTGGCTAACCAAGATAATGGTAGCTATGCAAAAGTTGTATCTCCATCTTCTAAGAACGGTTACCCTGAACTTAAAGGATATACAGCTCACCAAGAAGTAGTTAATGCTAGTCAAGCAACTCATGGTGTTGATGTTGGACAGGTTTTAGTTAAATACACTGCAAATGATTCTTTAGTTCAAATAGAATATGTCGATCAAGATACTGGTCTTGCACTTAAAGTTGATACTAAGAATGGTAAGAGTGGTGAAACATTCGACTATTCAACTACTGATACAATTGCAGACTATGAAAAGAGCGGATATGAATTAGTTCATGATGGATTTACTGAAAATGACGGTAATCTTAATAATAAGACTTTTGATTCATATGATGATGTTCCAGATAGTCAAAGACCAGAAACGATTAATCAGAAGTGGAAAGTAACTTTAAAACATAAGAAGATAACTGTAACTAATGATGATCCAAAAGATCCAGATGGTAAGATTACTACTGATAAGGGATATGATCATAACTATCCAACTGGTGTGAGTGAAAATGACTTAAACAATACAGTTAGAAGAAATATTTCCTTTATTTATACTGATAAACCAGAAGGTAGCAATCAAGCTTACCCTACTAAAACACAAGAAGTAGCTTATAAACGTCAAGCTACAATTGATTTAGTTAAACTTGCCAATGGTGATAGTGATGCTGTTTCATATTCAAACTGGGAACCTAAAGAAGCAGGTAAAGAAAGTTTTGACCGTTGTCAAGTTAAACCGATTAAGGGCTATGTAGCTAATTATGAACTGGTTCCAAGTGCTGATGTTCATAAAGACCAAGATGGTAAAGCTGAAAATGGACAGGATGTTGTAGTTAAGTATTCACCAGTTGGGAAGATCATCCCTATCGATAAAGATGGTAACGAAATTCCTAATGCACCAACTCCTGAATACAACAACGATCCAACTAATCCAACTAAGACTACAACAACCGATGTTCCTGAAATTCCAGGCTATCATACTGAAGTGCCAAACGTAACTCCAGATAATCCACTTGAAGATACTAAGGTAGTTTACGTTAAGAATACGCAGGTCATTGATTTAGTTTATGTTGATACAAAGACCAATAAAACTTTAACTACTCAAAACGACGTAGCACATGGTGATTCTGGTTCAACGATCCCAACTAGTGTAACCGATACTCTGAATTCAACTATTCAAAGTTACTTAGATAAAGGCTATGTAATTGATCCAGATAAAGTTAGCGGAACAGTTCCTGATACTTTTGACTTTAGTGATCAAGCCGCTAATGGTGCAGATAAAGAACATCAAGTTGTGACGATCTACTTAACTCATGGTACTGTAACAGTTACTGGTAATGATCCAAAGACCCCAGGTAAACCAATTAATCCTGAGGATCCTAATGGAAGTAAGTATCCATCAGAAGCTGGAAAAGATAATTTAGTAATTTCTAGCCAAAATATTATTCATTATTATGATGAGGCTGGTAATAAGATACATGATGATAAAGTGACTACTGACGATAGTACATTAACTAGGGAAGTAACTATTGATAAAGTTACAGGCGATGTAATCAGTACTGGTAAATGGACTGGTGGCAAGGAATATGAAAATGTTAATACACCGGTAGTTAACGGTTATTATGCTGAGAAAGCCAGTGCCGGTGCAAGTACCGTAACTCCTGCTGATGCGGATCCTAATAGTGGACGCGTACATAATGGAGTAATTACTAATGAAACTACAGTGATTTACCACCCAATGGGTCACATTATTCCAAAAGATAAATCAGGTAACAAAATTCCAGGTGCTGAAACACCAATCTTTACTAATGATACTAAGGATCCAACTAAGGCATCTACGACCAATTCACCAATTATTCCTGGATATCACCTTGAAACTCCTAGTGATTCAGAAATCACTCCTGATGAACCAGGTAAGAATCGCCCAGTAGTTTATGTAGCTGATACTCAAGAATTGAAGGTTCTAGTCTTTGATCTAGATGGAGATACTCTTGATCAGCCACTTCCTACTAATGAAACAGGTGCAACTGTTGACTTTACAGGTGACTCCTTCACTAACTTCCCAAGTGATGTAGCAACTAACGTAGATTCATTGATTAAGTACTATACTGATCGTGGCTACCTAGTTAAAACTAAACCAAGCGATGAAGAATTATCTGGCAAGTTTGATGGAGATAAAACTCAAACACAGTATCTGAAATTACAACTAGTGCATGGTAAAGTGATAGTTAGCGGTGAAGATGAAAATACTCCAGTACCTGATACTCCAATTAATGAGAATGATCCTAATGGTGTTAAGTATCCATCTGACGTAAGTAAAGATAATTTAGTGATTTCTAGTGAAGTAATAATTCATTATGAAGGTGCTGGTGAAAAAACACCTAAAAATGTAATTAGAACTGTTGATAAGACTTTGACTAGAACAGTAACTATTGACAAAGTTACTGGTAAGGTAACCAATACTAGTGATTGGTCAAGCAATACAACAGAATATGAGCCTGTATTAACTCCACAGATTCAGGGATATACTTCTGATAAGGTTCAAGTAGATAAAGTTTCCATCACTAAGGATAATGCTGGTGAAGCTAAGAATGGAAAGATTACTTACATATTTAATGTTGTTTATACCCCTGATAAGCAACAATTGATTCTAAAGGTCCATGATGAGGATACTCAAAGTTACTTAGGAGATCCGGTAATCTTTGATGGTTATACTGATCAAGAGGTTGGCAATTCTCCAGTAGATAAGCTTGAAGAATTAAAGAAGAAATATCTCGATCTTGGCTATGAAATTGTTGAGATCCCTCAATTGGATAAGAACTATGATGATACACCAAATGTGGGTGGAGAACCAGATAAAGAGCCACAAGTTTTTGTTCTTAAAGTTAAACATCGAATTGTACCAGTTACTCCTGCTGATCCTGAGCTTGATGAACCGGCAACTCCAGTTAAGCCAGGCGAGCTTATTACTCCAGTTACGCCAACTAAGCCGGTTAAGCCTACTAAGCCAAGTAAGCCTAAAAAGTCGGCTAAGCAGACAAAGCCTGAAGTTGTGAAATCTGTTAAAGAAACAAAAGGCAAGCAACCTTATGGTAGTGCTCAAGCTAAAGTTGACAGTAAGGCTGCTCAGAATGTTGTAGACAAAAACAAAGCTAATGGAACTAGCGATAAGAAGTTACCACAAACTAATGGTGAAAATAATTGGCAGCTTTCACTTCTAGGTGTGGGTGTACTTGCACTTGCATTATTAGTTTTGAAGAAAAAGAGAGACGATGAATAATCGTTAACAAAAAGACTTACAATTAGTAGATTTTAAGGATTTACTAACAATGTAAGTCTTTTTTTCTCGCTAAATTTTTAATGATATTGAAAGCGGAAACATTTATAATTAGTTTATGAAGGTAGGGAGAAGAAAAATGACACAATATCTAGTTTATGATGTAGGCGGAACTAATTTAAAGTAGCATTAATGGATCACAGTGGCAATATCATTCAAAAAGGAAAAACCGACTCTCCAGATAATTTATTTGATTTTCAGCAGGTGATTTTTGATATTGCTGATCAATTTCGAACGGAATTTTCAGCAATTGCAATGTGTGCACCGGGAAAAATTGATACTCACGATAAGATAATTCATTATGGTGGCGCTTTAACTTATTTAGATGGATCTAGTTTAATAGATAGTTTAGAAGATCGGTATCAAGTGCCAACTAGTGTTGAAAATGATGGTAAAGCTGATGCACTTGCAGAACAATGGTTAGGTGAACTTAAAGGAGTAGATTCTGGTGCAATGATGACCTTAGGAACAGGAGGTGGTGGGGGAAATATCGTCAATGGTCAACTGCTTCATGGTCGTGATTTTCAAGCTGGTGAATTAAGTTGGATGTTATTGAGAGCAGGAGAAGGTGTAGAAAAGTTGACATCATATACAGCTTATTTGTGCTCCGCTGTTCAAATGATTCGCCAAGTTAATGAAGTAATCGGAAATGATGAACTTGATGATGGCTTAGCTGCCTTTACGGCAATTAATCAGCATGATCCACAAGCTAGTGAGATTTTTAAAAAATTCTGTGCCAATATTGCCCAAATGATTTTAAATGTACAAACTGTCATTAATGGTGAAAAAATTGTGATTGGTGGTGGAATTAGCGCACAGCTAATTTTAATTGATGAGATCAATTATCAATTTGAAAGATTGCTAGCTAGCAATGATATGTTGGGTAATCAAATTATTCTACCAGAAATTGTAGCTGCTCGTTTTCAAAATAATGCTAATCTCTACGGGGCATTGTATGCGCTCCTACTACAAATAGCTGAATAGCTAACCTGTAATACATAAATTTTATTATTTTACATAATGCTCACTATTATTTGGTAAAATAACTGAAACTTGAAAGCTAAGATTAACGCTCTTTTCCCGTGCCTCTTGGCTTTTTCTTATCCTTGAATTGTCAAACTAAGTGCAACGACTCAGATTTATATACCTCATATGGCGTTAGATATCCTAAACATTTTCTTGGACGTTTATTTATCTTGGAGAATATCTCCTGGACTTCTTCTTGGCTATGCTTGCTTAAATCTTGCCCCTTTGGAGTCCATTTGTGTTTTCATTGCTTCCTCTCTGCCATGGATGATGTGGCTTAGGAAAGTAAAATTCAACCTTGAGTTCTTGCGTTACTTCTTCATGCTTGGCAAACTCCTTGCCTCTATCTGGAGTTATAGATTCACAAGGTTGATCCCTCAAGGCGTCGATCATCGTTTGATTAACCGCATCAGCTTTCTTTTCTTGTGCCTTGCCTCCAAGCAAATATCTACTCTTGCGATCTACCAATGTCACCAAGCAGGCTTTTCCAACAATACCGGCAACTGTATCTGCTTCCCAGTCGCCGATTCTCGATCGATTTTCAGCCTCTGTTGAACGCTCTTCGATATCATGGCTGATTCGAATCTTTCCTCTTCGTTCTACATAGTCCTTTGTATGACGAGATTCCCCGCGATGACGAAGATTTCTAATAGCTCCTCTATTGCCATGGCTCAATCCTGGCTCATCAAACATATGAGCATAAATAGCTCGATAGATCGTGCTGTAACTAATTGACCACTGGGCATTCTCAAGCTTCAAGCGTCCTTGAATTTGTTCAGGAGACCATTGCTCGTTTAGGAACTTCTCTTTGACGTAGGCAAATAGCCCAGGATCTGACAGCTTAAGAACAGGGTAACAGTTTTTGCGCCTGTCAAGGTATCTGCTTGTGGCCTTGCTTGGAGAATAGCCGTTAAGATCGCTATTTCTGCGCAATTCGCGAAAAATAGTGGATTTGTTTCTACCCAATATGTTAGCTATTTGAGCAATGGTCATTTTCAAAGG
>NZ_CAKC01000079.1 GCF_000296855.1 Lactobacillus gigeriorum DSM 23908 = CRBIP 24.85 | reverse complement strand
TTGAGCCATGGCAATAGAGGTGCTATTAGAAAGCTTCGTCATCGCGGGAAATCTCGTCATACAAAGGACTATGTAGAACGGAGGGGAAAAATTCGAATCAGCCATGATATCGAAGAGCGTTCAACAGAGGCTGAAAATCGAACAAGAATCGGCGATTGGGAAGCAGATACAGTTTGCCGGTATAGTTGGAAAAGCCTGCTTGGTGACATTGGTAGATCGCAAGAGTAGATATTTGCTTGGAGGCAAGGCACAAGAAAAGAAAGCTGATGCGGTTAATCAAACGATGATCGACGCCTTGAGGGATCAACCTTGTGAATCTATAACTCCAGATAGAGGCAAGGAGTTTGCCAAGCATGAAGAAGTAACGCAAGAACTCAAGGTTGAATTTTACTTTCCTAAGCCACATCATCCATGGCAGAGAGGAAGCAATGAAAACACAAATGGCCTGATAAGAGAATATCTTCCAAAGGGGCAAGATTTAAGCAAATATAGCCAAGAAGAAGTCCAGGAGATATTCTCCAAGATAAATAAACGCCCAAGAAAATGTTTAGGATATCTAACACCATATGAGGTATATAAATCTGAGTCGTTGCACTTAGTTTGACAATTCAAGTTCGAATAATCGTTGAATAGAGTAAAATAAAAATGCTAGGTCAAGTGATATTTACAGGAGAAATAATAAATGACAGTACAAGAAATTGAAAAACTTAAAAAAGTTGATGAAATCATGTTTAATCTCCGGAACTCTACTGATCCGCAGAAAGCTCTTTTACAAGCTGGTGAATTCTTAAAAGAGTTAAATTTAATTGAGGATCAAACGAGTATTGAGAAAATTATTCAAGCATATACAGATAACTTACATAAGCAACTAGCTAAAATTATTCAAAGAAAGGCTGTTTCATTTAATTGGGCTACTTTGGAGCATCTGCGAAGATATGTTGAGGAAGACGGTATACAAGTTGAAAAACATTTCAAAGAATATGCATTAATTGTATTGCGTTTTAATAGAGTTACTGCGAAACTAGATAGCCAGTTCTTGGTTGATGATCCCGCAGATTAAATTCATTCTTAAATTAAAACG
>NZ_CAKC01000080.1 GCF_000296855.1 Lactobacillus gigeriorum DSM 23908 = CRBIP 24.85 | reverse complement strand
GCCTTCTTAGGTTTAGAAGAGTGGCCAAGTGCCACAATGGGTTGTTGTTTTTCGATCATATTCTTAACCTCCATTAAATTGATGAGATTAGAATACCTGAAAAATACGGACTAAAAAAGATACTCGGTTATATGACGCTTACGATTGTTGTTTTATTTTTTTAAAAAATTTTTGCTTATCCAAAATAAAAAATAAATATTTCGATTTTTTGCGTATTTATATATTAGGGGGCTATTTTTGCTCTCAAATATTATTTACGGAGGAAATTTCATCGAAAATGAAATCCCAAAGGAATTTGGCTTTACTGAAGATAAGATCTTCGGTTGGGTCATGGAAAACGAAGAGTTTTGCTTGTATGTTTTACGAATCATCTTGCCCTTTTTGGAAATCAAAGAGATCGTAGAGTTTAACAAGCAAGATTCGCTAGGCAACGATCAGCAAGAGGCTAAAGATATCAGACTTGATGTCAAAGTGGTTGATAAGGATGGTTGCATTTTTGATATCGAGATGCAGACTTCACCAAGCAAGTATCTTGGAAGAAGATTGCGCTACTATCAATCAACGATCGATGGTGCCAAGGTTCTTAAGCCAGGTCACGATTATTCTGAATTGCCTGATACTTTCATCATCTTCTTGTGTTCGTTTAATCCGTCTGAAGCTTTTTCAAAAGTTGATAATCGTGCAGTTCACTTTTTTAAACGATCGATACCCAAGATCATGCGTTAGAGTTGATTGACGGCGCTACTAAGGTTATCATTAACTCAAAAGGCGACTTCACTGGTGAAAGCGCAGAACTTAAGGAGCTGGCGAAGTTGATGAATAATGAAGAAGTCAGTCTAAATGAACATTTTATTTGAGCTCAAAAGCGGATCAAGGAACTTAATCAAGACAGAAGGGCAGATATCATGGACTACGAGATGAAGATGATGGATCGGGAAATCTACGGTCGCGAGATTGGTGAGAAGATTGCAAATCGTGCAGGGGTTAAGAAACTGATTATCGCAATGATGGAAATATCTACAGATGATAGGATTATCTTTAATGCAGCTAAAAGGCAATACGGCGAATACTTCTCAGATGATGAGTTAAAGCAATTTATCGCAGAAGCAAAAAACGATTCTTTACAAGAAGCCTAGCTACATCCTAATTTCACAAGAACGGGCGATTGCCCGTTTTTTTATAATACAAATCAAACTCAAAAAGCTGACTCAATCTAATGAATCAGCTTTGATGATTTTATCGAAAACAATTGTTACATCTTTTTAACTGTTGATAAATCATAAATACTATAGTCGCAACGATAAATAAATAATCGTTTTCCATCAACGTTAATTTTAGTGGTCGATTTCATATCGGTGCCACTAACACGCACATGGTTGCCAACATAAACTGCAATTGGTTTTCCAGCTTGAGATCGAATTAGAATTACACGAGCCTTACCTGACCAATCATTTTTAAAATTATTGTAGATTTCTGCAAGCATAGGAACGCTAGGATTAATATTGTTGATATTAACTTTTCGATTGAATCGATCCTGATAATTGGTTAAGCCTTCGCTAGCGATTAGCGAAGAACCTACGTGGATCATTTGATGTCCGCCATATTCAATATCAATTACTTTCGACTGCTCGTTTTGGTTAGAATCAGTTTTGGACATTGGACGATAAGTAGAAATCTTTACTGAATTAGCTTTTATTTGATCAATCTTTTGCCCGTCATAATCATAGGTAGAAATAGTAAAAGGAAGTCCAGTAATGCTAGAGCGAATATCGAGCGTAACATCAGAGAACCAAGCACAACCAGACAACGTAATTGAAATTGCTACAAGTAAGCCGATAAACCATAGTCTCTTTGATCTCATAAAAAACACCCCGAAATTTATTTACATTAATTATAGAAAAAATAGGTTCACAGTACAACAAACTCAGTGACACAAAAACGCGTGTTTTTTTATTTGTACTACGTCTTAAAATATAAGCGATAACAGGTAAAAAAACAAATAGAAATGTTTTTTAATTTAAAAACTATTGCTCAGAGTACAAGGTCCTGATATAGTATTTGTTATTCTATTATTTGGAGGTAATATTTTGGAAAACTCAGCCATACCCTGTGTCCAGTTTGTGCTGAAACAGAGCATGACGAAGGCGGTTATCAGTAGTTACAGTATTAGCAAATATTGTAAGTCAGCAAGAATGTCACGGTCCACTTTTTACCGTACTTTTGAGAATGGAAAGGTAGACTTGTTATATAAAGGACTGGAAGAATCTCTCAAAGATTCACTGATGCCGAAGAAGTTTGATAAAACCATGCGGATGTCAATTTATCGAGGTTTAAAAGAAATAGAAGCTGAGAAAAACTTCTATCTAAGTATTTACAAAATAACTCGAATGGAAGATCGAAGTATTATTCGCGTCCGTTTGAAAAAATTGGCTTATCAAATTGTTATGAAGTATGCAGATAAATTCGAGGGTCTTCCCAAAAGAAAAGGAAAGACTCTTGGAAATCTGATTTATAACAATATTTCTGAATGGATAACTCATGGTTGTTTAGAAAATGTGAATGAAATCTACCAACAACTTGAACTGTTACTACCACAAGTAGAAGGACATCGTTGTTCAGATAATAATAAATGAGTTTAAACCCGCATGAAAACAGGACTTAGGGAGAGGTCCTGTATTTTTTTGCAATTTTTTCAAAAAAAGTTTTTGAAGAAAAAGGAAGAAAAATAG
>NZ_CAKC01000081.1 GCF_000296855.1 Lactobacillus gigeriorum DSM 23908 = CRBIP 24.85 | reverse complement strand
GTTTAAATCATATAAATATTTAAGAAAGCAAGATTAGACTAATGGTTTATGGGTTACCGCAAAAATATTGACACTTACCATCATACGTAATTTTTATACTTTTTGTTCAAAGTGGTTCATAATAGTAAGTAGTTGAATATTTTAAAACAGAATAAAATTGAATAATTTTAACAGAAAGGTAGGTCAAAAATGGATCGTAAGAAATTAAAGCATTTGATTCATGAACGCAAGAAAACGAATCAAATTGAAGATAGCTATGATTCACAAATTCCGTTTTGTCAGTTGAAGGTTTCATTAGATAAAGCTCGCAAAGATGGCACGTTGAATATTTTTCGGATAAAGACGTTGACGAAGTTGAGGAATAATTATGAGTATGAATATTCAGATCACATAAGATTAAAACCATATTTTGAAGCTGAACATCCGGTAATGTGGCAAGGAATTGTAAGTCACATTACAACGCCGAATGCTAAAACTAAGCCAGTTGGAGATATTTTAATCGATAAAGTTGAATTTGACGGCGGACAAACTGGAATTTTCCAAGCTGGTCGTCCCATCGACTATCATTTGTGGCTATCGCTAGAACGAATCAAAATGGTTTCGATTCCACCGCTTGATGGGAAGCACAAGATATCCATTGGGGATGTCATTCAGGGAATCAGTTCGGTTACCTCATATGGCCGTGGCAAATATGGTCTTGGTACGACTTTTATTACTGGTTTGGGTGTACCGGCTAGATTTACGGCAAAGAATGAACATATTCCGCATGTAGAGTTGATTTCTAATTATGATCGGGGCGACGATTGGGTTTTGGAAGTTAAAAATAATCCAACCCTCGTTGAAAAGATTGGCGAATCGATTTTAACACCAACGATCAACTTGAAAGAGTATGCCGAACTAAGAGGTCATGTCGATGTTCGCTACCAACCCGCTCGTTATGATAAATATTTTGAACGGTTAGTAACTGATAAGGCACCTGAGAAGAACTATGATTTATTGGATGCGGATGAACATTATTATGCTGGTTCAATTGTAGGGATGAAGCCAGTCTGGAATGGGCAAGATTATGAATTAGATTATAAGCTGAAAAATATTTGGCTAATCAATGGCCATAAGTTTGGGGCACTAGTTTCTGCAGGGCAATCAGTGCGTTTGCCAAGAAATTATATTTTGCCCAAAGAAAGTCCTGAAGGATCACAAATCAAATTTAAAGCTCTGCCTGACCAAACCAATAAAGAGTTGTTGTCCAATTTTTCTGAGGTTGAGATCTATAATTATCACGCTTCTGAAAAAATGCCAACTGATCAAGATGCCTTATTAGGTTATTTCTTGCTTGAGAATCAACGCTATGACTTTAATGCTCGTCCTTATGTCATGAAATATTTGGCTTGGCTAGATGAAGAAAAACTAGATCCAACTAGAGTCCAAACGGTTATTAATTTCATGATTCATAATCGACAATTACTTGCAGAAGGCCAGCTTAATAATAAGATTGCTTTAGCTCCTAGTTTGGCATATGAAATTGGTGATAGGAAGTACTATGATGTAGAATTGGTTCTTGATTTATCAAATGTGATTTCTGAGACTGAATTGAATTCCAAGCTACAGGTTTTGGAACAGGTTGATCAACCAGCACCGGCAAAGCCTGATGTCGAAACTAAGGTTGAAAAGCCTGAAGAGGCAGAAACTTCAAAGGTTGATGAAGAATCTAAAGCAGAAAATCCGGAAACAAAACCGTCTGAGCCAGAAGCAAGCAAGCCAAGCAATCAAGAAATGCGGAGCGTCAATGACTTGAAGTCAGATCTAGGCAATGAACAAATTTTTATCGGTGAGAAGGATATTATTGAAGTAGCAGACAGTAAAGGACAGATTCAAATTTCCCAAGCTAATGCGAAAGAAATTCCATTGCCAACGTATAAGAAGCTATTGAAGTACATTATGCGAACCTACGTCAATATGAAGGCGGTTATGCCTGAAAGTGATGTGTTGAAGAAGCTACGCTTACAAGGTTATCCCGTTCAAGAATTACATTTGACTGGACAAGATTTATCGGATATTGCGAAGCAAAACATTCCCAAGATTGGCTTGTGGTTCAAAGATGGCGATATTTGGCGTTTCAGTGCAGAAACGTTCTTCAGTTTAGTTTCTTACTTCAAAGATCATCGTAATGAATTTGCCAAGCAAGTTGCGGTAGCTAAAGCTAAAGAAACTAAGGCAATGCACCTTGCAGAGCTAGCTAAAGAAGAACAAGCTAAGCAAGCTGAAGCTGCAGTTGAAGCAGTTAAGCCAGAGATCAAGCCAAGTCCTGCACCAGTTAAAAAGACTAAGCCAGTGATCACTGTTTCGAAGAAGGCAATCATGAAGACAGCTACCGAAGCAAAACAAGTGCGCATTATTACTGCTGCCGGAACCTACCTTGCTGATGAATGGCATAGTTTGGCTCAAGCTCAAGCTGAATTAGCGAAATTAGTATATCGGACAAATCCAAGCTTTATTCCTGCTCATGAAGAATTTACAGGCAAGGAAGTTTTGTTAGCACCAGCTTTTGTCCAATTAATTGAAGAAGTTTAAGGTTGAAATCATCCCTAAAAAGGCGGGATGATTTTTTATGCCACATTATATAATTTGCTTATTGTTAGATAGAAAATTTATTTTCTACCCAAAATCAAGTATTATTAGGTATTTTAAGCAAGTATTTTTGATCATTCTTATCAATTATTGAATCAATTGGAGATTATAGTCATTAATTTTTGCATGACAAACAACAGTCTAGTATTTATATTTTTAAACCAGACTGTTATACTGTACATAACCAAGTGCTTTTACAATTAAAGTCTTTGATTATGTGTGGCTACGTTGTAATCATACGCTTGGCCGTTTATTATCATTGCGTACAAGGTTCTTATTAACTTATGTACGCTCGCAATGGCAATCTTCTTGTAGCTTCTGCTATGAGAAGATTGTTTTTTTGCATTGTAATAATCGGCAATGTGATTGCCATGCTTGCTTATTCCCAAATGGCCATCGTATTCTCCAGATTGATATCTTCCTGGATCTATTCCTACAAAGGCGTCAATCTGATTTGAGCTCTTGAATCTGCGCAAGTCTCCCAGTTCTGCGATCAATCTCAAGGCTGTAATTCTGGCAATGCCTGGAACGCTTAAATATAGCTCCAAGTCATCTTTAGGAGCTATTTCTTCCATGTAGTCGATGATCTCAGCTTTTTCAGCTTCTAAATCGATTAGCTGTTGTGCTAGGCGCCGCACTAGTTTCACCTGAACGCTGTCATAGTCGTAGTAGGCGTAAGCCAACTTGGCCAGGCTTAAAAGAGAATTGGACAGGTTGTTTGCCTTTCTTTTTCCAATGCCATCAATCTCTTGAAGCTTAGCGTTGACTTGCTCAAATC
>NZ_CAKC01000082.1 GCF_000296855.1 Lactobacillus gigeriorum DSM 23908 = CRBIP 24.85 | reverse complement strand
GGATGAAAAACGGCGGTTTAGTAATTGTAGCCGATGATGAAGATCGTGAATCTGAAGGCGATATGATTGGTTTAGGTTCAAAAGTAACCCCACAAAATATTAATTTCATGACTAAGTATGCTCGTGGCTTGCTTTGCACCAGTATTAGCAGCGACATTGCCAAGCGTCTTCAACTTGGACAAATGGAAGACGATAACACTGATCCATTTGGTACTGCTTTTACTATTAGTGTCGATTACAAAACTACTACAACTGGCATTTCTGCATTCGATCGTGCTGCCACAATTAAAGCTCTAGCCACCCCTACTACTAAACCTGAAGATTTCTTCAGACCTGGTCACTGTTTCCCACTTGTTGCCAAAGACGGTGGCGTTTTGGAAAGAAACGGTCACACTGAAGCATCTGTTACCCTAGCCAAATTAGCTGGCGAACCAGCTGTAGCTTATATTTGTGAAGTGTTGAAAGCTGACGGTCATATGGCACGCCGGCCGGAATTGAAGCGTATCGCTCAAGAATTACATTTGCCATTTTTCACTATTGCTGACTTGCAAGAATATGTCAGAACCATTGGTCAAGAAGATCCTGGTTTTGTTAAATTACCAACTAAATACGGTAATTTTGAAGTAAAGAGCTATCAAGGTGAAAACTTAGTTATCAAAAAAGGTACGATTGACCCAAGCAAGCCAGTCCTAGTACGGATGCACTCTGAGTGCTTAACAGGCGATACTTTTGGTTCTTTAAGATGTGACTGTGGTGACCAACTTCATGCTGCCATGAAAATGATTGAAGAAAATGGTAACGGCGTAATTCTATACTTACGTCAAGAAGGACGTGGTATTGGTTTGACTAACAAGTTAAAAGCATATGCTTTACAAGATCAAGGTCATGATACTTACGAAGCCAATGAATTACTAGGTTTCAAACCTGACGAACGTGATTACGACGTTGCTGCACAGATGTTAAAGGATCTTGGTATTAAGCAGATTGATTTGTTGACAAACAATCCGGATAAACTTGAACAACTAAAAGATTACGGGATTGAAATTCACCAACGCATTCCACTTGAAATGCCAGCTAACGATATTGATCGTTTCTATCTTGAAACTAAGCGTGATCGTTTCAATCACATGTTAAAAGCACTTTAATTATAAATTGAGAGGACCAAAAAATGACTGTTTATGAAGGAAATTTTGTTAATAATCAAGTAAAAGTAGCAATCGTCGTTTCAAAGTTCAATGAAATCGTCACTCATCATTTAGTTGATGGTGCCTTGGCTACCCTTAAACAATTTGGTGTAAGTGAAAATGACATTGATGTTTATTGGGTACCAGGGGCCTTTGAAATTGGCTTCACTGCACAAAAAGTTGCTCAATCCGGCAAATATGACGGTGTGATGACTTTGGGTGCAGTAATCAAAGGCGAAACTGATCATTATGGCATGATTATACAAAACATTACTAGTGCAATCATGCAGATCAACCTCGAAGCCAAAATTCCTGTTACATTTGGTATTCTTACTACTGATAATATTGATCAAGCTTTGCAAAGATCAGGATTGAAAGTAGGTAATGAAGGAAGTTCCACAGCACAGAGCTTATTGGAAATGATCTCATTAAATCATCAAATGTAATTAGAATCCCGTTTAATTTTGTGTTGTATCGTTCAAAAAAGGCTGGACAAAGCGTTCAGCCTTTTTATTTTGTCTCGATAATTTTTACTGTTGATGAATATTTATGCTACATTTTCAGCATACATATTAGGTGTAAGGATCTCACCCTCTCTAGTTATCAGATAATTACTTAGCAAATTTATTTGTTTTTTCCAATCAACTTGATAATTTACAACATTCTCAGCCGCAATTTTGAGCAAAAAAAGACCAATATAGCCATTAAATAAGCCATTCATATAAGTTATATTTATACGCGTGGTGCTAGTTAAATCATTTTAACAAAAAAGTCCAATTGGATTAGACTCGAGTTGGTAAAAATATTAATAGAAAAGAGTCTGATCTAATTGAACCATTTCAAGCTTAATCGTTTTTCTCGACTGAATGCAATCTGTCGTTCCTTGTATAAGCTTTATGCTCCCGACGAATTGAAGCATCGCAGAAACGTCGATCAGGTCAAGCTTTCCGACAGCTCTATTCTGGCATTGCTTATTTGGCAGGCAGAAATTGGAATCGAATCTCAGAGAAGATTCTGTAGTTTTTTCGTCGGCTTGTCTCATTCTCGCTTCAATCGCCGGGCAAGAATGCTTTTGCCCTTGATTCGCTGCATTCGTCAGGCTTGGAATCAGGAAGTAAATACAACTGGAGAGCTTTTGATTATTGACATTCCCGTTCCGCTTTGCCAGCCTGTT
>NZ_CAKC01000083.1 GCF_000296855.1 Lactobacillus gigeriorum DSM 23908 = CRBIP 24.85 | reverse complement strand
CCTTGCTCAGCGCCTGGAAGTAGCGATTTTAGCTTACAATATGGCATATTGGCTAGAAAGATTTAACTAGCACCACGCGTTACCAGTTATTTTCTATGGTACAAAAAAAGACCAACCTACCAAATAGAACCACTTTTTAGCAATTTTATCATTTTTACGCTTGAAGAGAAGCTGACTTTTTATCCTATACCAAAGCAAAACTTGTAAATGATGATCTAAGAACTAAAATAACACTATACGATTTTTGATTTTTTGCCAAAAAAATGTGCACACTTTTGCACATCAAATGAATTTTATAGAACTTGTATGAGCTTTTCTTTTTTGATCAAACATGTTACTTGAAAAATTTTTATATTTTTTTAGCGAGCTAAAATCACTGTTATATCAACGAATAAAGTTGATTCTTAAAATTATAATTATGACTTTTTAGTGTTTTATAGTTGACAATGAGAGCACTTACAACTATCATTCGTAAGTGAATTGAATAATTTGTTCTTCGAGGCAGGGTGAAATTCCCGACCGGCGGTAAAGTCCGCAACCCACTTATTAGTGGCTGAATCCTTTATGGTACCGATAGTTACAGTCTAGATGGGAGAAGTTAATTACTAAACATAGTAATTCTTATTAACGACGCTTATTTACGGGAAGTCTCGAAGTTCGAGGCTTCCCTTTTTTGATGCAAAGGAAGTGATTTAAATGGATCAAGATCACCAATTTATGGAACTCGCCTTGAAAGAAGCGGAAAAAGGCCGCTATCAAACTTGGCAAAATCCAATGGTTGGGGCCGTAATTGTTAAAAACGGCCAGATTCTTGCGACGGGATATCATCACCACTTTGGTGAAAATCACGCTGAAAGAGACGCCATTTCTAAATTATCTCCAGAGCAATTATCCAATTCGACTTTATATGTAACACTAGAACCCTGTTGTCATTATGGCAAACAGCCACCGTGCGCCGACTTAATAGTCGCTAGTCATATTAAACGAGTGGTTATTGCCCAGATTGATCCTCATTCCTTAGTTACAGGAAAAGGGATTCAACGATTAAAAGATGCTGGAATCAAGGTTACCCTTGGCGTTATGACAGATGAAGCGACACATTTGAATGAGTTTTACAGCTTCTTCTACCAGCATCAACGTCCTTGGATTACTTTGAAACAAGCTGTTTCTTTGGATTTTAAGATTGGCTATCCCCATCAACGTACGTCAATCACCAATCAAACAGTTAATGACAAAGTTCATGCTGAGCGAAGCGACTACCAAGCAATTTTAATTGGCAGCACCACCGCTCTAGTGGACGATCCTACACTGCATGCTAGTGAGCCAAGTGATTTTCCACCTGTTAGAGTAGTGCTTGATCGCCAAGGTCGACTTGCAGATAGATCAGATCTCAGACTATTTAGCGATCAAGAGGTAGCAACTTGGATTTTTACCAAGCAGCCTGAACGCTTCAGCTCTCTTCCCGATCACGTAAAGCTGTTGCAAACGACTGGCGACATTTCAGATATAGTTAAACAGCTAGCTGATGCAGGGATACAGTCGGTGTATGTCGAAGGTGGGGCGAAAATCCATGAGGCCTTTTGGCAATCGGGAATGGTCGATGAACTACTGGCATATATATCCCCGCAGTTCTTGGGTCAGAATGGAATTTCGGCATTTATGCCAACATCCCCATACAAGTTTAACGACGTATCTTTTCAACAACTAGCAAATAATATTCGAATTGAAGGAAAAATAACTCATGTTTAGTGGATTAGTAAGAGGCGATGCTAAAATCGCCCAAATAAATATCAATGATCAAACCATCGTTATGGACGTAGCCACTAGTGACGAAGTCATCAAGACAATCGAAATTGGCGATTCAATTGCTATAAATGGTACTTGTTTAACTGCCGAAAAAATTGTTGGCGATGTCTTTCAAGTAACAATGATGCCCCAAACTTTTAATAAAACAATTTTTAAAAATGCCCATGTTGGCGATCAAGTTAACATTGAACGGTCATTACAAGTCGGTTCACGATTAGAAGGCCATATCGTAACCGGACACGTGGATCAAACGGTCAAAGTAGTCCAAAAGCAAATCAATGAAAATGCTATCGAATTATTCTTTGAACTGCCTGAGCGCTTGTCAAATCAAGTCATTCCCCAAGGAAGCGTAGCTATCAATGGCGTTAGTCTAACTGTCATGGATGTTCAAGGACCAACTTTCTCAGTAGGTTTAATTCCCCACACTCAAGATGAAACTAATCTCTCCAAGTTAGAAGTTGGCGATGAAATTAACTTAGAAACTGACATTTTAGGTAAATATGTAGCACAAAATTTAGCACAAAGAGGTAATTAAGAATGGAT
>NZ_CAKC01000084.1 GCF_000296855.1 Lactobacillus gigeriorum DSM 23908 = CRBIP 24.85 | reverse complement strand
TCTTTGTCAAGAACTTTTTTCATCTCGCCTCGCCTTGCGACTTCCGTCGCCCGACGACATTTAAATATATTACTCGCTTTTTTCTCCTTTTGCAAGTACTTTTTTTACTTTTTTTATTTTTATTTACAGTCCCGGATTTAAAATTGAAGTGCAACACTAAGTGTTAAACAAAAAGGCCATGAAAACCTAAACTTGAAGTGACCAAAAATCAAGAAAGGAAGATCTTCATGACCAACTCAAATTCTAGCATTTCCAAGCATTATCATCAATTGAACAGCGAACAACGTGGACAAATTCAAGCTCTGCTTGATTCTGGCATAACCTCCTGCACTGCTATCGCTCAAGAAGTAGGCTGTCATAAATCAACTATCAGCCGTGAAATTAGACGAGGCAGTGTCCTGCAAAGAGACAGCAGCTATGTCTTGTATGAGCACTATTACGCTGATACTGCACAAATTTATCATGAAAAGCGCCGCAGAAACTGCTATAAGCGTAATCCACTGCAACACTATGCCGTCTTTTTCAGAATGCTAAGCAGACGCTTTAAAGCCAAATTTGATGCCACCAGCATTGATGAATTTGTCGGTGAATTTCACAGGATTATGCCAAATTATCCATGTCCTAGCACGCCCACTGTCTATCGTTATATTGATCAAGGATTGCTGGATATAAGCAATATCGACCTGCCAATGAAGCTTAAAAGACGCAGAAACAAACGCCATCATAGTCATGGTGGCCATGCTCCGCATAAAAAGAATCTTGGCAATTCGATTGAACAGCGGCCTAAAGAAGTTGAAAACAGAAAAGTTCCCCTGCACTGGGAAGGCGATTTGGTTAAAGGCGTCAGACGTAAAAATCAACCTGCCTTAATGACACTGATTGAAAGAACCACTCGTTTTGAGGTTGTTATCAAAATTCCTGACTATCGGGCCAGTACTTGTCAAAGACTGCTTCAAAAGGAGATTGACAGACATCCTAATTGGTTTAAATCAATTACGTTTGACAATGGTTCTGAGTTTGCGGATATGACCAAGATCAAAGGATGTCAGATCTACTTTGCTCATCCATATTCTCCTTGGGAAAGAGGCACAAATGAGAACTGCAATGGACTTCTGCGTCAATTCTTCCCTAAGGGCAAAAGCATGAAAGATAAGTCAGCTGCTTATGTTCAACAGGCAACTGATGCCATTAACCGCAAACATCGCCGAATCCTCCAATATCAGACAGCAGAAGAACTCTTCAAGCAATATATCTCTTCATAACCTAACTGTTGCACTTAATTTGACAATTCAGGTTTTTATTTACAGTCAATCATTTTAAAACTAAGTTTCATTTTTACAATTCCTAATATAACAGGCTTCCTTAATTTCTTAAACTATTTTATAAACTAACTTATTTCGGCTAAAAACACCCCGACTTTTAGAATTTTGATTATCAGATAACGTTCAATAATCTTCTCACTACAAATTTTGATCTTAGCCCAACACCAATCCCTATTAAATTATCAGAAAGCTAGACTAATTTAGTCATAAAGCCTTTTAGAAAAATAGCGACCTGTTAACCTAATAAATAGATTTACACAGGTCGCTATCACTTACGGGGCTAGCTTTCAGTATAATTGTTCTATTTTCTAATACGAGTGCTTATCTGACATCACACCAACTGATTGTTTGTATGAATTACTTGGTAACATGAATATTTTTGATCTATAAATCATAAGAGTACCAGTCAGGTTGTTGCTCTTTAAACCCCATTCTTGTAAACATTTTTTTGCTTTGAATATTAAAGTCATATATGTGAGCCTTTACTTGCGTCATTTTCTGAATTCTTGCAAGCTGCACCAATTTGTCGACACATTTTCTACCAAGATGCAGGTTTTGATATTCTTTGCAAATCACGATTGATATCTCACCGTCTTTTAGCAAAGTACAATCACCAATCAATTTCCCTTGATATTGAATATAGTAGCACCACCCATGCACTGACAAATATTCATACATTCGACGTAATTTCGTTAAATCATAAACGGTATCAATATTATCTACCTGCTTACAGATTTTAGGATCCTGGTACCATTTAAGAGTCTGCTTTTCATTCGGGAAATATGGCACTAACGTAAGTCTATCAGAATTTTTATCCATCTAAATATGTCCTTTTTTCTAAGTATTTAATGTCTGAAATTTAACATATACCTTTGAATTTTTACCAATCTAATAGAGAGACAAAGATAACAAGTCTATACATTTCATAACGCAAATAAAAAGCTATAACTTCTTTATTAGCTCTATAATTTTTCCTGTTGATGAATATTTATGGTATTCTGTCCATTTCTATAAATTCTTCAATGGAGTGCAATACAAAGTCTACGAAGCCCTTTTAAAGCAGCCCACTTGTCCATTCTGTGGCTTTCCGGCAGAAAAAACATACTAACCTAGTGTTAGGGATTCATTCGACGGAATGTCTCCCCAGCACTTTTATTTGTTTTAGAATAAAAGCAAGATGAAGCGCTTAATGTCATGGGGTTATTGGGCACTCGATGCCGTAGAAAAAACAGGCAGCTTCACCGGCTATTCTTCATTCTCATCGAAGTATGTAGGCACTTGATGCCGCGTTTAGAAAATTAGAACTTGAATAGTCCGATAAGGCTTTGGCTTCATCTTGTATTTG
>NZ_CAKC01000085.1 GCF_000296855.1 Lactobacillus gigeriorum DSM 23908 = CRBIP 24.85 | reverse complement strand
GCGAGGCTTTCGCTTAGCCTCTTTGGTTTATATTATTCGGATCTCCCTGCGGTAATCTTGATCTCGAGTGCGATTACCCAGGGAAAACCAAATTTGAATGTGACTTCTAAGTTCTTTATTTCGAGCTTAGAAGTCTTTTTTAGTTTAGCCATTAAGCTTAAACCCCCTTTCTATTCTCAATTTTGCTTTCCTCCTTTCTTTAGCTTACATAAGTATAATATTCCTTTTTAAAAGGGAAGTAAATTATTTTTTCCATTTTATTTGAACTTTTTTCAATTTGAAACGGAATGATGATATTATATAGTTGTAAATTACTTTATGGAGAAAGGAATAATACTTATGGGACGAAATGTTTCTACGCCTCAAGAAATAGAAGCACGCAAAAATATAGCCAATAATTTAAACAGATTACTTAATAAATCTGGCTTTAAAAAAATAGATATTATAAAAGACACTAAGATTCCTAAAACTAGTCTTTATAATTATTTTTCTGGGGATGCTTTGCCTTCTGAGCATAACGTTGAAAAACTCGCTAGCTTTTTCCACGTCGATAAATCTGAAATAGACCCTAGATACAGCGATTCAACCGCTCCAAATGATTCTCATCCCGACATTGACGATACCCTTTACTACAACGGTAAAGAAGTTCCTGATAAGTACAAGAAAATTATCAAAGACTTAATGGATATGGATGATTAACTATGGACGATTTTACATTTGACTACCTATTAAGCTTGGCTAAAGACCTGAAAATTAAGGTCGTTAAACGTTTTACTGATAAATATGGCAATCCTCTTCCTAATGACATGCCTTCCGCTTCCGACGCATATAGAAGAAAAATAATCATCAACATGAACTGGCACGACCCGAGAGAGCTTTCCTTAGTATTAGGCCACGAAATATCCCACGTAATTAATGGTGATACCGGTATATGCTACTATACTTCCTTTTCTAAAATAAAAACTGAATCTGCTGCTAACAAACTAGCTATCAGAATGATAATGGATTACTACTTCGATGAAATGGATCCTGAAACGATTAATATTGATGCTTTTATGGATTATTACGCTATCCCCCACTCTTATTACGACTACATATGCAGCAACCTAAAAGAAAACTTCGCATACATTATTGAATAATAAAAAGCCACCCTTTTAGGTGGCTGGAAAGGAATTATTATGGAAAATAAGACAATCAAAGAATATATCTACTTAGATGAACAAGAACTAAATTCAATTCTTGCTCAATTTGAAAATGGAATTCCACAAGTTATTCAAAGTCTCATTCAAGAATCGAAAGGAAGTTCAAATTCAGATAAACAAATTAAGAGTAAGAATGCAAATATAGGCGTTTCAGCTGGCTTCCACGGGGATATCAGCGAAACCAGTTCAGATGAAGCAGGATCTTCAAATTCAAATGTACATATGACTCAAGAAGCTATAACAACTGTCTACAATGATTATGCTATTGATATTGTTACTAAAGAATTGGATTCTAGTAAACTATTGAAAACAACCACTAAGCAAGAAGAAGGAGCATTTGTTGAACTCTGTTCCAAATTTACAATAATAGACCCTGTATCTATGGGACAAAAAGATGATCTAGCATCACTTATGGATTTAGCTAAGAGTGTATCGGATAATAATAAACCTAATGAATCCGATGAAGGTTCTATTGATATATTTGCTAAAGTAAATACGGTATTCAATACCCTATTTCCAAAAACAACATTAATTAAGACAAATAATGCTTTAACGATTGCAGACAGCGATATGTTTAGAATCAATAAAACTCAATTGAAATTTTTATCTTTCAGTAAAAATAGAAAAATCACCATTTTAGGAAGAGTTCAAACTAAATTGGAAGAAAAAGATTTCGATTTTCCTGAAAATACAAACATATCAGAAATCTTGCCTAGATTAGGTTTAATAGCACTTCAGTCCTTGGATCTGTTAAAGACTAACGATGCAATCATACGCCCAATAGCTATTTATTTTGAATAAGAAATCTCTTTTTTACCCTATCTTCTAATTCTTTATTCTGCTTGATTAGTTCTTTCTGATTCTTTTTATTTAATTCCATATTTTTTTGCACTCGATGATGAAACTCTTTATGTTCTTTTTCCATTTTATAAAAAGTGTTCAGAAATGGTTTAAAAGGCCTCATAAGTATCACCTACTATCCATTAATCTAATTATAACAAAATAAGCCTCTTCCAAGCCATAGAAATAGGCTTTAACTTAACTTGTTTGTTGCATAATAATACAACACTTATAAATAATACTACCCTAACAGGTGGTAGCAAAAAGCGGACACCCCTTTGGATTTTGGGCGCCCGTTGCACTGACGCGTATTATCGTTAATTTAAAATAAAAAATCCACCCCTGTACTAGCAGAAGTGGATCATGCTAAATAAAAAACATTTATCTTTTTATTTTAGCATTGTTGTAACTAGAATGGAGGTATTATTTATGTCGATTTATAAGCGTGGCAAAACTTGGACAGTTCAAATGGTTTGGTACGTGTTAGATCCATCAACAAAAACGGGTAAAAAGAAACAGTACAAAACAAAAGGTGGTTTCAAAACAAAAGCTGAGGCTAAACAGTGGGAAGCTGAGCAAACTATTGCTAAAAAAGAAAAAAAGATCAGTAATCAAAATCCCGTTTTCTCTGATTATTTTTGGGAATGGTCCAAAATTTATAGAATACCTCTTTTAGAAAAAAATACTATTCGAAAATACGAATACACCAGACGAGTTCTAGAACAATATTTTGGTCAAACTAAGATTAATTCCATTACTCGGACTAGTTTCCAAAAGTTTTTGAATGATTACGGCGCTAACCGATCCAAAGCAACGGTTTTAAAAACTTACCGGTTAGTTAAAGCCAGTGTGTTAGATGCATATGATGAAGGTCTTTTGTCTGAAAATTTCATTCGAAAAACACAGCCAGTGTGGAATGAAACTAAAACACTTAAAATTGAATACCTTTCAATTGCTGAAATTCAACAATTAAACAAACAATTGAAAGATACATTACATCCCTCTTTTACCAGCAAATATATAATCATTACTGCAATATATACCGGCATGAGAATTGGCGAAATTATGGCTCTGAAGTGGTCAGATCTTGATAGGATAAACCATACCATTCGTATTCAAAAATCGTGGGATTACGTCCATAATGAGCTTAAAAAGACAAAAAATAATTCATCAGTCCGAATTATAAAAATTCCCGAATCACTAATTGAGATTTTGAATCAGCTTCAAAATAATCATCAAGAATTTATTTTTGCTCATAAAAATGGCAAACTACCTAGCAACAACGCAGTAAATAAATGTCTCAAAGAAAATATGAAAAAAATTGGGATTGTTAAAAAGAACTTTCATTTCCATAGCCTCAGACACTGCCATGTGGCTTACTTACACGCTATGCATGTAGACTGGTATGAGATATCTAAACGCTTAGGACATTCATCAGTAGCTTTTACGATGGAACAATATGCTTATTTGATAGATGAAATGAGTGCTCAGCAGGATAAGTATGTAGTTAGCGTTTTAAATAATCTTGATAATCCTGATAAAGAGTTACAGCTTGTTAGACAAGATGTTAGACAAAATCAAAAATAATATGATTTTTCATGATATTATCTTACTAAGAAATACTAATCTAGAGCTATTTAGCCATTATATAAAATTATTAATGATCTTTTTCGGGGCATATATTTGTGGATAAGTGCTGATATATCAGCACTTATTTTTATTTTGTGGATCAAACAAAAAAGCAATCGACTCTCGTCAATCACTTTATAATTTTCAACCGATTTTACTTATTTGCTTGTACCTGAGCTTGTGCATTTTTGATGATCTCAGCTACTTCTTTTTGCCAAGCACCATAGTCAGAATTAAATTGTTCCATTGTTGGTACTTGCGCATTTACATCACTTAAAGTAACCACTGATTGTGGAATAAATGCAATTGCTGGAACAAGGTTATCTTGTCTTGGAATCAAGAAAATATACATTGGAAGGTTCACATTATTACCTTGTGTATCTTGTAATGGTAAGTTAGTTTGCCCTGCAATTGTAATTTCTTGGTTGGCAGGGATTTGGTCTGTTGATTTAGTCAACTTAGCCTTACCATCAGCAACTTGAGAAATAGCGTAGTAATATGACGCATCTTTAACCTTACCATTAACTACCTTTGTATATTTAGGAATATCAACCGTTACTTTGGTTGGTGTTGAAACTACCTTTAAATATGCTGGCAATGATGGGACTTTCTTAGCCTTAGCGTAGCTAGCTTTAATAGCTAAGCTCTTCTTTAAATTGGAGTCCACTCCAAGGAAGTAATACTTAGTTTTTCCCTTCTTTAAATAGAAGAATGTTTTTAGCTTAGCGCCCCTTCTTACACCAGCATTAGGTACACGTTTGAGACTAGTAATTTTACCAGTCTTTTTGTTGTATTTGACTGTATAAATTGGCGCGTTTTTCTTAACAACTAATTGTACTGAAGGAGCAGCCTTAGCCTTACTTGTCGTAGTTGCAGCATATGCTGGATTTACTTGTGCATAAGTACCACTAACGCCTAAAAAAACAGCTGCTGCAAAGATTTTAAATAGTTTTTTTTTCTTCATTTTCTTTCCTCTTACTTATAAAACTTATTCCTTATTCCATGATAGCTTATTATCATGTGATAGTAAAATTTAATCTTTAGCGTTAATAGTATGAAACAAAATCATATTAATTTTTCTTAACCATTTGCAGTTGTACACAGCGCTTACATAATTAATAATCAAAAGTTAAATAAATACGTTTACTCATATGAAACGTGGAACTACTATTACATTGGTGTTTTCAATACTTTTACACATATATTCTTAAATCTATTCCGTTAAATCTGAATATTGAGTATCATCTACAGCATCGAACCAAGTGGTCGTTCCTTCTCCAACCATAATTGCCAAATGAGCAAACCATGAATTGTTACTTGCTCCATGCCAATGTTTGGTATGCGGTTCTACAATAACAACGTCACCAGGTAGCAATTTTCGCGCTACTTTACCTTGCTCTTGATACCACCCTTCACCAGCAACTGCAATCAGAATTTGTACTATTGAATGTTCATGCCAATTATTACGACATCCTGGTTCAAAGGTAACATTAGAAATATTCACATTGCTGTTCTTACTATTTGCTAAAGCTTTCAAATAACTATTTCCTACAAAATATTTCGCATAGGTCGCATTTAAATCGCCAAAGCCAAATACGCTATTTTTAGTTTCATGTTCGTTGTTCATCTCAATCTTCTCCTTTACTTACATTTATCATTATTCTAGCTTTAAACTTTAAAATTCAAAAATATCGATTTGTAGTAACTAATAATAACTAATTGTTATGGCTCGTTCCTATCTCTGTAATCGCTTTCAAAATTAACGAAAATGTGATATAGTGAATATGTAAAAAAGTTCGAGTATTTTTGAAAAGAAGATGACTTATTATGACTACTTGGTTAATTGGTAGCATATTTTTAGTAATTGAGCTGATCGGTGTAATTTTATTAAGCTCTTTTGATCCTCGTTGAGTAAGAATGTATTAAAAAAATCCCTGTTCCTAATTGAACAAGGATTTTTCTTTTCGCTTGAAAAAATTAATTATTCAAAGATTTCTTCAACGTCGATAACAACTACCTTAGCGTTTGGGAAACCTGCTTCTTCAGCAACCTTCTTACCGTATTCGTCACCATCGTGAACGTGTGCGGTACCCTTTACACGTACGTTAGTGTGAGTAGGAACATCAGCAACAACAACAGCAGCCTTTGAACCATTCAATAAGTTTTCGTAAGCATGTGCTTGGGTCTTTTCTAAGTATTGCAAGTGACTTTCGTCAAGAACTTGCATAGATGCCTTAGGACCAACTTGAGGTTCACCATTAGCATCAACAGTTGCCAAGTATGCTAAATGATCCTTGAAAAAGTCTTGTTGTGCTTGAGTAAGCTTGTTTGAATCTAATTTCTTCATAAAAAATGACATCCTTCCTGTATTTACAATTATTTCTGAAATTATTATCTCTCAAAACTAAATCAAAATAATTGATCTAGATCAAGAAAACAACAATTTCTTTATCTGCTAATTATTGTATCCTTTTATCTTAAATTCTTAAATTAATATGCTCAGAAAAACAAAAATTTTTTCAAAAGAAAAACGCTAACATACGTTAGCGCTTAAGATGTAATTTTAATAATATCCGATCAGCTTTATTTCCAAGAATCTTTTGGAATAGCCCTGTTTTGATCGTCAAAAAGCCATAAACTAGTACACCAACTAGAACAGCAACCATCACTAGAATAAAGGCCGATACTCGATGTTCTGGAGACAAGAAATTACCAGCTAATTTGGTAACTAATTCTACTGCTAAAAACATGATAATAGAGAAAACCGTAATTCCAATAAATCTTCTACTTGTTCGATTCAAATTGAAATTAAAACCAAGCTCTAAATGTTTAATTGTCAGTGCAATAATTACTAGCATCCCTAAATTAGTCGAAATCAACGGACCATAGATTCTAAACAGATAGATCATCGGAAATTGCATTATTCCTTTAATGACCAAACCTAGAATCAAATATTTAATCGCTAAGAAGTTTTCTGATAATCCCTGTAAAATTGCCATCAACACTGTAAATAATCCTAACGAAATTGCTGTAAATGCCGATAAATATAGAACATCAGTACCTAAAATATCCGGTCCATAAAAGACGGTATATATCGGTTGAGCAATTGCAGCCATACCAAAGGCTGCTGGGATCATTACAAATAAGAACAGGTCTAAGATGCTTCCAATTTGTTTAGCAATGCTACGATAGTTTTTAGTCGCATGAGCAGCAGATAACAGAGGAATTGCCGTAACCGCCATGGCACTTGCTAGAGAAATGATAATCATAATCAACTTATTAGCATTTAAAGAGAATAGTGCATACCAGCCCTCAATCGTATCTGAACTCGCAAGCACAAATTTAGCAATCATTGGATGAAACGTATACTGATCAATCAAATAGAACAGTTGAATTCCAGCATCGATAATTATAAATGGAATAGCCTGTTCGATGATCTCTACGAATAAAGAACTAGTTGAAACTTCAATTTCATTATTGGAATTTTCAACTAATTGATCCATTTCAGCTTTTCGAGACAATAAAAACCAAGCTAAAATTAAGATTCCAAAAATTGCACCAACTGCAGCTGCTAAATTCGATTGAATTACTGCATTCACATATGAACCGTGTTGCATTTGCATAATAATGAAAGCGGTAGCCAACATCCAAATCACTCTGGCTAATTGCTCAATAAATTGCGAGAAGGCCGATGGCATCATATCAGCATAGCCTTGGAAATATCCTCGCATGATACTTAGAACTGGAATCAGCAGAATTGCATATGATAGACTTCGCATTACTGCAATTTGATTAGGATCACTTTGACTCCCATTAGAAGCTAAAACCGGCGCTGCTAAGTACATTACAGCTGCGGACAAGACTCCTAGTATTATCATCAGGCTTAAACCACGATGAAAGAGCTTTCGACCGACCCCATATTCATTGATCGCATTATATTTGGCAACTTGTTTAGCAATGGCTCCAGGTATTCCAGCTGTAGAAATTAAAATAAAAATACTGTAGATATTATAACTTCTAGCTGTAAGGGCATTGGCAATATTTCCATAATGCCCCATCCAGGCATACCAAGGAATAATATACAATGCTCCCAGTATTCTTGAAGCGATCGACCCAAAAGTCATCCAAGCAGAACCCGTAATAAAAGTGTTCTGGGTATTATTTTCTTCCAAATTATCTCGTTTCATTTGTCGTCCCTAAAAATAACATATATATACTTAGTTTGAACTATTTGTCAGCTTCGTTGGTAATATTCAGGTATATTTTTAGGAAATCTTAACTTATTTGGCAACAATATTTACGATCTTATTTGGAACAACAATAACTTTCTTGATTTCTTTGCCTTCTAAGAATTTTTGCACATGTGGCATTTCAAGCGCTTCTTTTTCAAGCGTTTCCTTATCCGTATCCTTTGCAACTTCAAACTTACCACGAAGTTTACCATTTACTTGGACCATAACTTCAACAGTTGCTTCAACTAATTTTGCAGCATCATAAGTTGGCCATTGAGCGTAAGAAATAGATTCTTTATGACCAAAAATTGACCAAATTTCTTCCATCATATGAGGAGCAACTGGGGCTAATAACTTCACAAATCCTTCTGCATATTCCATCGGAATAGTCTTAGCTTTTTGTGCTGCATTCACAAAAATCATCATTTGTGAAATAGCGGTATTGAAATGCAGGTCTTCAAAGTCTTCAGTAACTTTCTTGACGGTTTCATTATAAACCTTATCTAATTCACCATCATTTTCAGCCACGATCTTTTCTTGAGGAATTGCTTGTAAATCTAAATCATTTACAAACAGACGCCAAATACGATCTAAGAATTTCTTAGTAGAAGCAGGACCATTGTCATCCCAATCAATCGATGCATCTAAAGGCCCCATGAACATTTCGTACATTCTAAGTGAGTCTGCACCATATTCTTCAATAACATCATCTGGATTGACAACGTTACCCTTAG
Source organism: Lactobacillus gigeriorum DSM 23908 = CRBIP 24.85 (assembly GCF_000296855.1). GTDB lineage: Bacteria > Bacillota > Bacilli > Lactobacillales > Lactobacillaceae > Lactobacillus > Lactobacillus gigeriorum. The sequence continues at coordinate 6,075 of NZ_CAKC01000085.1, read as the reverse complement.
ATTTAGACATCTTGTCATGATCCTTCAAAATCAAACCTTGGTTGTATAATCTTTGGAATGGTTCTTTTGTAGGCACTACTCCTAAATCATAAAGTACCTTGTGCCAGAATCTTGCATACAACAAGTGTCTTACTGCGTGTTCAGCACCACCGATATACAGATCAACAGGCAACCATTGCTTTAATAAATCATAATCTGCTAACTTTTGATCATTGTGTGGATCAATATAACGTAAGTAGTACCAAGATGATCCAGCCCAGTTTGGCATAGTGTTGGTTTCTCTACGGCCTTTTCGACCATTCTCGTCAACCACATTTATCCAATCAGTCAAGTTAGCAAGCGGACTTTCTGGTGTACCTGATGGCTTAATATCAGTAGCATGTGGTAAGCGTAAAGGTAATTCGTCTTCAGGGACTAAAGTAGTTTCTCCATCTTCCCAATGAATTACAGGAATTGGTTCTCCCCAATAACGCTGACGGCTGAAATCCCAGTCACGAAGCTTATAATTTACTTTCTTTTGGCCAATATGGTGGTCTTCCAACCATTCAACCATCTTTTTCTTAGCTTCTTCGACATTCAATCCATCTAAGAATTCAGAATTAATATGAATGCCGTCTTCCGTAAAGGCTGCTTCTTCAAGATTTCCGCCTTCGATTACTCGTTTTAGTGGTAATTCATATTTTTTAGCAAATTCATAATCACGCTCATCATGAGCAGGAACTGCCATTACTGCACCTGTACCGTAACTAGCGAGCACATAATCTGAAATCCAGATTGGAACTTCTACACCATTAACTGGATTAATAGCATATGCACCTGTGAATACACCAGTTTTATCCTTATTTAGATCAGTTCTTTCAAGATCTGATTTAGATTCGATTTGCTTAATGTAGGCATCAACTGCTTCACGGTATTCATCAGTTACAATTTCTTGTACTAATTTACTTTCTGGGGCTAGAACAATGTAGCTTACTCCAAATAAAGTATCTGGGCGCGTCGTAAAGACATCAAAAGTTTGATCACTGTCTTTAACTTTGAAAGTAACTTGAGCACCAACTGAACGACCAATCCAATTGCGTTGCATTTCTTTAACTGGTTCAGGCCAATCTAAGTCATCCAAATCTTCCAACAATCTGTCTGCGTATGCAGTCATTTTTAACATCCATTGACGCATGTTTCGACGATATACTGGGAAGCCCCCACGTTCAGTCTTACCATCGACTACTTCTTCGTTAGCTACGACAGTACCTAAATCTGGTGACCAGTTGACAGGAACTTCTGCTTCATATGCCAAACCACGTTTGTACATTTGTTCAAATACCCACTGAGTCCACTTGTAGAAACCAGGATCACTAGTTCTTACTTCACGATCCCAATCGTAAGAAAAACCTAAAGTATTCAATTGGCGCTTGAAATTAGCGATATTACGATCAGTAACTTCTGCTGGATCTTGTCCAGTTTTTAATGCATATTGTTCTGTTGGCAAACCAAATGCATCCCAGCCCATAGGGTGTAACACGTTATATCCTTGAGCCCGCTTCATTCTTGAAACAATATCGGTTGCAGTATAACCTTCTGGGTGTCCTACATGAAGTCCTTTACCTGATGGAAATGGGAACATATCTAATGCATAGAAGTTTTTCTTCTTAGGATCAGTACCAGTTTTAAAAGTTTCGTGTTCTGCCCAGTACTTTTGCCATTTCTTTTCAACAACTTTGTGGTTGTACATTTTTACCTCCATAAAAAAATCCTATGATTAAAAAATCATAGGACGAATCACCGTGGTACCACCTAGGTTTCGCATTATCTGCGACACTTATTAGTACCTTAGGGCGATACTAAACCTTCGACTAATCCAAATGGACGAGTTCACAATTCCATTCTAAGACTTCTCACCAACCAGTCTCTCTCTGAAGAATTTTCTTGTTACTACTTCCTAGTCTTTATTTTCTTAACAATTATGATTATAATTTACCACAAACAGTTAAAAATACAAGGAGAAAAATTTTCGTGAATGATTTAAAACCAAAATATCATGATACTTTGGCTATCGGTTCAGTCTTTTTTACTATTTATGCAATCTGGGCTATTCTTGTTTCTAGCAGTAGTAGTTTGATCCATAATTTCGATCAGGCTATCATCAATCTGGTTTACAACAATAATACTAGCCAAATAGCTTTAGCAAAAATAGTTACTAAAGTTGGTAATACTAGTACTATTGTCATCTTGACAGTAATCATCGTGATCATCCTAATTGTATTTAGAAAATATGCCTATGCCCTATTTGTTGCTGGGACAATGGCTGCAAGCAATGGATATAATTGGATTATCAAACATGCAGTTCAACGAACTCGACCAAGTGTCAAACATCTGGTATACGCAGATGGCTTTAGCTTTCCATCGGGACACTCTGTTGGAAGTGCCGCTTTGTTTGGGGTATTGATTGTGCTAACAATTCTTTTGGTAAAAAGTAAGGGATGGAGAACTTGCTTGATTATCATTTGGGCGCTTTTCCCATTAGTTATTGGTTATACTCGTATTTACCTACATGTTCATTTCCCATCTGATGTTTTTGGTGGATGGATCGAAGGAATTACTTTTGTACTTTTAGGTTACTCGATTCTTTACCACTTATATCTAAATCGACAAAATAAAGGTTAAACACAAAAGCAACGAAATTTAGATCAAACGATCAAATTTCGTTGCTTTTTTAATTATGACTAGCACTGGTAAATTTATGGTTACGGTATATCTGATTAATCATTAAAGATATAACCAATACAACTAACGAACCAATGTAGACGCCTTTAAGTCCACTTAATAAAATTTTTCTTAATTGCGGAATGACATTTGTTGCCAACTCCTTAGCTTGTTCTGCAGATACAATTTTATTCATCATTGCCTGATTTAAATTGTGATTAGCTGCAATTTGTTTACCAATTATGCTGTTAAATAAAATTCCATAAACCGAGATCATCATTGTTTGACCTAAATATTTCATCAACGTATTAAATCCGGTCGCAATCCCAACTTGTTTTTTAGATACTAGAATTTGTGAGTCAATTTGACTAGCTGTGATGATAGCACCAAAAGCAAAGCCATTAAAAACTGCAATTAAACAAAATACCCAAAATGGAGTATTGACTGTCGCTAAAAGCAAGGCAATATCCGCCAGAATCAAAATCAGGTGCATGAAGTTAAAGGTATGTTTGATTCCGATGCGACTTAAGATGCCACCTACAAAGAACGAACCCACGATCCACATTAACGAACTAGGGGTGACAGCGAATCCAGCAATTGAAGCACTTGTTCCATTAACGCCTTGCATCCATGTAGGAATATAGAACTCAAAGCCAATTACTACACCTGATACTATTAGTGTAATCAAATTAACTGCCAAAAATTCGCGATCAGCTAAAATCTGTAATGGCATAATTGGATCTTCAGCACGTTTTTCAACCAAAACAAAGATAATTGCAAAGACTACCATAAGTCCCAAAAATAGCCAATTCACGCCATTTTCTAATTCTTGTAAGAAAAGCATTAAACTTAATAGAAGGATGCTCAGAGAGGCTGTCCCTTTTAAATCAAGCTTAGATTTTTGCTTATGTTTAGGTTCATGGTGAAAAATCAACACTAATGCAAAAGCTATTAAACCTAAAGGTACATTGATCAAAAAGATCCAGTGCCACGATAGTTTTTGTACAATAAATCCACCAAGAAGCGGTGCAATAATTGATGCAACCCCCCAGAAACTAGAATTTAATCCTAGCATCTTGGCACGTTTAGTCAACTGATACATATCTGCAATGATTGTGATAGCAACTGGTTGAATAGCTCCTGACCCCAATCCTTGAATGATTCTGAAAATAATCAATTCAACCATATTTTGTGATAAGGCACATAGTGCAGAACCAATGACGAAGACTAAAATTCCAAACAAAAAAACCGGCTTTCGACCTATGCTATCAGCCAGTTTTCCATATAAAGGGGTCGAAACAGCGGTCATCAAAAGAAAAATCGATACCACCCAACTCATCATTTCTAACCCATTAAGGTCTGAAACGATAGTTGGCATTGCCGTTGATACGATTGTACCTTCAATTGCTGTCATGAATGTAGTAATAAAAATTGCAAGCGTGACAATTGACACGTTTGTTTTTTTCATTTAATTATCCCCTTTTTTATTTATTATTCTTTACAAACTCTACTAATTCAGAAACCTTATCAGTTCTCTCCCAAGGTAAATCAATATCGGTTCTACCAAAATGACCATAAGCAGCAGTTTGTTCATAAATTGGAGCACGCAAGTTAAGCATTTCAATTATGCCAGCTGGACGCAAATCGAAGATTTTTCTTACGGCTTTAGTTAATAATTCATCTGAAACTTTACCAGTTCCTGCGGTATCAATCATGATCGATACTGGATTAGCAACGCCAATAGCGTATGCAAGTTGAACTTCACATCGGTTTGCTAAATCAGCAGCTACAATATTTTTTGCTATATACCTAGCAGCATACGAAGCTGACCGGTCAACTTTAGTAGCATCCTTACCTGAAAAGGCACCACCACCATGACGGGCATAGCCACCATATGTATCAACAATGATCTTTCTACCAGTTAATCCTGAATCCCCTTTAGGACCACCAATAACAAAGCGACCGGAAGGATTAATCAAATACTTAGTATTTTCGTCAAGATATTTAGTAGGTACAACATGTTTAATAACTGATTCAACCATAGCACGATGAATTTCTTCATTACTAACTTTATCATCAGTTTGAGTTGAAATAACAATCGTATCTACTCGCTTAGGCTTATCATTATCATCATATTCAACAGTAACTTGAGCCTTAGCATCTGGACGAAGCCATTCATACGTTCCATCTTTACGCAAATCAGCAACACGTTTCATTAATTTATGTGCTAAAGAGATTGGCAAAGGCATTAATTCAGGCGTTTCTTTAATTGCAAAACCAAACATCAAACCTTGATCGCCAGCACCAATCTGGTCAAGTTTGTCAGCGCCATCTTCTTTATCACGAACTTCAAGAGAATGGTCAACACCACCAGTAATATCTGAAGATTGTTCATCGATATCAACCAATACTGCACAGTTATTGCCATCAAAACCTAATTCAGGTCTATTATATCCAATTCTAAGAACAGTCCTTCTTACAATACTTTGAACATCAACATATGCTTGAGTAGTGATTTCACCAAAAACATAAACTAATCCGGTAGTAACAATCGTTTCACAAGCAACGTGAGCATATGGATCTTGTTTCAAAATAGCATCTAAAATAGCATCTGAAATTTGATCAGCAACTTTGTCTGGATGACCTTCAGAAACTGATTCTGAAGTAAATAAATGTTTTTCCATAAAATATAGTCCCCCTGTATAGACATAGCTATTCGGTTACAAGGCATCTTCATAAAAATGAATCCTATCAGGACTTGAACCGATTATTGATATTTTTCCTCGTTCAAATTCAAAAAATAAAAAAGACTACCGATTACCGGCAGTCTTCTGAACGATGGAGGATACAGGGCTCGAACCTGTGACCTCCTGCTTGTAAGGCAGATGCTCTCCCAGCTGAGCTAATCCTCCATAGTGACCCGTACGGGATTTGAACCCATGTTACGGCCGTGAAAGGGCCGTGTCTTAACCGCTTGACCAACGGGTCATCTCACAACATTAATTATTATACAGGAATCATCTCTAAAAGCAAGTACTTTTTTAAAATAATTCCACATTTATTACCAAACAATATTTTGATAATAAATGGAGGATACAGGGCTCGAACCTGTGACCTCCTGCTTGTAAGGCAGATGCTCTCCCAGCTGAGCTAATCCTCCAGGTCACTGAACATTTCTGTTCAACGGAGTCTGAGGGATTTGAACCCTCGATACAGGTATAAGCCCGTATACATGATTTCCAATCATGCTCCTTAAGCCACTCGGACAAGACTCCATGGTTAATAATAACCATCGTAGCTCCGGCTGTCAGACTCGAACTGACGACATCTTGATTAACAGTCAAGCGCTCTACCAACTGAGCTAAGCCGGAATAT
>NZ_CAKC01000086.1 GCF_000296855.1 Lactobacillus gigeriorum DSM 23908 = CRBIP 24.85 | reverse complement strand
AAAAGCCGCTAGATGATCGCGAAGTGCAATCATGGTTGGGTTTCGTTGGTCAAGATGGTGGTTTATGGCCAATGGCGGTAAATCTCGTTAAGAAATATGGAGTAGTCCCATCATATGCGATGCCAGAAAGCTTCAACAGTAACCACTCAAATGCCATTGATGATTCATTGGCTCGCAAAGAGCGTAAAGATGCGTTGGTTTTACGTAAGTTGGTTCAAGCTGGCAAGCTTGAAGAAGCCGAAAAGGTCAGGAAACAATTCTTAAACGAAATTTATCGGATGGTTGCTGTTGCTTTTGGTGAGCCACCAAAGCAGTTTGACTTAGAATTCCGTGACGACAAGAAAGTATATCACTTAGATAAAAATTTGACGCCACAACAATTCGTTCAAAAATACTTAGGCGATTTTCCGTTTGATGATTATGTGTTGTTATTGAATGCACCTAACTTCGAATATAACAAACGCTATCACCAAGATATCTATGATAACGTTGCTGATGGTCAACCAATCGTAGGTTTGAATTTGCCAATTGAAGATTTGGCTCATGCGGCTATGGCTCAGCTTAAAGATGGTCAAGCAGTAATGTTTGGTAACGACGTTTTGAAGCAAATGGAACGCAAGAGCGGTTTTATGGATCCAAAATTGTATCAAACTGATGATTTATTCGCAGTTGATACGCAAATGAGCAAGGCTGATCGCTTAGCTACTGGCGAAGGAGCAGCTACTCATGATATGACCTTGGTAGGGATCGATGAAGACCATGGTGAGATCCGCAAATGGAAGATCGAAAATTCATGGGGCGATAAGATGGGACATAATGGGTTCTACACCGCTAGCCACGACTGGTTCAAAGAATACGTTTATGATGTTGTGGTAAACAAGAAATACCTTACTAAAGAGCAACAAGCTTTGTTGGACACTCCAGCAATTGACTTGAAGCCATGGCAACATATTGGTTTATAGTTCATAAAAAGCTGCGATCGTGCTAATCGCAGCTTTTTTGTAACCCTATAAATTTTCGGCAGCCCAATGGTTAATTGGACCATATTTAGAACCAACTTCAATTGGGTGACTTAAAGCGTCATAAGTAAAGTTCTTGGCGATTTCAACGCTGTCAATTAAAGCAGTGCCTTTTGCTAGTTCAGCTGCAATTACTGCTGAAAGCGTGTCTCCAGTCCCATTGACCCGATCGGTCGCAAAATACGGTTTAGTGAAAGCATGAAATTCACCATCTTCGGTTAACAGCCAGTCGGTTACTTCATTCGCACTACCATCATGGCGCCCTTTCATTAGAACGTTTTTTGCGCCTATAGCTTGCAACATTTTCGCACCATCTTTGATTTCTGCTAGTGAATTAAGTTCCAAGCCGGTAAGCTTCTTTTGTTCATAATAATTAGGGGTAATTATTTCTGCTAATGGTACTAAGCGTTTGATAAAGGTTTGATAAGAATCATCATCCATTAGCGTATTCCCATGCTTAGTTGAGATCACAGGATCAATGACGATTTTACCAAAATCATACTTTTCAAGATTATCAGCAATAACATTCATAACCTGTGAATCGGCTACCATTCCTGTTTTAGTAGCTTTAATCGTAAAGTCGGCAGCGAGGACCTCGAACTGCTTTTGAATAAAGTCGACAGGCATGATTTGGGCAGCATAAATTCCCGTGGTATTGCCCGCAACAGCCGCGGTTAATAAGCCCATTCCGTAAACTTTTCGAGCATAAAAAGCGTGAAGGTCGGCTGGCATTCCTGCACTGCCATCGCTATCATTGCCTGCGATAGTGACTGCAATTGGTTCTTGAATCATCAAAAAACCTCCTTTGTAAATATTATATAATTAATGCTACTAGGATAGATAACAGAAATCTAGCAAATAAACTTATAGAAACTATTTTCTAAGTTAATTTTCTTGAGTAAAAGACTTTCACAAATAGACCAAAAACATTAAAATTAGATAGAAAGCGTTTTTACACAAGGAGGAAATGATTGTGGCTGAAAAATATATTATGGCGATCGATGAAGGCACTACTTCAACTCGCGCAATGATCATTGACCACAACGGAAAGGAATTAGCATCTTCGCAACGGGAGTTTCCACAATACTTCCCACAACCTGGCTGGGTAGAGCACAAGGCTGAAGAAATTTGGCAAGCAGTTCAAACGACAATTGCTACAGCTTTTATTTCTTCAGGAATTCAACCAGACCAGATAGCAGCGATCGGAATTACTAATCAACGTGAAACGACAGTAATTTGGGATAAAGAAACAGGTAAGCCAATTTATAATGCAATTGTTTGGCAATCACGGCAAACAACTAATCTAGCTGAAAAATTAAAAAACGAAGGTTATAGTGAAATGATTCGGCAAAAGACTGGATTGATCATTGATCCTTACTTCAGTGCTACTAAGATTAGATGGATCTTGGACCAAGTACCTGGTGCTCAAGAACGAGCAGAAAAAGGCGAATTACTGTTTGGTACGATTGATACGTGGCTATTATGGAAATTAACGGCAGGCAAGGTTCATGTAACTGATTATACTAACGCCTCAAGAACGATGTTGTTCAACATTCATAGCCTTGAATGGGATGAAGATATCTTAAAATTGTTGAATATTCCTAGAGCCTTGTTGCCAGAGGTCAAATCTAACTCTGAAGTTTATGGCTACACTACCTCATACACTTTTTTTGGTGGAGAAGTGCCAATTGCAGCTATGGCTGGTGACCAACAATCTGCATTATTTGGTCAGTTAGCTTTGAAGCCAGGAATGGTTAAGAATACCTATGGTACTGGTTCATTTATTGTAATGAATACTGGAGAAGAGCCAACTGATTCAAATCATAATTTATTGACGACCATCGCTTATGGAATTGACGGCAAGGTTAACTATGCCTTGGAAGGTTCGGTCTTTGTAGCTGGTTCGGCAATTCAATGGCTTCGAGACTCAATGAAGATGATTAAGTCAGCTCCTGAATCAGAAATGGCAGCTTTGAAGTCTAAGTCAGAAAATGAAGTTTATGTAGTTCCTGCCTTTACGGGACTAGGTGCACCATATTGGGATGCAGAAGCGCGTGGTTCTGTTTTTGGTGTTACACGTGGAACAAGCAATTACGATTTGATCAAAGCCACCTTACAATCATTAGCTTACCAGACCAGGGATGTTGTTGATACGATGCAGATCGATTCAGGGATTAAAATTCCAATTTTGCGTGTCGATGGCGGGGCATCAAACAATAATTACTTGATGCAATTCCAAGCTGATATTTTAGGGACCAAGATCGAACGAGCTAAAGTTTTAGAAACAACTGGCATGGGCGTATGTTTCCTAGCTGGATTAGCAGTTAACTATTGGAAGAATGTCGATGAATTAAAGGACATTTTTGTGATTGGACAGGCCTTTGAACCAAAAATGGGCGAAGAAGAACGCGAAAAGTTATATAGTGGTTGGAAACGGGCAGTTAAGGCAACTGAAGTCTTTGCCCATGGTGAGTAGTGACTCACCTTTTTTTGTTGAAAAACGTTGCATCTTAGGTATAATTTTTTGTAAGCGTTATTTATTAAGGTGAGAAAGATGACACAAGATAGAATTATTGCATTAGATGGGCCATTGAACTTTCGTGATATTGGTGGTTATCAAACCGAATCAGGTCAGCAGGTTAAATGGAATAAGATTTATCGTTCCGATTCATTGAGTCGCTTGAGCGTAAGAGATAAGGTCATATTATTCAAGCGAAAGATTAGCGTCGACTGTGATTTGCGCTCAGAATACGAGAAAAATGCTGCTCCAGACAGCTTATGGGCGGGAGTTAAATTTGTCGATGTGCCACTATATTCCAATAATTTGCATGAAGATAAGGCAAGCAACAAATTATATCGATTTTTCCATCATTTACCAGAACTACAAGATAATTTTATAGGTCGCATTTACCAAAACACCTTGCTTAATACTCATAGCCAAAAAGAGTTTGCCAAGGTTTTCGAAGAGTTATTAACCTTGCCCGAAGAAGAAGGCTTAGTATATCACTGTAGTGCTGGCAAAGATCGAACCGGAATGATGACGGCCTTAATCTTGATGGCCTTAGGCGTACCAGATGATACGATCGCTCGCGATTATTTACTAACGAATCAATTATATGATTTCGCTCGTGAGCGGCAATTGCCAAGCAATGACGAAATTGCTTCAATGGTTGCTAAGATGAACGTAACGCGTGGCGAAGGGACGGCTATTCTCGGAATCACTGAAACGATAAGAGCTGGTTGGGGTGATTTTGCAAACTTTTTCAAAAAGGAGCTGGGCTTTAGTCACGAAGACTTAGCTCGTCTTAGAACACTATACTTAGAATAGGAAAAAATATGGTAACACTTTCAGATGTAGCAAAAGCAGCTAACGTATCCAAAATGACGGTTTCACGGGTAATCAATCACCCAGAGCAGGTAACGCCAGAACTACGGAGCCTAGTGGAAAATGCTATGGCGCAGTTAGATTATCATCCAAATTCAATTGCGCAGGCTTTAGTTAATAATCGAACTAATGTGGTTAAGTTTATTACTTTTGAAGATATTGATACTACTGAACCTTATTATATGAACCTGATTTTTGGCGTTGCACGTGAATTGACTAAAAAGCAATATGCCTTGCAATTAGTAACAGATCGGACGCAGATCGAAGAAGGACGAACAGATGGCTACTTGATTACTGGAGCAAGAAGTAGCGATTATGAAATGTTTGATGATTTAAAGAAGCCATTCATTTTATTTGGCGAAAATCATCGTGGGTTTGATTTTGTTGATACTGATAATCAAAAAGGGGTAAAGCTAGCGACAGAATATGCTTTATCGCGGTTATATAAACGCATCATTTTTATTGGGATCGATTTAAAAGAGCCATTTGAGTATTCACGAGAAGCTGGCTACATTAATACGTCGCAAAAGCATCAATTGATTCCGCAAATTTATCGCATCAGCAATCATAGCCATGCAGCCCAGAAGTTAATTGAAGAACATTTTGCAGAATTTAAAAAAGATACGTGCTTTATTTGTGCCAGTGATCGAATTGCAATCGGGGTAGAACGGCAATTGCAAGCTGAAGGGGCGCGAGTTCCAGAAGATTTTGGCGTTATTGGCTTCGATGGCGTCTTTTTAGATCAGGTAGCTAATCCTAAATTGACAACGATTAGACAACCAATTTTTAAGATGGGAGAATTACTAGCAACGATGTTGCTTCAGAAAATTGCTCAATCTGGTTCACCTCAAGGAGAGGTGTTGCTTGAACCAACTTTAATTAGAAGGGGATCAACTAGATAAGCTAAGCATCAAAAAAGCTTGATAACCTGTATTAATAGGGTTATCAAGCTTTTTTTGTCTTACTTATGTAGAAACCAGATAGTACCATCTGGGGTAACCCAGTTACCATCTTTAGCTCGGGTAAAAGTTAAAGTAAGCTTTCGATTTTTAAGTACTATTTTGTTTTTAGAGCGACTTACAAAAGCATGACCGAGGTCTTTGCCTAGATTGGTGTTGGCCTTTTTAAAGTCTGTTCTTCCTGTTATCGCCGAATAAATTGCTCGAGCAGTAGCAGTTTTCTTAAATTTAGTTTTTTTAACTAGATCGGGGTTATCGATAATTGATGCATCGTTGATAATAGTGACCCGATTTTTGGTAAAGGCGATGATTACATGTGCACCTAAGTGATTTTCGCTAAAACCATCACTGTGTTCAGGACTGTAAGTTTCTAAAGCATGGTTTTGCATGGAAAAGGGAACTGTTGGATAGTTATCGTAAACCAGCCAAACACCGGCGATTAGTAATAAAGCAACCAGTACAGCAAGAAGGTATTTAAGTTTTGGTGTCATACTGAGACCTTCTTTCTATGTAACAATAAAACAACGATCATAAAGCAAATGTGCTTTATAGTTCTTATTTTAGCTGGTTATCCAGAACAAATATTAAAATCTTGCAGATCTGAAAATTTTTAATAATTTTTTTGTAGCGCATCAGTGTTTGATTCTGGCTTCGACCTTTTTATACAGCGTAATCAAGGTTTTGGCTTCTTTAGTTAGTTCTAACTCGGCATATTGCGAAATTAACTGAAGCGCATGAGTATTGCTTTTACTTTCGCAGTATTCAAGTAAAAATACCAAAAATTTCCGCTCCATTTTCATAAAGGTCAATGATTGGGGAAGATCTATTTTTAGGAAGCTTGAGAGTAGGCGCTGGGCTAGAGGCAAATTACTAGTGACTAAACGTGCTAGGCTGTTAATTACGGCAATGATAATTGCACGATATTTGATTGAGGTTTCCTCAACAGTTGTTAGTTCAGTCAATAAACGTTGTGCTGTCCGATATACTTTTTCAGGATTAAGAATAAAAGTAGTTTGAGCAAATAAGTCAATGTAGTTTTTGCTCAAATAACTAACCTTGCTAAATAGTTGCCGATAGGCAACCGTCATCTTTTCAGATAAAAGATTTTTATCGGTAAGGAAAAAATAGTAGTTAGCTGCAATTGCTGCTGTACCAAGGTAATAATTCGAATGGGTTTCTAGATACACTTTTTCTGCCAAGCTAAAAAGGTGCTGTAATTTAACTAGATCTTGCTTAAGATAAGCGTGTTGAATCGCATCGATAGTCTTAGTTGCAGTTGGCAATTCACATTCGTTGATAAATTCTGGTAATGAAATATTGATTCTTTGCAAAAGCAATACTACCTTATAAAATGCTAAATCAATTTGATCATTTTCCCATCGTGATAGAGCTGCTGGCGAGCAAATATCTCGGGCTGCTTCAGTTTGTGAGATATTTTGCTTTTTTCTAAGTTTTTGATAAATTTGCCCCCACATCAAACTTCACCTCATTCTTTCAAGTTAGGGATGTAGCTAAAGTGACTAAGTCAAGATAAATATACCACACTTAATTAAAAAAACATAACATTTTAATTAAACGTGGTGAATAGATCCGTTTTTTTGATACCGCTAACAAACAGATAAATCTTGAAACCAGTTTCATTATCATTCAGACTTATTTTCAGGAGGAAAAGATTATGGCACATTGGTATGATAATGCGATCATCTATCAGATTTATCCCAAGTCCTTCCAAGACTCAAATAATGATGGTATTGGTGATCTTAATGGGATTACAGAGCGAATCCCCTACTTAAAGAAATTAGGTATTAACGCAGTTTGGCTAAATCCAGTTTTTGTTTCGCCACAAGTTGACAATGGCTATGACGTTTCGAATTATTTTGCCATTGATCCACACATGGGAACAATGGAAGATATGGAAAACTTAATTGCAAAGATGCACGAAGCAGGCATCAAGGTAATTATGGATTTTGTGCTCAATCACACGTCTGATCAACATCCATGGTTTCAAGATGCCATTCATAATCCTAATAGCATCTATCGTGATTATTACATTTTTGCTGGTAAAAATAATGAGCGTCCTAACAACTGGGGAAGCTTTTTTGGCGGTAGTGTTTGGGAACCAGATCCGGCAGGAACAGGCGAATTTTATTTCCATCTATTTGATAAGCGAATGCCTGACCTTAACTGGAAAAATTCAGAGGTTCGCCATGCGATGTTAGAAATTGCAGAATATTGGCTACAAAAGGGAATTGATGGCTTAAGATTAGATGCCTTTATTCATATTGCTAAAGCTGACTTACGACAGAACTTCCCAACTGCCGATAATTCTTCAGCTCCAGTTATTGCGGAGCCATTTTTTGCAAATTTGCCACAGGTACAAGAATGGATGCGGCCATTTTGCCAACGGATTAAACAAGACTATCCAGATGCGCTTTTACTGGGAGAAGCAGCTAGTGCAAGCGTAAATCTAGCAGTCGATTATACTGCTAAACGCAACGAGTTGATGGATTCGGTAATTACTTTCCGCTACTTCAACGAAGATCAAAGTAAGGTTGATTCGAGCTTTAATAGCCAATATCAGCCAAAGCCATTAGATATGTTAGCCTTTAAACAAACTCAAGCAGTTTGGCAACAAACTTTAGCAGGAATTTCGCAGCCTAGTTTGTATTGGAATAACCATGATATGGCAAGACTTAGAACTAGAGTGGCTCATAGCGATCTGCAAGCTAAGAGTTTGGCGATGTTGATGTATTTAGAGCGGGGAATTCCAGTCATTTATTATGGCGAAGAACTAGGGATGCAAAACCTTAACTTCGATGATGAAGCACAATTCCACGAACAAAGCGTCAATGATTTCGTTGCTAGTGCAATCAAAGCAGGCAAAAGTCGAGCAGAAGCATTGCAAATGGTTAGTCAAACCCATAAACTTCCCGCTCGTGGACCAATGCCATGGAATCATGAAGTCAACAATGGCTTTAGTCAAGTAACGCCATGGCTTACGGGACAAGCAGTTGGTCACGTTAATGTGGAAGATGAAGAGCAAGATCCACAATCGATGCTCAATTTCTACCGTAAACTCTTAGCTTTGAAACAAACCGAATTGTTCCAAGCAGGAAGCTATTACTTGTTAGCAACGGATCATAATTCATATGTCTATCAACGTGATTTAGAAGGACAATCCGCAATTGTGGCGATTTCTTTAAGCCCAGAAAAAACAGAAATAAGCATTCCTGAAGACTATTGTCAAGAAGCTTTAGTAGCTGGAAATTATTATCTAGATCAAGGCAAACTGACGTTAATGCCGTATTCAGGAGTAGTTTTAACGAAAGAATAATTTAGAGGTATAAAAACTTATGCAATTAGCAGCTATTCACCATCGCACTGAAAGTGAAGATTGTTTTGTAATTGACAATGAGCACGTTAGAATTCGCGTTCATACTGCCAAGAATGATATTAAGCAAATTGTTGCTCACTATACGGATAACTATATGCCAACAGAAAGCGATCGGACGGTTGAATTGACCAAAATCGGCGAAGGTCAAGTTAGCGATCACTGGGCAGCAACTTTACAGGCCCCATACCACCGCTTGAAATATACTTTAGAAATTACCGATCAGACTGGAGCTAAGGTGATCTATGGCGATCGTGGCTTTTCTGATTTTAACGAAAGCAATTTATTGGCAGATAGCTCTTACTTTAAAGTTCCTTATTTACATGAAATTGATATGACCAAAACGCCAAGTTGGGTGCAGGATACGGTTTGGTATCAAATCTTCCCAGAACGTTTTGCTAACGGGGATAAGAGCAATGATCCTGAAAATGTTAAGCCATGGAATGCTACTGACCATCCAGGACGTGAAGATTTTTATGGTGGTGACTTACAAGGGGTAATTGATCATTTGGATTATCTTAAGGAATTGGGCGTAAGTGGCATTTACTTCTGTCCCGTATTTAAAGCACCATCCAACCATAAATATGACACGATCGACTATTTAGAAATTGATCCTCATTTTGGCGACAAAGATTTATTTGCCAAGCTGGTTAATGAAGCCCATAAGCGTGGTTTGAAGATCATGCTTGATGCAGTTTTCAACCATATTGGTGCCGAGTCAATGCAATGGCAAGATGTAGTTGAAAATGGTGAAAAATCCCGTTTTGCAGACTGGTTCCATATCAACTCCTTCCCAGTTGAACCATATCAAGCGCCAACTGACAAACGTAAGGCACCGTACGAAACTTTTGCGTTTGAAAAGAGCATGCCTAAGTTGAATACTGCCAATCCAGAAGTTCAAGACTACCTTTTGAACATCGCAACTTATTGGGTAAAATACTTTGATATTGACGCTTGGCGTTTGGACGTGGCTAACGAGGTTGATCATCATTTCTGGCAAAAATTCCATGATGCTTTGGTGGCTATTAAGCCTGATTTTTACATTGTAGGTGAAATCTGGCACTCAGCTCGACCATGGCTTAATGGGGATCAGTTTAGTGGCGTAATGAATTATCCATATACTTTGCAAATCGAAGATCATTTCTTCCATAAGCGCTTGTCTGCTAAGGATCTGGTAGAACATTTGACTGATCAATTAATGCTTTATCGTGATAACACTAACCATGCAATGATGAATATGCTAGATTCACATGATACAGCGCGAATTTTAACAGTTGCTGGTGAGAATCAAGCTCTTGCCTTGCAAGCTTTAGCCTTCATGTTGGTTCAACCAGGTAGCCCATGTATCTATTATGGAACTGAAATGGGAATGAGTGGCGACAATGATCCAGACTGTCGTAAACCAATGGATTGGTCAAAACAAGGCAGCCCAGTTTGGGAAATGGTGCATTCGTTGATTGCTTTTAGAAATGAGCATGCTACTTTAGGTCATGGCGAAATTGTTATGAGCGTAACAGAAAATGACTTGATTAAAGTCAAAAGAGTCGGTAAAGAATCTATCTGTGCATACTTTAATACGACAGATCACGCCATCGAATTTTCTGGAGAAGCGGTTTTAAGTCAAAACTTAACTGCCGAAAAACTTGAATCTAACGGCTTTGCTTTCGTAATTGAATAAAAATAAAAGACGCTGATAGCGTCTTTTTTCTTGCTTGTAATATTTTTGATACCGGTAACATGGTTTTTAGTATTGTAAAGCGTTTTCAGCTATCGCATAATGAAACCGTAAACAAGAGATCCGATGGAGAATGACGAATGAAAAGAATTTTTGAAATCGACCCTTGGCAGGTCGTAACTCATCAATTTAAACAAGAAGATAAACGTTTGCAGGAAAGTATGACTGCAATTGGAAACGACTACATGGGTCTTAGAGGGAACTTCGAAGAAGGCTATTCAGGCGATAGTCTCCAAGGAACCTATTTGGCAGGTGTCTGGTTCCCAGACAAAACTCGTGTTGGCTGGTGGAAAAATGGCTATCCAGATTACTTTGGTAAGAGTATTAATGCCCCAAGCTTTATCGGCTTAGGAATTAAAATCAACGGTGAACAATTAGACTTAGCCAAAGTTAAATTTAGCGATTTTGCCCTAGCTCTTGATATGCATCAAGGCTTATTAACAAGAAGCTTTGTTTATGAAGGTCCAGACGTCAAAGTAAGATTTGAATTTGCCCGTTTCCTTCATATTACTTTGAAAGAAGCAGCCTTGATCAAAGTTAAGGCAACAGTTTTGTCAGGTAAGGCAAAAATCGAATTTACCTCCACTTTAGATGGAACGGTTGTCAACGAAGATAGTAACTACGATGAACGCTTCTGGTTGCCAATCGAAGAAGACAAGGTAGCTAGAAGTATTCAAGTTAAAACTAAGGAGAATGACTTTGGCACACCACAATTTACGGTACTTTTAAAAGAAAGCTTACGTCATGACGGACAAGTAGTTGAAGGCGAAGTAACTAGTGCAAGTGCAGAATTAGCCGAAAAGTTAACAGTTGCTTTAGCAGAAGGCGAAAGCTATGAACTTGAAAAGGATGTCATTGTTGTAACTAGTCGCGACGTTGCTGATGCCGACCAAAAAGCCAAGGCAACCGACTTGATGACGCAATTACAAAGTAAGACTTTTGAAGAAAACTTAGCTGATCATACGGCTGCTTGGAAGAAGCGTTGGGACAAGAGTGATGTTGTAATTAGTGGCGATGAAGCAGCTCAACAAGGTATTCGCTTCAATATTTTGCAATTGTTCATGACCTACTATGGTGAAGATAAGCGTTTGAATGTTGGTCCTAAGGGCTTTACTGGTGAAAAGTATGGTGGTGCTACTTACTGGGATACAGAAGCTTACATTGTACCAATGTATCTCTGTGTTACTAGACCAGAAGTTACTAAAGCTTTGTTGCAATATCGTCATGATCAACTTGACGGAGCTTACCACAATGCTAAACAACAAGGTTTAGCTGGTGCTTTGTTCCCAATGGTTACCTTTACTGGAGTTGAATGTCACAACGAATGGGAAATTACTTTTGAAGAAATTCACCGTAATGCCGATATCCCATTTGCTATCTACCAATACACCAACTACACCGGTGATGAATCATACGTTAAAGATGAAGGGATGGACGTCCTAGTAGGAACGGCTCGTTTCTGGGCTGATCGAGTTCACTTCTCTAAATGGCGCAACAAATATGTCATGCACGGTGTAACGGGACCAAATGAATACGAAAACAACGTAAATAACAACTGGTTTACAAGCACGATGGCAAGATGGCTGTTGAAATACACCTTGGAACGTTTGCCTAAAGCAACTGAAGCAGCCCAAAAACGGGTCAATGTTACTGAAGAAGAAAAGGCAAAGTGGCAAGACATTGTCGACAACATTTACTTAGGCGAAGACAAAGACTTAGGAATTTTCTTACAACAAGATGATTTCTTAGACAAAGATATTCGCCCAGTAAGTTCAATTCCAGCTGAAGAACGTCCAATCAACCAGCATTGGTCATGGGATAAGATTCTTCGCTCGCCATTTATTAAACAGGCTGATGTTTTGCAAGGAATTTACTTCTTGAACGACCAATATACGATGGAACAAAAGGAAAAGAACTTTGATTTCTATGAACCTTTGACAGTTCACGAAAGTTCACTAAGTCCATGTATCCATTCAATCTTAGCTGCTGAATTGGGCAAGAAGGAAAAGGCCGTTGAATTGTATCAAAGAACTGCACGTCTAGACCTTGATAACTACAACAACGATACGGTCGACGGTTTACATATCACTTCAATGAGTGGTTCATGGCTGGCAATTGTTCAAGGCTTTGCAGGAATGCGGTACAACAACGATGAGTTGAGCTTCAAACCATTCATTCCTGACAACTGGACCGAATACAGCTTTAAGATCAACTATCGCGATCGCTTAATTGAAGTAAAAGTTGATCAAACTGGCAGTCATTTAACTTTAATTGCTGGTGAAAATTTGACAGTTAAAGTAAATGGTCAAGAGTTTGAACTTGAGGAAGGTAAGACAGTAAATGCTTAAAGGTTTAATTTTTGATCTTGATGGAGTTTTAACTAACTCAGCCAAGTTTCACTTAGGTGCTTGGAATAACTTAGCTAAAGAGTTGGGGATCGATTTAACAGCTGACCAATTAGATGGCTTGCGTGGTCTTTCAAGAATGGATTCATTGGAATTAATCTTGAAAGATGGCGGGCAAGAAACTAAATATTCTGAAGCTGAAAAAGAAAAGTTTGCAGCTGAAAAGAACGAAAAGTTTCTTGAACAAGTTGAAACGATGACTCCTGACGATATTTTGCCAGGAATTCCAGAATTATTGGCAGATGCTAAAGCACAAGGCTTAAAGATGGCGATTGCTTCTGCTTCTAAAAATGCTCCAAAAATTCTAAATAAGTTGGGAATTATGGGTGAGTTCGATGCAATTGTTGATCCTGCTAGCTTGAGCAAAGGTAAACCAGATCCTGAAATTTATGTAAAGGCTCAAGAATTGCTGGGATTTGAAGCTGATGAAGTAATCAGTTTTGAAGATGCTGCTGCTGGCGTGGCTGCTATCAAGGCAGCTAAGCAGTTTGCCGTAGGAATTGGTAGCGCAACTTTATTAAAAGATGCGGATTACTTGGTAGCAACAACGGCTGACTTGAAGCTAGCTGAGATCGAAGCAGCTTTTAACAAAAAGTAGAGAAAGTAGGGGAAAAGATGGTAGAAGTAGATTTAAATCATATCTACAAAAAGTATCCAGGAAACGACAAAAACTCAGTTAACGACTTTGACTTACATATCAAAGAAAAAGAATTTATCGTTTTCGTAGGACCTTCAGGATGTGGTAAGTCAACCACACTTAGAATGATCGCTGGCTTGGAGGATATTAGTGAAGGAACTTTGGAAATCGACCACAAAGTAATGAACGATGTGGCACCAAAGGACCGTAATATTGCGATGGTTTTCCAGAACTATGCCTTGTATCCACACATGACGATTTATGATAACATGGCTTTCGGCTTGAAACTTCGTCACTACAGCAAGAGCGATATTGATGAACGTGTTAAGCATGCAGCCAAGATTTTGGGCTTGGAAGATTATCTTGATAAAAAGCCAGGTGAATTGTCTGGTGGTCAAAGACAGCGTGTTGCTTTGGGTAGAGCGATTGTTCGTGATGCACCAATCTTCTTGATGGACGAACCTTTGTCAAACTTGGATGCCAAGTTGCGGGTTTCCATGCGTGCCGAAATTGCTAAATTACATCAAAGATTGGGAACTACTACCATCTACGTAACTCACGACCAGACTGAAGCCATGACTTTGGCTGACCGAGTAGTTGTTATGTCAGTTGGTAAAGTCCAACAAATTGGTAGTCCACTTGAGGTTTACAACAAACCGGTTAACATGTTCGTCGCCGGCTTTATTGGATCGCCACAAATGAACTTCTTTAACGTTCACTATAAAGATGGTCGCATTTCTGACGGCAAGGGATTAAACATTGCTATCCCAGCTGGTAAAGCCAAGCTATTAGAAGAAAAAGGCTACGCTGACAAGGATTTAGTCTTCGGTATTCGTCCAGAAGACATTCACTCAGAAGAAGCTTTCCTTGAAACTTGGCCTGATGCTGTAATTGAATCAGAAGTTGTGGTATCTGAACTTCTTGGTTCAACGATCCAGCTTTACCAAAGAGTTGGTGGAACAGAATTTGTGGCTATTGTGAACGCACGTGATTATCACACGCCTGGCGACAAAGTGAAGATGGGCTTTGATGTTAACAAGGCGCACTTCTTTGACAAAGATACTACGATGGCAATTGTTAACTAATTGCAATTAATTAAGGCTTACAAGTCGCAGAATGAAACTGCAAAGGTAAGAGTAAGAATTTATGTGTTAATTTTTAGGAGGAAATATTTATGAAAATTTGGAAAAAATTAGCATTAGGTAGTACCGCAGCATTAGCAGCACTTTCACTTGCAGCTTGCTCAAACGGTTCATCAGATTCATCATCATCTAAGAGCACTAGCAATGAAAAAGCTAACTTAACTCTTTGGGTAGATACTGAACAAGTTCCTTACTACAAGAACATTGCTCAAGAATTTATGAAGAAGAACAAGAACATTAAGGTTCGCGTAACTCAAAGTCCAAACGGATCTGCTAACGCTAAGACTGATGTTGGTAAGGACCCATCAAAGGCTGCCGATGTTTTCGAAGTTCCTAACGACCAATTAGGACAAATGGCTGAAGCAGGTTACATTAACCCACTTTCACCAGCAGCTACTAAAGATATCCAAGCTAACTATGTTGATGTTGCTGCTCAAGGTGTAACTTGGAAGGGTAAGGTTTACGCATTCCCATACGCACAACAAGCACAAACTATTTACTACAACAAGTCTAAGCTTTCTGCAGAAGACGTTAAGGATTGGGATACTTTAACTAAGAAGGGTGTAGTTGCTACTGACTTCACTAACGCTTACGTAATGTACCCAGTATTCTTCTCAGCAGGTACTAAGTTATATGGTGACAACGGTGAAGACCTTAAGGGTTCAACTATCAACTCTGAAGGTGGTATCAACGGTTTGAAGTGGTTCGCTGCTCAAAAGAACAACAAGGGCGTTATGCAAACTTCAAACGCTTTGAACCAATTGAAGAAGGGTAACGCTCAAGCTATCTTGGACGGACCTTGGAACGCTGCTAACATCAAGAAGATCTTAGGCAAGAACTTTGCAGTTGCTAAGTACCCAATGATTAACGTTGGTGGTAAGAAAGTTCAAATGCAAGCATTCCTTGGTATCGAAGGCTTCGCAATTAACTCACACACTAAGAGCGCTAAAGCTGCTTCAGACTTAGCTGCCTTCATTACTAACAAGAAGTCACAATTGATCGCTCACAAAGAAGCTGGTCAAATTCCTGTACTTAAGTCAGCTGTAGAATCAAGCGAAGTTAAGAACGATGCAGTTGCTGAAGCTGTTATCGAAATGGGTAACCACTCAGTATTGATGCCTAAGCTTCCACAAATGGCAGCCTTCTGGAATGGTGCTGCTCCATTGATCAGTGGTGCTTACGATGGCAAGATTAAGCCTGTACAATACAAGGCTCAACTTGAAAAATTTGCTAAGAATATCGAAAAGAAATAGTAACTTTTAAAGCATAAGCAAAGGTTGGTCGTTGCTAGTCCAACCTTTTCGCTTAAGAAGGGGAGAAGTTATGTTTAATAAGAAAAAGCATGTGGCTCCTAAAGCAACTTATCGAGAGGTCTGGACTAAAGGGGATATCGCTACTAAATTATCGTTTATTATTATGGGTAGCAATGCCTTAGCCAACAAGCAATGGGTTAAAGGACTAGCCTTTCTACTTTCAGAAATTATTTTCATTTGTTGGTTTATCTTTAGTGGAATCTCAGCTTTGAGTATCTTATCTACTTTAGGTACTATTAAGACCAAAAAAGTTGTTTATGATGCTGCACAAGGAGTTTATGTAACTAAACAACCGTCAAATTCCGTTTTAATCCTATTATTTGGCGTGTTAGCAATCATTTTATGTATTGGAATGATTTACCTTTACATCGTTAACTTACGTTCAACAAGACATAATTATGTCTTAAAACGTGATGGCGAACACATTCCAACAAATATGGAAGAATTGGCAAGCTTGTTTGATAGTAAATTACACGCTACCTTGATGGCTTTGCCATTGATCGGAATTTTGTTCTTTACGATTTTGCCAACAGTCTTCATGATTTCCATGGCCTTTACCAACTATGACCGGCAACATCCAATCGCCTTTTCATGGACTGGCTTCCAAGCCTTTGGTAACGTGCTTAGTGGTGACTTGGCAGGAACTTTCTTCCCAGTCTTAGGTTGGACATTGATTTGGGCGGTAGCAGCTACCGTAACGACCTTCTTCTTTGGGGTCTTGCTTGCTCTATTGATTGAATCAAAGGGAATCAAGCACAAGGGATTCTGGAGAACGGTCTTCGTAATTGTTTGGGCTGTCCCACAATTCGTTTCCTTATTGATGATGGCCCAATTCCTTGACTACCAAGGTGCTTTGAATGGTATTTTACAGAGCATTGGCTTAATCTCACATCCAATCCATTTCATTGATAACCAAGCTTCGCCTTTAGTGGCAAGAATTACGGTTATTATTGTTAATATGTGGATCGGTATCCCGGTTTCAATGTTAGTTTCAACTGCGATTATTCAAAACTTGCCTCAAGATCAAATTGAAGCTGCAAGAATCGATGGTGCTAATGCCGTACAAATCTTCCGTTCAATTACGTTCCCACAAATCTTATTCGTAATGGCACCATCATTGATTCAACAATTTATTGGTAACATCAATAACTTTAACGTTATCTTCTTGTTAACGGGTGGTGCGCCGATGAACAATAACTACAACGGTGCGGGATCAACGGACTTATTGGTAACGTGGTTATATAACTTGACTTTCGGTCAGGAACAACGTTACAACGCATCAGCTGTTCTAGGTATCTTAATCTTTATTATCAGTGCGACTGTATCATTGATTGCATATAGACGTACTAATGCTTTCAAGGAGGGCTAAAACATGAAGTCTTACACCAATCAGAGACGGCTCTCACTAATCTTTCGGTATATCTTGTTAATCCTTTTAGCGATTATCTGGATTTTACCAATTGTCTGGATCGTCTTAGCTAGTTTTTCATATAACGATACGGGATTCGTTTCGACTTTCTGGCCGGAACAATTCACATTGCAAAACTATATTGGGATCTTTACCAATCCCCAATACCCATTTGCCAACTGGATTATTAATACTTTAATTATTTCTCTTGCTTCAATGGTGATTTCGACTTTCTTAACGATCACAGTGGCATATGTGCTTTCAAGATTGCGCTTTAAGATGAGAAAGCCATTCTTACAAATTGCTTTGGTTTTGGGGATGTTCCCAGGCTTCATGTCAATGATTGCTCTAT
This sequence comes from Lactobacillus gigeriorum DSM 23908 = CRBIP 24.85, assembly GCF_000296855.1. GTDB lineage: Bacteria > Bacillota > Bacilli > Lactobacillales > Lactobacillaceae > Lactobacillus > Lactobacillus gigeriorum. The sequence continues at coordinate 88,963 of NZ_CAKC01000086.1, read as the reverse complement.
ACTACATCTTAAAAGGCTTGAACATGCTTAACTTAGGTGGTTTGCTTCTTGTCTATGTAGGTGGAGCCGGCTTAGGATTCTATGTTGCCAAAGGATTCTTTGATACGATGCCAAGAGCAATTGACGAAGCTGCCGAAATTGATGGTGCGACTAAGTGGCAAGTATTCTGGCATATTGGTTTACCCCTATCCAAGCCAATGATTGTTTACACCGCTTTGACTGCATTTATCGGTCCATGGACTGACTTCATTTTCTCAGGAATTATCCTTTCAACTTCTGGAAATGCTAAAGATTACACGATTGCCTATGGTTTGTACAACATGGTGCACACTGCTAAAGGTAACGCTACGGCTTACTTCGCACAATTTGTTGCAGGGTGTGTAATTATTGCGATTCCTATTACGATCTTGTTCGTCTTCATGCAAAAGTTCTACGTTAACGGTATTACTGCTGGTGCGGACAAGGGTTAGTCTAATATTTGCTTATGCTATTGATACCTCATGCAAGTGCATGGGGTATTTTTTGCGCAAGGAAGTTTTATCGGCAAAATAAAGTTTAAAGTAAACGGATCTAAAGAAAGGCAGAAGTATAATGACCAAGATTACGCTCAATGAACTCTATGAAATAATGTATCAAGCGCAAAATCCTAATGGTTGGTGGCCGGGACGAAGCGATTGGGAAATAATTTGGTCGACGGTTTTGATACAGAATACTAATTGGAAAAATGTGGCTAAAGCGATGGTAGATTTGGATCATGCAACTGGTTTTTTACCAACAAAGATTTTAGCACTTACCAACAAGGAACCAGAGCAAGCGATTAAATCAGCTGGTTTTTACACGCGAAAAGCACAAACCCTTAAAAGCTTAGCGACCTACTTTGCTAGCTATAATTTTGATCTGGAACAAATGACAATGATGCCCAAAGACCAGCTTCGAAAAGAAATCCTTAGTCTTAAAGGAATCGGACCGGAAACCGCAGATGTGATTTTGATGTATGCCTTGAATAAAGGTGAATTTGTAGTAGACGTCTATGCACGGCGGTTATTTACTTGTTTGGGTTACAGTTTAGATAAGTTGTCTTATGACCAAGCAAAAACATTAATTGAAGGAAAATTATCAGATTTCACGTTACGCAATTATCAGAATTTCCATGCTTTGATTGATATGTTTAACCAGGAATATAAGCTACCACAAGATTTTGGTAAATCTTACTTAAACGGTTACATTCTTGAGATTTAAACATTGTATAATGGTTATAGTAAGTGAGATTTTAGGATGGAGATTTTTATGAAAAGCATTTGGAAACTAATAACGTCGATAACAATGATTGCAGGAGCGAGTATTGCATTAACAGCTTGTGGTAGCGTAGTTGTGAAGACGCCAGCGAGTGAGCCGGTAGTTAATAAGACATTGACAACTAAAACTTTTGACAAAATCGATGTTAATCTCGATGATGCTGATGTAGAGATTCGTAGTGCAAGTAAACCAGAAGTGGTCTACCATGGTGCTAAGAAGGGAAGAATCGTTGCTAAAGTAAGGGGATCGGAGTTAAAGGTTTATAGCTCAAATAAGGTGGGAATTCATGTTGAAGAAGAACCGACGGTTATTATTTACGTTCCCAATAAACGATTGTCAGCTTTAACCATTAGAAGCGCAGATGGGGATGTGGATATTGATGAACTTAGCACAGAACAAGTGATGATTAATACTGCTGATGGTGATGTAACGATTAGACACTTGGATGTCAATAAAGGCAAGATTGATAGTGCTGACGGGGATGTTAAATTGTTAAATTTGAAATCCAAGTCAGGATTTGATATTTCGACGTCAGATGGTGATATTAGCGTCAATGGCACTAATGCTACAGGATATTACTTAGCAACTAATAATGGTGATATCAGGTTTAAGGGGACTTACATGACTAATACTGATTCAGGGCTAGTTAAACGAAAGATTAATAGTCGCAATGTTTTACGCGCATCAACTTCCGATGGTGATATCAAGGTTAATTAGCTGAAATTTGGATACCATCTGTTTTACCAATGTTGGTTTGCTCATCAGAAAGTGTGAGTGAGATGTTAAAACTATTTTTTTTGTTGTAGGAGTAATTATCCTACTTTACATAATTTTTAAGTTGGTAAACTACAAGCATTTAAATTTTAAGGCTAATACCTTAGCTGGGAAAATAGCTTTAGCAATCATGTATTTTTTACCATTATTACTTCTATTCTATCCAACATCTTGGGAGTGGAATAACTATTGGTTTTTCTTCTTGCTAAAACTATATTTGGTAACGTTATACTATGTTGCTATTGGCTTAGGTAGTTTCATAGACTCTAAGTTAAGAAAGCATTTTGACCGTACAAAAAATTAATTGCTTATACGAATCCCCGCTAATGGGGATTTTTTATTGACAAGGTGATAAAAATAAATATATTTAATTGATAATGTTAACAAATTAAGGAAGTGATTAATTTGAATGATACAACTGAAAAATGGATTCGTAATCGAAAACTCAACTATTGGATCAACTTTCTAAGACTACCTTTAGTCTTACTTATTTTGTTGTTTTTATTTGTCAATCTGAAAGTATTTTTAGCCTTATTATGTTTCTGTTCCTTTGCTTATATTGGATTGAAAGCATTCAAATTTTTAATCACAGGCAGACTGTTCCCTCCCATATGGAAATATGCTTTTATGGATTGGGTAGTGTGATCTTTGTCAGTGAAGTCTATCTAGCTATTACAGATATTTTTCTGCTCATCTTGTTAACAGGCATTTTTTCAGCGACTTTTTTCTTGTATAAGAGCTATGTTTTGCTGTTCCAGATTATTTTAAAAAAGAATTTGCATTGGTATTCTGCACTAGTTATTGCAATTACTGGATTTCTTGGTGTGGGATATTTGTACTTTGAAAACGTCGTTTACTTGGCGATATCAGTAATCATTCTAGCTATAATCTATACACTAATTTACATTATTGCACGAATAGTAGTTGAAAATAGTAGTACTAACCGAGTTATTGAATAAAGATACAAAATTTTCAGTAAGCATGAGAATTTTGATTTCTTTCATAACATGATAATTGCTATATTTACTTAATATTAATTAGATTAATTAATTTTATAAAGCTAGCAGGAAATATTGAATAACAATTTTAATAATTATCCCGATAACAAAATGAACCGTTATACCTATTTATTGATAAATCATTGCTAATAAAAGACTATCTATTAAAGAAATATCGAAAAAGTCATTTATTTTACATGAACCCCTTTGACAAAAAATTAAAAAGATATAAAATTAACTCAATCATTTTTCAAAAAGGAGGCAGGAGAATGATTGAACTAAAAGGGGTTAATTTCAACTACGTTTCTTTTGAAAAAAGGCCAGGATTGAAAGGAAGCATCAATGATTTGTTTCACCGCAAAAAAATTGAGATTCCTGCGTTAAAGCAGTTCAATCTGACGATCGATTCAGGAGAAATCGTTGGCTTAATTGGACCAAACGGTGCTGGGAAAACCACTTTGATCAAGCTACTGACCGGAATAATTTCGCCTAGCAGCGGTCAAGTGCGGGTAGGAGGCTTTCAGCCGGATAAGAAAGAAAAAGCGTTCTTAAAAGACATCGGGGTCTTGTTCGGGCAAAAGTCGCAATTGTCGTGGGACTTGCCGGCCATCGATACGCTAAACATGCTGGCCAGCATTTACGAGCTGCCCAAGGATCGATTCCAGCGTCGCTTAACGGATCTAGCAACGATGCTGGATGCCAAGGAAATCATTTATCGACCGGTAAGAAAGCTTTCGCTGGGTCAAAGAGTGAAATGCGATTTAATGTGTGCGCTCATCCATAGTCCTAAGTATCTTTTCCTTGACGAGCCGACCATCGGCTTGGACTTAGTGGCGCAGGAGAACATCTATAAATTCCTGCGTCAGGAAAATTGGCTTCATCAAACTACGATCATCATTACCTCGCATAATGTAAGAGATATCGAAGCGTTGGCCCAGAGATTGATGATTGTCTCCAAAGGCAGCCTGATCTTTAACGATTCGCTTGATAAATTGCCGATCGACGTATCGAAGCAAAAGTTTTTCAACGTGAAGTATCTAAGCGCTGAAAAAACGGTTCAAGCAAGGATTCCAGAAGCAAAATTGACCGCAGTTTTGAACAAGGTCAAAGCCGACGAACTAATAGAAGTTTCCCGGGAAGGAATATCATTAGAAGAATTGATTTTGGAGATTTATAAAAATGAAAACTCTTAAAAAATATCTTTCGATCATGCATCTGGGAATAAAATCCGGCTTGGTGTTCCGCGCCAACTATCTAATCAAGCTTGCCACTCAAGCTCTGAGTCTGCTGGTTACGCTTTGGATGTGGCAATGGATTGGCGACGGTCAAAAAAGCGATCTCTCAAGCATCAGTCAATATCTGATTATTACCAACCTCTTGAGCTTGCTGTTTTCGATCTCGCCGGCTTTTAGCTTGGCAAATTTGATTAAATCGGGCAAGCTGTCGTTTTATCTGACTAGACCGGTATCTTTGTATGGCCACCTGTACCTGCAATTTTTAGGAGGGCAGCTGCCCTTATTGGCAGTTTATCTTGTCGCCGTATTGGCAATGCATTTGTCAGCCGGTATAATCCTTTCGTTATTTTTATACGTCTTAGTTGCCTCAATCATGTTTTTCAATTTGATGATGATTACTGGCAGCTTGGCCTTTTGGCTGATTAATTTATGGCCGCTGCGATCTGGCCTATATGCGATCTATCTCTTGCTGGGCGGGCTGTATTTCCCATTGAAAATGCTGGGAAGCCAGATCTATGCTTGGCTTAAGTACAATCCTTTTTCCTTGGTGACCGATATCCCTGCCAATATTGCTATTGCCAAAGTAGATCAGCTACAGAGCTACTATTTGTCAGCGGTCGTGTGGACGATCGTATTTTACCTTGGCTATCGCCTTATCTATGCCAAAGGTCAGAAGAAGTATGAAGGGGTGGGCGTATGAGCAAAGAAGTACTTAAAAGCATCTGGAAGCAGAGCGTATTCTCTTTCTTGATTTATCGATCAACGAGCATAATTACGATCGTTTTGGCCACCGTCTTTCTAGTTATCGAGCTGTTGGTAGGTAAAATCTATTTTTCCTATGGCTCGGTCAATGGCTGGACCAGCAACGACTACTACATTCTGATAACCTTCATGAACAGCGCTACTAATCTCTACAATCTCTTTTTCATCATCGGGCATGAAAATCTGGCAGAGGACATTCTGGAAGGCGAGCTGGACTACATCTTTGTGCGGCCGGTTTCTTCCTACTGGTATGCAGTAATGGGCGAGCTGGATCTGCCTAGCGTCTTCAATTTGCTTCTGTCAGGAGGCTTGATGGCGCACTATTTGATGGAGGGGCAAATAGCCGGCTGGAATTGTTTCTTAATCGTCGTGATGGTATTTTTGACGGCAGCCTTGATCTTTCTGCTCAATCAAATCGTGATTTCATTGAACTTCTGGTTTGACGGCTTAAGCGTCTTAGCTGGAATCGTTGAAGACGTAGTCGGCTGGGCCAGTCGACCGCGACAGATTTTCCCTAAGGTCATCCAACAGCTGTTTCTTTTTGTAGTTCCGGTTTTGATGGCAAGCAACCTGCCGGAAGAGGTGGTTATCAGACAGAAGAACTATTGGATGCTGGGATATTACGTGCTGTTTCTAGCAGGACTGTATCTATTTTCCAAGTGGGTTTGGAAAAAGGGAACTAAGCGCTACAGTTCAGCTAATTAAAAAGCTTTGTTGTGAAATATAATCAACAAAGCTTTTTAGCAGGTTAATAACATGCAAATAGAAAGAGATAGCTCTCACACTAATGGGCATGGCGGAAGCTATTGGAAATTAAAGGATTCAAAAACTAATAAAAGATTAGCAAGCTTAACCAAAGAAGGTAAGATTTTAAGAAAGTAATATTTATGGCAGGTTTAACAAAAATTCGAGGATTAAAACGTAAATGGCGTAATGATATTGTTTATTTTGAAAATTTATTAAACAATCTAGAAGAAACAGATTTTTTCTTTGTTCAAGGACTTGAATTTGGCAAGCGTAAACTATCTGGTAAATATAAGCGCTGGCTTGTTAATTTCTTACTGAAATCTCAGCGATTGCGAACCCAAAAATTTCCTGGTGAATTAAATTATTTATTTTTACAAATCAATAATATTTTTGAATCTGAAATACATACTGTCAAAAATCGTGAAGATTTCAAAGAATGGCTAAAGCTTATGACGCCGACTTTTAGTGACTGGTCAATTTTAGAGCCTACGTCGTATAAAGAAATGCCCCAAAGATATAAAGATTTTTTTGATGAAGAGATCGCAAACAAGGGGTATTTATTTAAATGTTACTTTTTCGATGAAACAATTGAAGATGCCACGTATGTTTTTCTGCTGGCAAATACTAAAGAATTAAACGATGATATTTACCAAACATTCTTTAGCGACCAAGAGAAAGCCGGTAATTAATCTATGAAATGACAAATAGCTCAGAGGACACAAATAGGTTGTACTGCTGAGCTATTTTTATGTACAAAATATCATAGATACTTTAATTATATTTGTTCTTTTATGTAATTACATAAAGGAAGACAATATGAATACCGATGAAGTACTAAAAGACGAAACTAGAATGTTTAAATCTGGCAATTCTTGGGTTTTTAGAGTCACTAGTAAAGATAAAAAAGTATTAAACGCTGATCAAAATACTGTATTTAAAAAGATAATCGAACCTAATGCCGGTAAAATTATATTTAAAAAGCTTGAAGCTGTCGATCCCTCATTAGATAAATTTATGGATGATTTTTATCAAGAACGCGGAGATCTTATGAAAGAGCTAGAGGAAAAATAATGTATTACCTTAATAAACTAACGCTTATTGAGATCGATAAACGCGTAATAGAACGTGCAGGCAAAGGCTCGATTGGAGTTCAATTTTTAGAAGGATTGAATAGAGTTGTAAATCAACTAAAACAGTCATGAGCTCTATCCCACTATATGATATCGCTTAAAAGGAAAGGTGATTTTTATGTCGACATCTATTACTACAATTCGTTTAGACGAAAACCTAAAAAAGGATCTTCAAAAAAATCTTGATTCGATTGGAATTACTATGAATACTTATTTTGTAATGGCTGCTAAGCAACTGGTTATGCAGAAGAAGATTCCATTCGACATTTTTACTGAAATCCCTAATGAGACCACTAGAAAAGCTATGCTTTTAGCCGATGCAAAAGAAGCTGGATTGATTCCTGACGATTCGCCAAGTTTTGATAACGTAGACGATTTTATGCAATCTCTGTATGGCGATAATGTATGAAATAAGCTATGAACCGCAATTTCAAAAAGACTATAAGCGATTCAAGCAATCGCACCCCAAGCTTTTTCAAGGCTCGGAAAAGTAAAACATTTATGATCAATCCAACAATAGATGTCATTAAGTTAAGTCATTGACATTTTGAAGGTCGGATATTTTTAAATTGAATCGTTTTGATTCGATCTTTTTCGCACTTGATTTGACAATTCAAGGCAATAAAAAACGCTTGTTAATCAACGTTCTTAAGACGTAATTAACAAGCGTTTTTATATAGCTAAGACTATTTTTGACTATTTTTACCAAGCGCTACTACAATTACAAAATTGATTAAAAGCGTCAATCCGGTAATCCAAAAGATGGTTGCGTAGTCGAAAATACCAGAAATAGTGGAACCAAGCATTGATCCCAGCATAGCGCCAGAAGCTTGGAAAGATTGATTATAGCTAAAGATGCGTCCAAAACTTTCTGCAGGAGTATTCAAAGTTAAAACTGCTTGAGCAGCAGGCATCATCCCTGCACTTGCCATTCCCAACAAAAATCGTAAGCTAGCTAAGGTCCAAGGCGAGTTAGTTAGTGCCATCGGGATGAATAGTATGAAGCCTGTGATCAAGCCGATTTTTAACACCTTTAAGGGACCAACTTCATCCATCTTGTGTCCAATCTTTGAGGCCGCAAGCAAGGTCCCTAGTCCCGGAGTCGCAGCCACAATTCCAGCTACAAAAGCAATATTGTTGCTATGAGGCATGAGCGATTTTACATATAGCGAAACAATTGGATCAATTGAAAGCGTTGAAGCTTGAACGATCATTGTGGTAATAAACATTGCTACAATTAATTTCAAGCTGGGCAAGCCTGCCATAATGTCTTTCATCGGTTTCATCTTTTCACGAGAGATTGGTTTGAAGTCTTCATAAACCAAAAAGGTCGTACTTAAGAAGACGATGAACATCAAGGCTCCCGTGATAAAGAAAGGGATACGATAGCCCCATGCGCCTCCAAGAAGATTGCCAAAAAAGCTAGAGAGTGCCCCACCAAGTAGTGGACCAACAAGGTTTCCAGCAGTACCGGCAGTCATCATTTGACTCATAACCCAGCCACTTTTTTGATGAGGAGTTTCGCTTGCCATCAGTGCTGTTGCATTGTTGATATATCCAGAAAATGCTCCTTGAATGAAACGCATAATAACGATATATAAAGCGTTAGGCGCTAATCCAGTAAGAGTAATGGTTAGAGCCATAACGCCAGAAGCCCGCATACACATTAACTTTCGTCCCTTTCGATCAGCCAGATTTCCCCAATAAGGTGAAACGATTGCTTGGGCAACGAAAGTCATTGCGAATGCTAAGCCTGAATATAGGTTGATTTGCAATTTACTATAATTACCTAAATCAGCGATAAATAATGAAATGAAGGGCATGGTCATTGAGTAGCCCATTCCCGTAATAAAGCAGCCTAACCATAAAACATAGAACGCTTTATACCAGGCTGCCGATAGTTGGTTTGTTTTTGCCATATTAACCTCCGATTATGTATAGTTTATTGTAGCACAATAATTTAGCGATTACGGGATATGTAAAATCTTTATTAGTTTTTGTGAAAAAATGCTTCGGCTTTTTAAAAGTGTGATAGGATAAACCCACGAGAAAGGGGATTAATATGACACACATGTCACGGCGTGAATATCGGATGAGAAGTCAAAAAGCTAAAGAAAGTATGATGCGCTCGGGAAATCAGCGCTATCAAAAAGGCAATGGTAGCCGGTCAGGAACCAATGCAAGCTATCAACTTAATCGTTTAACTGGATCGAGATTCGATTATGTACATGCCAATTTGAATTTTTGGAAGATTTTTTCAGATCGTCCATATGTTTCAGTGGCGATTATTGTTTTAGCGATTTTTTTAGCAATGAGTAAATTGTGGTGGGGCTTGGTTGTTCTTGCTGTGGTAGTTGCAGTAGGAATTTATGTGATCGCTCGCAGTCACCATCCTGATCAAGTGCTGAGCATCGAATTCAAATTGAAGGCATCAAGAAAGCTAAGCATGTTGCGTTCACTTCAATTTGGGGGCTCAATCTTAATGTTCTTGTCGACTTATATGAAACAAGTAGTAACAGTAAATTTTTCTTCAGCAGGTTCGACTGATAGTTTACAGGTTATCGAAAATATGCTTTCCAGTCACGGATTCTATGGTCAACAAGGTAGCTATTTCTTGAGTTTGTTAAATACGCTCACTGGTGGACAATTATGGGGCTCGTATCGCTATGCGACTAATAGTGCCCAGATGATGAGTTCAGGGGCAGGACGCAATATTGTCATGTGGGTGTTACTGTTGATGATTGCACCGGCATTATGTGTCTTAGCGCAATTTTTTAGAGAACCATATTCACGCAATGTGAGCTTATTGGCTTCAATCGTTTCGTTGATCAGCTTTGGTATGACTCCAAGATTAATGAAAAAATGGCTGCTAGAGTATGCCGTTCAAAACCAATTGTCACAAGATGCCGCTAGTCAGGCTATTACGATTGGACCGATGGCTTATGTTGCAATTCTTTGTGCCCTCGTTGTAACAGCAATTGCTTTTTATCGCTTTGTAAAGAAAGATAATTTCGAATAAAAATAAATACCGGCTAGGAACGATTATCCTAACCGGTATTTTTATGCGGGGAATTTGATGATTTTTAGTACCAATGATGAGCTAACCAAAATCTCTTTGCGTTAACCCATGAACCATAACGACCGTAAACATATCTGTCGGCAGTTCTTTCTTGGTTGGCTGGTGATAAATTGCCGTGTAAATAAGCAATGTTCAATTGGTAACGACCGTAACAAACGCCGTTTCTTGCGTAGTAGCTACCGCCTGATTCGCGCATAGCGATCCAATATTTAGCAGCTCTTTCAGCTTTTGACATCTTACGTTTAGCTGCTTGAACAGTATTATTAGTATTCGTGTTAGTTGAAAAGCTTTCGACTGCAACAGCAGCAGTAAAGACAAGTACGAAAGCAAGTACAAATTTAACTATGGTAGATTTAAAATTATTCAAAATTCTCATTCCCTGTAAAAAATTTATTTCTTCATTTGACAAGGATAATAGTACATGCATAATGTTTCATCCATGTTACAAAACAAGAACGTAGCTCTTACAAACTGTTGCGAAAGGGCTTTTTTAATGTAATATTAGGATTTTTTTGTTAAAATTAGATAAATTAGATAGCTAATAGGAGGATTTTTATGGCTGTTAAACGTATTTATGAAACTTTTCATCCAGAACACTATGATTTGTTTATTGATGTTAACCGTGGCGAAAAGTTAATTACTGGTACTTCTAAGATTACTGGTGAAGCTCAAGCAACGACTGTGTTTGTTAATGAAAAGTATATGACTATTAGCACAGTTAAAGCTGATGGTCAAGACGTACCATTTGAAGTAATCGATGCTGACGAAGTGATCAAGATCGAATTGCCTCAAGCTGGTAAAACTACTTTAGAGATTGCTTACTCTGCGCCATTGACTGATACTATGATGGGAATTTATCCATCATATTACGAACTTGATGGTGTAAAGAAGCAAATTATCGGTACGCAATTTGAAACTACTTTTGCGCGCCAAGCCTTCCCAAGCATTGATGAACCTGAAGCCAAAGCAACCTTTACTTTAGCTCTTAAGTGGGATGAAGAAGAGGGTGAAATTGCGCTTGCTAACATGCCTGAAGTTAAGGTTGAAGATGGCGTTCACTATTTTGAAGAAACGGTTCGCATGTCCAGTTACTTGGTAGCCTTTGCCTTTGGTGATTTGCAATCCAAGATGACTGAAACTAAGAGTGGCGTAAAAATTGGTGTCTTTGCAACTAAGGCTCACCAACCTAAAGAATTAGATTTTGCACTCGATATTGCTAAGCGTTCGATTGAATTCTATGAAGACTTCTACCAAACGCCATATCCATTGCCACATTCATGGCAATTAGCCTTGCCTGATTTCTCAGCTGGTGCGATGGAAAACTGGGGGTTAGTAACTTACCGTGAAGCTTACTTGACTCTTGATCCGGACAATACTTCATTACAAATGAAGAAATTGGTCGCCACTGTAATTGCTCACGAATTAGCTCACCAATGGTTCGGTGACTTAGTAACTATGAAGTGGTGGGACAACTTATGGCTTAACGAAAGTTTTGCTAACATGATGGAATATGTTGCTATTGATGCCATTGAACCAGATTGGCATATTTGGGAAATGTTCCAATCTAGTGAAGCTGCTCAAGCTTTGACTAGAGATGCAACTGATGGCGTACAATCAGTCTACGTTGAAGTTAACGACCCAGCAGAAATCGATGCGCTTTTTGATGCTGCTATCGTCTATGCTAAAGGTTCAAGAATGTTAGTTATGGTACGTGCATTGCTTGGCGATGACGCATTGCGCAAGGGTCTTAAGTATTACTTCGATCACCACAAGTTCGGTAATACTACTGGTGATGATTTGTGGGATGCATTATCAACTGCAACTGATCTTAACATTGGTGAAATTATGCATACTTGGCTTAACCAACCAGGCTACCCAGTAGTAAATGCCTTTGTTGAAGATGGTCATTTGAAGTTGACCCAAAAGCAATTCTTTGTTGGTGAAGGTCAAGAAGTTGGTCGTAAGTGGGAAATTCCATTGAATGCTAACTTTGAAGCACCACAAATTATGTCAGAAACTGAACTTGATCTTGGCGACTATGAAACCTTGCGTAAGCAAGCAGGTGAAGCTTTACGGTTGAATGTTGGCAACAGCTCACACTTTATTGTTAAATATGACGATACTTTAATGAAGGATATTTTAGCTAATATCACTGAACTTGATCCAATTGCTAAGTTGCAATTATTGCAAGACTTGCGATTACTTGCTGATGGTAGACAAGCTTCATATGCAGAAATCGTGCCTTTGTTGACTAAGTTGGCTGATGACAGGTCAGGTTTAGTAATCGATGCTTTGTACACTACTGCAGCTAAGTTGCGTCAATTTGTTGAAGTTGACAGCGATGAAGAAAAGAACTTGAAGAAGTTGTACGATAAACTTTCAGCTAACCAAGTTGCACGCTTGGGTTGGGAAGTTAAGGCTAGCGACAGCGATGATGATCAACAAGTTCGTCAAGATGTTTTAGCTGCAAGCATTTATGCTGATAATGCAAGCTCAGTTAAGGAAGCTCATGAATTGTTTGAAGCTCACAAAGATGACTTGTACAGCTTAAATGCTGATGTTCGTGCCTTTGTATTAATGAATGAAGTTAAGAACTTTGCAGCTGCTGGTTTGATTGATCAATTAGTTGCTGAGTACAAGAAGACTTCAGATGCTTCATACAAACAAGACTTGCGCGCTGCTATTACTAAGACTAAGGATGAAGCTGAAATTGCTAAGATCATTGGTTACTTCAAGGACGCAGATGTAGTTAAGCCACAAGACCTTCGTGCTTGGTTCTCAGGAATGCTTGCTAACCATGCTAGTGAAGAAGCAGCTTGGACTTGGCTTCGTGAAGAATGGGGCTGGCTTGATGAAAAGATCGGTGGCGACATGGAATTTGCTACTTACATTACAGTTGTAGCTCGTCAATTCAGAACCGCTAAGCGTTTAGAAGAATTTAAGACTTTCTTCGAACCAAAATTGTCTGATGCAATGCTTACTCGTGAAATTAAGATGGATATCAAGTTTATCGCTGCTCGCGTTGACTTGATTGAAAGTGAAAAAGATGCGGTTAACAAGGCTGTAGCAGCTAGCTTATAGCATTTTTCCAGATGATCAAATAGAATAAATAGATAAAAAACGGTCAATCCAATTCGTATTGAGAATCAGATTGATCGTTTTTCAGTATCTAAAAGGTGAATAATTTTCAGCGAATTTCTGCTATCTTTTTCAAGAAAAAAAGTAAATTTTTGGATTTTTTGCGTATTTATATATTAGGGGGTTATTTTCTACCCAAAATCAAGTATTATTAGGCATTTTAAGCAATTATTTTTGATCAGTCTTATTAATATTTGAAACGGTTGGAGGATATAGACCTTTGTTTTTCAATATTATTGCATGACAAACAGCAGTCGAGCCTTTATATTTTTAGACCTGACTGCTATACTGAACATAACCAAGTGCTTTTACAATTAAAGTCTTTGATTATGCGTGGCTACGTTGTAATTGTACGCTTGGCCACTAATTATCATTGCGTACAAGGTTCTTAAGCCAGGTCATGATTATTCTGAATTGCCTGATACTTTCATCATCTTCTTGTGTTCGTTTGATCCGTCCGAAGCTTTTTCAAAGGTTGATAATCGCGCCGTTCACTTCTTTAAAACGATTGATACGAAAGATCATGCATTAGAGTTGATTGACGGCGCTACTAAGGTTATCATTAATTCAAAAGGCGACTTTACTGGCGAAAGCGAGGAACTCAAGGAGCTAGCGAAGTTGATGAACAATGAAGAAGTCAGTCTAAATGAACACTTTATTTGGGCTCAAAAGCGGATCAAAGAACTCAATCAAGACAGGAGGGCAGATATCATGGACTATGAGATGAAGATCATGGATGCCAGAATTAGCGGTCGCGAAGATGGCGAAAAGCGAGGCAAAGAGATTGGCGAGAAAATTGCAACTCGCGCAGGGGTTAAGAATTTAATTGAAGTACTTATTGATTTATCCCTCGACGACAAAACCATTTTTCTTAAAGTAAAGAATAAGTATGGGCAGTATTTCTCTGATGATGAGTTAAAGCAATTCATCTCAGAAGCAAAAAACGACTCTCTGCAAGAAGCTTAAGTTACATCCTGATTTTATAAAAATAGACTAAAAACCGATCAATCGAACTCGAATTGAGAATCAGATTGATCGATTTTTAGTATCTAAGAGGTAATTATTTCCCAGCGACTTTTGCTTTTTTACTAAAGATAAAAGCTTAACTATAGGTAAAGCGATGTCGACTTATTCAGCCTTAGTGGTAGTTGAGAGAATAATATTTAGAAGCATCGTAATCAAAGATATAACGATTAGTGCGAGACCAAGAATCAAATAGTTTAATGGATTCTTTAAGTTGAAAATTCGTTGAAAGAAGAAAGTACCAAATGGCATAAATAAGATGGCAACAGAAAAAATAATGCCAAAGACTCTACCGATGTAATTTAAGTCAGTTTTTGTTTGGACAAAAGTCATAAACTGAATATTAAAGATCGACAAACATAAATTGAATAGAGCAATTGGAATTGCTACGAGGATTATGGAATGGGAGAGTCGAAATACCAACTCGGTAGGAAGTAAAGAAATGCCACATAGGATAATTAGGAAGAGTAGCTTATTTGTTGTTGGTTCTTTTTTAATGAATGTTGAAATTGAGGCACCGATTAAACCACCAATGGTTTCGGCTGTTAAAAATGTTGCATATGCTTTGAAAGTAGTACCTGTGAAAGCGTAAGAAGAAAATGGCAAGATTAAGTTGTAACCGGCAATGATAAAATTCACGATACTTGCAAAAATAATAATCGTTAATATTTGACGATTAGTCAGAATATATTGGAAACCTTCTTTAACCTGTAAGAAAGTATTTTTCCTGTTCTTCTTTTCTGGTGGATTTTTTAGAAGTTCTAGTTTTCTAATAAGTAGCCCTGAGATAAAAAAGAAATAGCGTCTAAGATCAAAGCGACTCTATTACCAAAGATATTGGCAATGATTAAGGCAGCACTTGGACCAGCAATTTGGATAACTTCTTTGTTAATTTCCAAAATAGAATTAACTTTATTGATATGTTCTTTGTAGACGATTTCTCTAAAAACTGCTTTATAAGCCGGGCTGCGGAAAGAGGTAATGATCGCCAAAGCAATGTTAATGACAATGATTGCATAAATAAATAATGCTTGAGGAATGAAAATTGCTAAGAGAAGACAAATAATCCCACTAATCAAGTCACAGCGAAAGATTATTTGTTTTCTGTTGCTACTATCGGAAAGTGCACCTCCCCAAAAATTAAAGAAAACACTAATGAATACTTCACTACCTTGGTATAAAGATAACCAAAAACCACCACCAGGTATTGATGACAAGAATGCTGAATTTACGTAATCAAATAATACATCACCAAATTTGGAAACCCCATTGCTAATGGTAACTTTACCAGCGTTTATGCGTTCAACAGGACTTAATTTTTCTTTAGGGTTTGGCATTGAATCACCTTCAATTTAATATTGACTTTTGTGAAAATAAGACTATTATTAACAAACAACAAAATTGGTGAAAACAATTATAACTCATTTTTAATTATTGCAATACTTGGAAAGAAGTTTAGAAAATAGTGGTATCGATATTTTATCTAGCTACTTATTAGGATCAGATCGAGCAGAAAGGTGAGTGCAAAATGTTTATTATTGATAAATTTATCCAGCGTGTAAGAGATTATCCCGATAGAATTGCTGTTAAGTCTAAAAAACAAAATTATTCTTATCAGGAAGTTCAAAATGTTGCCAATCAAATTGCTAGCAAATTAGATCATGATGGGTCTAAGCAGATAGTACCGTTTTACTTACAAGATACTAGATTTGTCTTACCGACAATTATGGGTATTTGGCTATCTAACAAAATACCCATGCCATTAGTATCAGCTTTAAAATTATCTGAAGCGATAGCTCGTGTTAAAGAAGTTGAGTGGAATACCTTGATCGCAGATTTTTCTGTAGACCTTAAAGATAAAGAAATTTTACAAATAAATTTGTTGAATAAAGAAACCAAATTTAGCTATGAATTTAAACCTTCTTTTAATAAAACTGCATATATTCTTTCTACATCAGGTAGTACAGGAATACCTAAAAAAGTTTTTTTAACAGAAGGTAATATCAAGTGGATTCTGACAAAGCTGTATTCATTAATCGACGTTAATGATAAAACTAAATTCTTATTTTCTACACCATATTCCTTCGATGTCTCGTTAACTGAAATTTTATCGCCAGTTGTTGCAGGTGCACAGTTAGTCTGTTTGCCCACAAGCCCATCTAAATCCGAAAGTATCAGATTGATTCCTAAGCTAATTGAGCAAGAACAAATAACTCATCTTTCATTATCGCCATCTTTTGCCGAAGCTCTAATTGATATTGCCGGACCGACAGTATTTAGTAAACTTAAATTTCTTATGGTTGCAGGCGAGTCATTCCCAATTAGTTTAGCTAAGAAATTACGTCCTTCTATTGCTCAGGGATGTAAAGTGTTCAATTTATATGGTCCGACGGAAACTACAGTCTATGCAACTTATCATCAAGTAACGGGAAATGAAACAAAATATGTACCAATTGGTAATCCTTTTCATGGTGCGAAAGTCCTAGTAGTAAATAAGAGTCACCAGGCAAAAACTGGTGAATTATATATTGGAGGTAATGGTCTAACTCAAGGCTATCTTTTGGATCCAATTAAAAATGATGCTAGTTTCGTATTTATCCAAGGTCAGCGATACTATAAGACTGGCGATAATGTTACCACAGACTCTAACGGTGAATTGATTTTCTTAGAAAGAGAAGATGACCAGGTACAAGTTAATGGCATTCGGATTGAGTTAGGTGAAATTCAAACCATAGTTGCAAAAATTTCTGGAATCAAATCTGTAATTGTTAAGTTTCAATATGGCAGAATCTATGTTTTTTATCTTAGCGATCATAATAAAGAAGAACAAATTCGGGAAAAGATACCAACATATTTAAATCCAATCATTGTTAAGGTGAAGCAATTTTTATATACATATAATCGAAAAATTGATGTCAAAGCAATGATTGATCGCTATTATTATCAAGCTCCATCTAATGACGATGAGAGGGTTTTAGATAAACTTCAAAGTTTATTGACTAAATATCATGTTAACGAGACATCACAGCTAGATTCTCTTGATTTAGTTCGGTTTATTATTGAAGTAGAGCATACTTTTTCAGTTCACATCAATGATGAGCAACTAGCATTATTGACCACAGCTGAACGTTTAGCTGATTTTATTAAACATAAAAAGTGGCTAAAGACAGATGATCTTCAAGTAGACCAACAGGCAACCAAAGCAGAATTGCTGAATTTTAAAATCCTAGTTGATAATTTTGCAAGTCAATATGAGCAAGAAAAAATTACAGCTTCGTCTACTCAGCAAAGCTTATTTTTGCAAGGAAAAACCTCATTCGATCGGTTACGCATCGCCTTGCCAGCAATCAATTACCAAGAAATAGAAAAAATCAGAAAGATTTTTATAGGGTTAGCGTCAAAAATCGATTTGTTAACTTTTGCTTGGTTTCAAGACGATCAAGGTAGATTGTACTTCCAAAAGGCAACTAATATTTGTCCAATTACTTTTGTTTGTTTGAATGGCTTTTCTAAGAATGATTTGGAACAAGTACTGTATGCTAAACAGGGAAGACCAATATATTGTTTGATTTTTAATTTAAATAGATGCCAGCTAGAGATTGTATTTTCCCATCATACACTTGATGCTTCATCATCTAATAAATTTAGACAATTGTTTGTTGACTTATATCAGCAAAATTCAGCGCTTGAAGAAATTAAACCAAGTTCATACGCACGTTTCATGGATTTTATCCGAAAAACTAATAAAAAGACGGATATAAGAGACGCAATTAATTTGATTCCTGAAACCGAGTCTGGCTTGCAACTAGCAAAAGAAGATGCTGGCGTGTATATTACTAAATTTGCTTGTCCAGCTAAGACCACAGATCAGGTATACACTAGAGGAATTTACTTACTTTCACAAGCTATGATGCAAGATCATGAAATGCATAAAATCACTGGTAAAATCGCATTGAATATTAGAAATTTTACTGGTTTTGATGCTAATAATGTGATTGGTGATATCCATGCTACCTTGCCTTGGCAGGTCTGTGAACAAGATAGTTTGGCTCATTTTAGCAATAGCTATAAAGCATTGCTAAATATCTATACCCAAGGAATCGATTATCGATATTGCATCTTTAATGCAATCGGTAAAAATTTACAATACTTACCTGAATTAGATCAGAAATGGAAAAGTATGAATATTTCGTTCAATTACATCGGTGAGGTTGAAGATGTTGATGCCATTGTAGCAGAAATTTTACAGCTACCATTTAAAGCAAATTACGTTACGATGGTTAGCAAGAATTATATCTTGTACTGCATTTCTTATGGTCAATTATTGAGCAAGCAGAACTACCAAGTTAAGCTTGGTGATGAGATAGTCACGATTACAACAGATCGTCGTCAAAAATAGTGCCATTTGTGCATAAAGTATTACGGTAGCTTAAACAAATTAAAAAATAAATCCTTAAGTAATAGCGCACTTAGGGATTTTTTCTTGCCTCAATTTGACTAAAGTTGATAAAAAACCTTAAAATAATTAATTGTGTTCTAAAAAACATTAGGAAGGAAGTTTTATGAAACAAAAAGGTGATGATACGGCTTTTTTTGGGCAACCTAAAGGCTTATCAACTTTATTCTTTACTGAAATGTGGGAACGTTTCAGTTATTACGGTATGAGAGCAATCCTACTCTTCTACATGTATTATGCAGTCAATAAAGGCGGATTAGGGATGAATGAAGTTACCGCCGCTTCAATTATGGCCATTTATGGTTCGTTAGTTTATCTTTCAAGTACTGTAGGTGGCTGGCTTTCAGACCGAATCTGGGGTTCACGCAAGACTGTCTTTATCGGTGGTATTTTGATCATGTTCGGCCATATTGTTTTGTCGCTGCCATTGGGTACCGGAGCTTTATATGGCTCAATTGCATTGATTGTTGCCGGAACCGGGTTGCTTAAACCTAACGTATCAGATATGGTAGGAGGGCTTTATAGTCCGGAGGATCGTCGCCGTGATGCTGGTTTTAGCATGTTCGTCTTCGGTATCAATCTAGGTTCTGCGATTGCCCCTTGGTTAGTTCCTTGGGCTGCGGATGGCTTTGGCTTCCACGCCTTTGGCACAGAGACTAATTTCCATGCTGGTTTTTCTTTAGCAGCAATTGGAATGCTTTTTGGCTTAATTCAGTATTATCGCGGTGGTAAAAAGTACTTGGCTACCGACAGCAACAAGGCAAATGATCCAATCAGCCATGAAGAACTACAAGCAATTATCAAAAAGACGTTAATTGCAATAGTCTTATTAGCAATTATTTTAATTGTGATGTTTATGTTGGGCCAACTTAACATTAACAACATTATTTCATTGATTACGATTTTGGCGATTGCTATCCCAATTTACTACTTTGTAATCATGCTTCACAGCGACAAAGTTACCAAGGTTGAACGTTCACGGGTGTTAGCTTACATCCCTCTGTTTATTGCTGCAGCAATTTTCTGGGGAATTGAAGAATCAGGTTCGGTTGTTTTAGCGCTATTTGCGGAACAAAGAACAGTATTACATATTGGTTCATGGCATTTTGCGGCCGCTAACTTCCAGACTTTGAACCCAGTTTTCATTATGATTTTGACACCAGTCTTTGTTTGGCTTTGGGGTCACTGGAAAAAACAGCCAACTGCGCCAAGTAAGTTTGCAATCGGTTTAGTTTTTGCTGGTTTGTCTTATGCTTGGATGGCTTTGCCGGGGATGCTTCACGGTACTGATGGCCGGGTTAGCCCATTTTGGCTAGTTGGTTCTTGGTTTATTGTCGAAATCGCAGAAATGCTGATATCACCAATTGGTTTGTCAGTTACGACGAAGTTAGCACCGAAAGCTTTCCAATCACAAATGATGAGTATGTGGTTCTTAGCTGATGCGACAGGGCAAGCAATTAACTCGCAGATCGTAAAATACTATTCTGCTAATACGGAAACTCAGTATTTCTTGATTGTCGGCTTAGTTAGCGTGATCTTCGGAGTAATCATGATGATTTTAAGTAAGAGAATTCACGCTTTGATGGCAGGAATCGATTAATTACAGCATAAAAAGAGACGAGCCGTAGCTCGTCTCTTTTAATATACAATTACAGGTTCATTTTTAATTACATTGTTCCAAACGCTCTTGATTTCACTTGGCTTAATGTTAACACAGCCATGTGATCCACCTTTGAGGTAAGCTGTTTTTGACCAATCAGTCCGCCAGCTTGCATCGTGTAAGCCACATCCGCTCAAAGTGAATGGCATCCAATATTGCACTTTGGAAGCATATTTTGAACCGTCATCATTGTAACCACGCAAAACGCTTGGAGATTCCTTATAGTGAATGTACCAAACACCAGTTGGAGTCCGATCGGTTTTGTCTCCAGTTATCGTACCCGTTACGACGTCAGTTAGATGAACAGCAACTACGCCTTTGCGAACGATCCACAACTCTTGTTTCTTCAAAGAAACTACGATGTAGTTTTCACCAATGCCATGATTCTTTTCGCCGTAGCCATGTGGATAAGTGCTGTAGCCTAAACCGTAAAGGTAATTTTCACCTTTTAATTCTTTTGTGCCATTAGCAAAAGCTGCTTCAACAGCTTCTCTTGCCTTTTTAACGTAAACGCCCCAGCCATAGCTTTCATTTTTAACGGTAATTGTTTTACCATTAACTGATTTTCCTGATGGGACAGTAAACTTATAGCTCTTTTTAAGGGTAGTATTTTCTTTGTCGATTTGATTCAATTTAGCAGTTAACTTCTTAACGTCGTAATATTGGATCTTACCATTTTGGTAGCCAGCATGCGAAACTAGCTCACTTGCCTTTAAATCATAGCTATTGCCAGCGACTGTAAATTTTAAACTAGCCTTACTTAAGGCATTAAGCCTTGCCTTGGCAGTAGATAAAGCTTCTGATTGGTAATTGTAAGATTTATTATTTGGACTAGTAGTGTGTTGCAATTTAAAGTACTTTTGTACCTCAGCCTTACTAATGGTAGGTTGTTTATTGTTGCGTGATAATACTATCTTATTATTCACCAATTCAGCAGTGTTTTTTGCTTTTTGGTTGATCTTAGCTGTAGCTTTAGCGACTGTTAAATTGCCAACTTTGACGCCATAGATTGTAACGTTAGGGTTGAAGTGAGTAACAGCAAATTTGCGTGCTGCTGCTTCATTTCTAACTTTTCGATTGTGAGCAACCACTCCGAAAATTAAACCTAATGCTAAAACTAAACCGATTAAGACTAAAATTATACTATTGCGGTTGTTTTTCCGCTTACGAATGCTTCTTCTTGATTCCATAAACTCAGTCCTTGGTGCTGTGAATGTTACTTGTGGATATTTTTCTAGTAACTTTTAGCTTATCATCTGTAAAGGGAATAGTAAAGAAGGGCGATTTAGTTAACAAACAAGATACTGGATTTTATCGGTAAAATTGGCTAAGGTAAAAGTAATTTGATTTAAAGAAGGAAAAATATGAATAATGATCCATTAGTATTTGAATTGCAGGTTGCTAAAAATAAACCCCATTCTTATCGCAAAGATAAACCTAAAACTAGGTGTCCTTTTTGTTATCCAGAGGACTTGACTGATATTTATCGTCAAGAAGGGGAATGTATTTGGCTTCATAATAAGTTTCCAACTTTGCGTGACACGGTGCAGACAGTATTGATCGAATCAAGTGACCATTTGGGTGATTTGCGGATCTATGATCAAGAGCAGTTACATCACTTAATGCGGTTTGCGACTGATTGCTATTTAGATATGGTAGCCAGTCAAAAATACCAGACAGTTCTATGGTATAAAAATTATGGTCCCCATTCTGGAGGCTCTTTAGTTCATCCCCACATGCAACTGGTCGGATTAGAACATGAAGATGGCTACAAATATCTTCATGCTAACAATTTTGAAGGCTTGACTTTATTTAGTTCACCGCAAGTTGAAGTTAATATTGCTGAGCATCCGGTTCAAGGATATATTGAATTGAATATCAATGCCCTAGAATTAACGGATCTTGATCTTTGGTCAGATTGGATTCAAGCTGGTGCTGGCTATGTCTTAGAAAAACTCTATCATGGACGGTTCGATTCCTACAACTTATTTTTCTATCCTCGTCCTGATGGTGGCATTTGCGCTAAATATATTACTCGTTTTAATGCTTCGCCATATTTTGTTGGTTATAAGCTTTCACAAGTAAATGATGAAAGCAGTCTGCAACATGAAGCAGCTGGCTTTTTAGCTTATTATCAAGCAAAAAAGCAGAACTAGCTTTTTTAGCTAATTCTGCTTAAAACTTAGTTTCGCCCAAATCATCTTCTGGACGGTGGGCTTGGATACGTAAAACGTTCCAAGAAAATTCGCGATCAGGTGCAATTAAAGTAATCATTAACTTGCCATCTTCAAAAGTGAAGGCTTGCTCTACTCGATTTTCTATCCAATCGACCCGAGCTGGTGCTTGCTCAAGGCCCGTAACAGTAATTGTTTCTGGTAATGGTGTTTTTAAGAAAACATATTCTTGGTAATTAGCATGGCGATTCTTTAAAATGTGACCATGATCACTTACAAGATTGCTAATTTCGCCTTCGTTGAGGGCATGACCGAACATATGCATCCAATCGTTAAGTTCGGCAAAAAGTTCTTGGCTAGCTTCAGAAAAAGTGCCATCTTCGTTGACAGGAATATCAATAATAGTAGTTTTTCCTTCGAAACGGTTGGCAACTAATTCATCGATAACTGAGGCAAATGAATTCAAGTGTACGCCCTCAGGATCAGCAATTAAAGCAATAGTATATTTTTGGCAAGCTGCTGCTAAAGCTTCGCTGCCACTAACAGCGCGAACACCAATGTTACGAGCAGTTTTAACTAACAGATCAGCATCGAACTTATTAGTTTGCTGTAAGTCGAAATTTAAAATGATTGCAAAATCTGGATTCATGATAATAGGGTCCTCTCTATTGTGAACTAGAAATAATTCTAACTTAAAGGAGCACTTTTGTGAAAATAATTATCTCACCGGCGAAAAAAATGATAGTTGAGCGCGAAGCTTTTCCGGTGCTATCAACGCCACAATTAATACCTGAAGCTGAAATTTTGTTAAAGCATTTAAAAAGTTGCACGCATGACCAACTGCAAAAAATTTGGGTAGCAAGCGATAAGATCGTAGCTGAAGGCCAACGACAGCTGGAAGCCTTTAGTTTTACCGACAATTTAACGCCAGCAGTCATTGCCTATCAAGGAATTCAATATCAATATATGGCAGCTGATGTCATGACCAAGCCGGCATTGCAGTATCTACAAGACCATGTATGTATTTTATCAGGTTTATATGGAGTTTTGCGTCCTTTTGATGGTGTTAGTCCATATCGCTTGGAAGTAAAAAATAAGCTGCTTGGCTACAAGGACAGCAATTTGTATCATTTTTGGGGAGACAGAGCTGCTGATTTAGTGTTTAAGGATGACGACTTGGTAATCAATCTTGCGTCAAAAGAATATTCGAAAATGGTCTTCCCATATGTGCATGGTTCGCGTAAAATGATTACGATCGATTTTGAGGAACGAAAAGCAGGACAATGGAAAACGGTTGGCGTACATGCCAAGATGGCACGAGGAGCCATGACCCAATTCTTAGCTGAAACCCAAGTACATGACTTAGATACGCTACGTACATTTAACGATTTTGGTTTTAAGTACATCCCAGAAGCCAGTACGGAGACAAATTATGTTTTTCGGACTGAACATGATTTTAAGCGCAGATAAAAAGCAGGCTAACGATTAGTCTGCTTTTTGCGTTTAGAAGTCGGTTTTGAGAAAATCAGTAGCTAACTTGCAGGCCTCAGCTTGAAATTCTCCGGTGAAGCTATGGTCGCCATTGGCAATTTGGTGTAGTGATGCTTGTTGATAATAGTCGAGATATTTTTTACCATATTTAGGATCGACCACTTCATCATGATCGCCGACAATAACAGATACTGGGCCGGCAAAACGACCTGCGATTTCATAGATAGGGAGCACTTGTGCGGTTCGTAAGTAGAAACCACCTAATTTTTTATCGCGCAAGCGGACAGTTTCAGGGATGTGGTGCGGATCATAGATTGAACCTTGAGTGTTGCCATTGAGCGCATCGTCTTTTAAGCTGGCTGCTGGTGCCAACAAAACAACGCGTTTGATTAAATCGGGGTATAGACCAGCAAGCATAGAAGCAACCACGCCACCTTGAGAATGTCCCACTAGAAAAATATTACGTACATGAGGATCGGTATGAACGTAATCTAAAATTGCTTTTGCGTCTTCGATTTCATTAACCACGGTCATATTTTTAAATTCACCATCCGATTCGCCGTGACCGTTAAAGTCAAACCGAACGCTGGCAACATTTAAATCGCGTAATTCATCGGCCAATTGTTGCAACAGAGGCGTATTGCGGTTAGCCGTAAACCCATGCATTAAGATTGCCATATCATAAATTTCGCCAAATGGTTCTACTCTATCACCGACAAGAGTAAGGCCATCGCGTTGAATAGTAATTCGAGCCATATGTAATACCACTTTCTATTGGTCTAGTTACTATTATTGTAATTCAAGAAAAATTATCGAACAATAATAATAGATAAATCGTAAGAAATTTATAAAAATAACTATTTATAGTAAAATTTGTATAAGAATATATATTAGCTAAAATGGGGAAAGAGGCAAAAAATGGAAATAACTTTTGTTCGTCACGGCGAAACTAACTTAAACAAGGAAAATCGGATTCAAGGTTCAGCTACTAACTATCCACTTAATGAAGCGGGAGAAGCTTATGCGCGCAAAGCTGCAGCAGCATTTGATCCTGAAGCCTATGATATTGTTTTTGTCAGTCCGCTGACTAGAGCAAAGCAAACGGCGGAAATTTTTACTAAAGGCAAGCAAGAACTGCACGTTGAGCCACGTATTACTGAATTTGATTTTGGTGAATGGGATGGAGCATTGATTAGCGAATTAAAGCAAGCTCATCCTGATGCTTTCGATGAATGGAATAAGGTTAACGAGCGCTACTTACAATATGCTCCTAGCGGTGAAAGTTTTGAGCATTTGGCTGAACGCTGCCAAGACTTTTTAAATGAAGTGATTGCTAAGTATCCAGACGGCAAGGTATTAGCCATCTGTCATGGCAGTCTGATCAGAATGTTAGCAGCTTGTTTAGTCGCTCAAGGGCAGATGGAAAATTTCCAGACGATGGACAACTGTGCGCTGGCTAAGTTTGAATGTCATCCTAACAGTGCTCGCATGTTGTTTTATAATCGCATTTTAGCTAAGTAAAAAAGATAATCAAAAACATTGACAATATGTCACCGTGCTGTTAAGATAATTAGCGTTAAGTGACATGTCGTCACTTACGAAAGGATAAAAAATGGTTAAATCAACATTTTTAAATTTGCCAGAGGCAAAAAAAGCACGAATTACAGAAGTATTATTAGAGGAATTTAGTACGTACCCTTTAACGGATGCTAAAGTTAGTCGCATCGTAAAAGATGCAGAGATTGCTCGAGGAGCCTTTTACAAGTACTTTGATGATTTAACAGATGCTTATCTATATATTTTTAGAATAGCCATCAAGGAAATTCACGCTGGGTTCAGACCTAATGGTAAGTTTAATCCTGAATTTTTCTATCAAAGCGTTAAAGATTTTGTGGAAAAGACACAGAATAGTCGTTTTCAGCCATTGATGAAATTACATATGTTGCGCAATGAAAGCGTACTAGGAGTAATGCAAATGAGTCCTAAAAACTCATTGAAGTTGAATCCGGAATTTTGGGTTGCAATGGTGTTAAGTCATGATACGATTAATGCTTGTTTCAATGATCCTGAATTGTCAGATGAATTCCTTGATCGGTTAAAGAAGAGTTTAGATTTAATCGATAAAGGGATGAAATAGCTTTGTTTTTAGCATTTAAAGAAATTAAACACGAGAAGTTGCGTTACGGCTTGATCGTTTTGATGATCTTGTTGATCAGCTACTTAATTTTCATGTTGTCCTCGCTAGCAATTGGCTTAGCTGATGAGAATACTGAGGCCATTGAATCATGGCAGGCACAAAAAGTTGTTTTGAATAAAAATGCCAATATCAGCATGAGTCAATCGATTTTGACCAAAGATGATGTTGCTGCAGCTGATTTGACTGAGAATGAAGCATTTGTTGGTGAAATGTCAGTAGTTGCTAAGTCAAAAAAGCGGACTTCAATTTCAGCACAATTTTTAGGCGTTAAGAGCAATCAGTTTATTTATAAGAGTCAAGAATTGGTTGCCGGACGCAAAGCTAAGAATCAACATGAAGTAACTGTAGATGAAGCTTTTAAACAAAAAGGTTATCATCTTGGTGATAAGTTGAAGTTGAATGATTCTAAGCAAGAGTATAAGATTGTTGGTTTTGTTAAAAATGCCAAAATCAATATTGCACCAATCGTGTATGGCAGTCTTGCTACTTGGAAAAAGTTACGGGTAGCGATGCCTAACGTCGTAGCTTCAACGATTATTTCTAAGAATGCTAATTATAAGTTCAATCATAAGAACGCCAAGACTTATGAATTAAAAACATTCATTAATAAGTTGCCAGGTTATACTGCCCAGAATATGACTTTTGAAATGATGATTGGGTTCTTGATGATCATTTCATTGATCATTATTGCCGTCTTCCTTTATATTTTGACCATGCAAAAGATGCATAACTATGCAGTAATGCGGGCTCAGGGAATTCCTACTAAGACTTTGGTCAATGCTACGATTAGCCAAGCCGTAATTTTGGTATTAAGTGGCGTGCTGATTGGGTTGATATTGATGGAATTAACTACTATTGCTATGCCACCAGTAGTTCCAATGAAATTTACGCCATTGATTATGATCGTTGGTGTAGTGGGAATGTTGGTAATGGGAATTATCGGAAGCTTAATTCCTGTACGTTCAATTTTGAAAGTAGATCCAGCAAAGGCAATAGGTGAATAAGATGGCAACAATTGAATTATCTGATGTAAAGAAAATTTATGGTAAAGGCACTGCTCAAGTTACAGCTTTGAAAGGGATTGATTTTCAAGCCAATAAAGGCGAAGTTGTTTTAATTATGGGACCTTCTGGTGCTGGTAAAAGTACGTTTTTGACGATTGCTGGTTCTTTGCAAAAACCAAGTTCAGGTAGCGTTAAGGTTGATGGCGAGGAAATTACAAAGCTATCGGCTAAAGCTACGAGCAATTTACGTCTCAATAAGTTGGGTTTTATTTTGCAAGCCTACAATTTGGTACCTTATTTAACGGTTGAAGATCAATTTACCTTGGTTGATAAAGTGAAAAAGCAAGGAAATTTGAGTCGCTCAGACTTGCATCAGTTGCTAGAACAATTGGGCATTAGCAATTTAGTGAAAAAGTATCCTAATGAATTATCTGGGGGACAGCAACAAAGAGTTGCGATTGCCCGTGCGCTATATGCTGATCCCGCAATTATTTTGGCTGACGAACCTACTGCATCACTAGATAGTAGCAATGTTAATGAGGTAGGACAGTTATTTGCGGAGATGGCAAAAAAGCGTGACAAAGCAGTAATTTTGGTAACACACGACCCGCGTTTGGAAAAATATGCCGATCACATCTATGAAATGATGGATGGGATGCTAACTAAGAAGAGATAAAGTAAAAGCCAAGTAGCTCTGAAAATGAGTTGCTTGGCTCCTTGCGTGAGTAGCAATAATACTTACTTGTTTGCTCGCTTAACGAACAGTTCTAGAGTGATAATTACCATTAAAATAATGATGAAACCAATTGGTATTGGTAAAAGGTTTATAGAAAGCGAGAAGTTACTTTCTGCATTTGAAGCAGGATTGATTACTGCTATTAGTACGACAATGGTTGAAAATAGGTCTCCGATAAAGAGTAAAAGTTTATCTTTTAAGGGAACCTTTCCATAATGTGCTTTTTTTAGTAACTTAAATATTTGCTTGCTATAAGTTACGACGATTATGTGAACAAATACTAGCAATCCTGACATGATTGGACTTAAGGCCATATGTACCACCTGATTTCAAGCCTATAACTATGTACTTTACAGTTACATTTTACCCTATATAGGGGGAAGAAAAGCAGGAAGAATTTTCTGCTGCGATAGCTTTTTTATTGACTTAGTGACTAAAGCGAGTATTATTTTTGTCAAAATATTTATTGCATGGAGGGATGATTATGATTTGTAACAATTATCAACAAGGCCGATTAGGTAGGAAGATTTAATTTACATAGTACGAGAGGTAAGAGTATGGTAGAAAATGAAGAGCATCAAATCCCCGATAGCCTTTTGAAGGATGAGGATCATCTTGATCTTAGTAAATTTACCAAAAGAGTAAATGGTCAAACGCGCCAAGAGCCAAATACTGGCCATATTATCGAGCGAACCACAGGGTATCCTGATGATAAAAAAGAATTGCATCTGAATACAGTGGAATGGACTAAAAAGAATGGGTTACTTGCCTATCTTTGGTCACATACCCAACAATATAGAGTGATTTTAGGTGTTGATGGTTATCCTGATGATAACAAAATTCAAGAATACATTGAAAGAAGATATGCACCAAAACTTGCCGAAAAGATTACCTTCATTGCATTTTTGTTAATGGGAAAATTTAACTACGAAATTTATTATCACTCAGATGATGCCCCTATTGGACCAATAGATGATCCAATGGTGCCTTATACTAAGCTGAGCGAAGATATAAGCATGGAAGAAGTGGAAGAATTATTTAAAAAGGCAATGGTAGATGGATCAGGAACTATCGAGATTTTATTCACGGATGAATATTATTGCCAATTTTTATTGGAAGCAACTGACTCACTGTTGGTAACTTTTTATAACATGACGGAACAGCAACAAAAATATGTTGCTGAATTGCTTGATAATGAGGGCTTGTCTGCCCGATTAATTACAGATCCGCCAGAACCTGATTTATAGTTTTTGAGTGAAAAAATAAACAAATACCCGATTCAATTATGTTTGTGACATTGAATCGGGTATTTTGATTATAAATTAGGATCCATTTGGAATTTCAATGGTGAGTCGGCAGTCTGCATCGTGATTAACTGTGCATTTAAATCTTGGAAAAGTTTAATTGCGCTGTTGGCCATGGCCTTGTTAGCTTCATTAACGATTTCCAATTGCTTTTCTTCAGACTCAGCTTTTTCTAAAGCTAGATCGGCTTCATGACGGATTTTGGTAACTTTTTGTCTAGCTTGGGTCTGTACGTTAGCCAAAAGCCTACCGTATTTACCCCAATCACGATCAACCAAAGTGCTGGCAAGTTTAAATACCCAGTAAGCTGAATTTGGGGAGTAGGTTTCCTTACCATATTTATACATAGTGGGAACGATCGTTCCTTGTGGAAAGAAAGGAATATAAACGCTTTGACCACCGATGCCCATTGCTAGCCAGTGATACATTCTGTCGCCATTTAATTCTAACAAGTGAGATTCTTGCGTAGTAGCGACTCCAATTGGTCTGAACGTTGCATTAGCACGGTTCTTTGGATTAGTTAAATCATATGGCGTATTTTGATAGTGGTTGGTTAAAACACCTTGGGCAGCTTGAATTGAAATTGGACGATCAGGTTTACGAATAAATGGTAGTTCAAAACTTTGAGCTTCTTGTGCTACAGATGGCGTCAATAATTTTTGTCCCATCCAAACTCGAGGAGTGTTGTAGTGTAAATCGCTATCTGATTGAGTACCAAAGATTTCTCTAAAGTTAAAAGCTTTGTCTTCAGGCCAAAGTTGATTTTGCTTTACAAATTCTTGAATTCCAGTTGAAAAAAGAAAGCTATCGCTGTCAAAGTCAATTTCTTGAATGGAAAGTTGGTTGGCAACAACGGCATAAGAGTCATCAGGGATGCGCATAGCTACCCAGTGGTGTCCAGAACCGATTTCCATGTACCAAGCTTCATCACGATCCGCAAATAGCATTCCGTCAGCTTCAGCTGCTCCATGTTCTTCAACGATTTTTCCTAAACGTTTAACGCCTTCACGAGCGGTTTTAATGTAAGGAAGTACAACCGTGATCATGGCCTCTTCAAGAATTCCCTTGTCTTCGTCAAAAGGATCAACCGCTAATACGCGTTCGTTACTATAGGCGCTTTCGGTAGCACTCATTGCCACATGATATTCATTAATGCCATCTTCTTCAAAAAGACCATACTTGTCTGTCCATTCAGGAGTTGATGAATAAGCAAATTTAGTAGTGGGCAAATCAAGTTCAAATTTATTAGCTTTTGATTTAAAGTGATTGTCTGCAACTCCTTCGTGTTGATTGAAGGCAAGATGCTTAGGCCAAGCAGTCTTGGCGTCTTCGTTACGGCCGATAATTACGCTTCCGGTAAGTGAAGCAGCTTTACCAATTAAAATTGAAGTACATGATGATCGAGAAATTTTTGTCATTGATTAACCTTTCTTAGTAAAAAAACGTTTTTAATTGAAAAAATTTGTTAGAATAAAGATATCACTAATAATTTTAACGTGTACTGTATTCTAAAACAATTTGTTTAACTGTGATTTTAATATAGTGGGAGAAAAAAGATGGAAAAAAAGCGAATTAGAATCGATGCCGACCTAAATCAAGGTCAATTAAACATTCAATTTTCAGATAACTTAAATGATGAAAAAGAACGTGGTTATATCCTGTCAGCAGCCTTTTTCTCATATGCCGTAAACCAAGGGGTAACTAAAGATCAAGTTATTGAAATGGTAAATAATTATTATGAAGGACTCGACAAGTAAGATTAAATGTACATATACGCAATAAAAATTATAGTTTAAAAACTTGTAATTGTTATTTAACCAGGCTAATATATTGGATGATAGATAAATAACAGTTTAGCGAATAATATTTTATTTGTGGAGAAGATGTGCAATGGCTAGAAAAAAAGAAATTAGTAGAGAGAAAATCTTAGAGGTTGCTTATAAGATGGCCATTACAAGCGGTATGGATGGGATGACTGCGCGTAGTATTGCGAAGATGGGACATTTTTCAACGCAACCATTGTATCTTGAATTTGAAAATATGGAAGAAATCAAGAATGAAGTCTTGAATCGAATCTCTAAAGATCTTCAAGAAGACATTCTACAAAAGGAGTTTACAGGACAACCATTAATTGACTTAGATCTTTCATATATTACTTATGCTGAAAAACACACCAAGTTGTTTAAGGCAATGTTTGTCGATGGTAAGTTCGGAAGCAAAGTTATTGCCAAAGCTCTTAAAGAGTTAGGAATTGAAAAATTGCAGCTCCAATTTCCAGATGCTGATTTCGATCAGAAAAAGATTGAACAGATCGTTACTGTTAACTGGATTACTACAATTGGAATGGCTGCCTTGATTGTTAATCAAATTGCTAGTTTTAGTCAGGAACAGATTGTTAATGTTTTGAATGCTCAAGTTCACGAAGCAATGGTGAATGATGATTATGCGTTAGATAACAAGAATAATCCATTGGCTGTAGAAGACTAGTGTTTGATTAATTAAGCGGTAACATTAGCGAAGCTAAAAGTATATAATAGTACTGTGTAAAAATGAAAGGTGGTTATTATGAAAGTTTTAGCAATCTCCGGTTCAAATGCTGACAGATCATTTAACATGGGCTTATTGAGATACATTGCCAAGCATTTTGCCGATAAATATGATTTTGAAATTGCAACCGTTAAAGGATTGCCAATGTTTTGTGAAGGGGTAGAAGCACCGGAAAGCGTCTTAGCTTTAAGTCAAAAGATTGAAGCTGCCGATATGGTTTTGATCGCTAGCCCTGAACAACAACACTCAGTAGCTAGCTCGCTTAAGAGTGCCCTTGAATGGTTGTCAAGCGCTACTCACCCATTTAAGGGTAAGCCAGTAGTTATCGTTTCAACCTCACCTATGCCTCAAGGTGCTGCTCGTTCACAAACTCGTTTAAAGAGTATTATGACTGCACCAGGTTTCAGTGCTAAGTTGTTTGAAGGCGATGAATTCATGATGGGATTTGCACCAAAGCAATTCGACGAAAATGGTGATCTCGTAGATGAAGGTACAGTTAAATTCTTAGGTCACTTCTTCGATGAAGTTGATGAATGGTACGCACAGGTTACGAAATAGGGGTGTCATGATGAAATTATTAGCAGTTGTTGGTACTAATGCACCATTTTCATACAATCGTTTTTTAGCACAGTTTATCGCTAAGCGCTACGGCGAAAAGGCTGAAATTGAAGTCAAAAGAAATTAACGAATTAAAGCCATTTTCAAGATCTGAAGAAGCAGATGAAGTAACCAAGAAGTGGATCGAAGATGTTAAAGCTGCTGATGGTGTGATTTTAACCACGCCAGAATATGACCACGGTATTCCTGCTGCGCTTAAGAGCGCTTTGGAATGGTTGGGATCACATGCTGGTCCTGACGTAATGAAGATGAAGCCAGTTGCAGTCGTTGGTACTTCTTACGGAATTCAAGGTGCATCAAGAGCTCAAGAAGAAGCAAGAGAAATTTTGTTGTCACCTGATATGACTGCCAATGTTTTGCCAGGAAACGAAGTTTTAATCAGTGGAGCTGCTGGCAACTTTGACAAAGAAAGTCACGAATTGACTAATGAAGCTTATGTCAAGCAATTGGATGCGATGATGGATAATTTCCTCGCATTTGTGGAACAAACTAAGAAATAATTTTTGCGTGTTGTTCTAATTCAGTTGTAAAATGGAGTCTAAGACCTTTTGTCTTGGACTTTTTTTATTATGTTTAAAGGGGATCCAGTTAATGAATCAACCAATTGTTTTACCACTTAGTACAGTTCGCAATCCACGCGATTTAGGTGGCTATATTGGCGCAGATGGACGAAAAATCAAACGCCACCGCTTAATTCGATCAGGCAAGATTCATGATCTTTCAAGCGAAGATAAAAATGCACTGCAACAATATGGCTTGCATACGATTATCGATTTGCGTTCACCATTAGAACGTAAGACTTACCCAGATGATCCAATTGCGCATACGAAACATTATGATTATTCTGTTTCCACTGAAGACAACACTTCAGGAGGAACTAATGATATCGAAGCTGCTTTTGCCTTGTACCGCAAGGATCAATATGCTGGCTTTAAAATGATGTGCAATCGTTACCGAGATTACGTTCTAAAAGAGCATGCGCAACACTCTATGCATAAGATTCTAGAACTTTTGGTCAATGCCCGTGAAGGTGCTACCTTATATCACTGTTCTGAAGGAAAAGATCGCACGGGTTACGTGACTTTGATTTTGCTTTATATTTTAGGTGTTGATTTGGAAACGATTCGTCAAGATTATCTCTGGTCGAATTATCTTCTGACAGATTATCGAGCAACTCGCGATCAAATGTTTGCTAAGCGTGGCGAAAACTTGAATTTTAGAGCAAATATGCGAACTTTGGGCTCAGTTATGGATGCATTTTTGGATACGACTTTAATTACAATCGATCAAGAATTTGGCGGTCTTGATCAATTTATCAGTGAACAATTAGATGTAACTCCTGAACTGAAGGCAACTTTAAGAGAATTATATTTAGAAAAGAACTAGTTATGGATAAAAAAGCAATCATAAAAGACCTAGCATTAACACAACGAATTGGTCATCATCATGCCTTAGGAACAGCAATAACCTTGCAGATCTATGGCATGAAGGACGATTATGTAATTAACAAGTCATTTGAATTAATCGATCATTATGAGGACCTTTTGACAGTTAACCGAGATGTTTCAGAAGTGATGGATGTAAATCATGCAGCTGGTAAAGAAGCAGTCCAGGTAACTCCTGGTACTTACGGCTTAATTAAGTTGGCTGTTGAAAAGAGTCGTGAAAACTTTGGCTTCAATGCTTTAATTGGACCAGTCGTTAAATTGTGGCATATTGGTTTCAAAGGCGCTCATGTTCCCACTGATGACCAAATTAAGGAGAAGATGGCTTTAATTGATCCAGCCAATGCAACTCTTAATGATCAAGATCAAACGGTTTTCCTTACCAAGAAGGGAATGGAGCTTGATCTTGGTGGGATTGCTAAGGGTTGGATTGCCGATCGCATCAAGGATTATTGGTTGGCTTGTGGCGTTAAGTCAGGAATTATCAACTTAGGGGGTAATATTTTGCTCGTAGGCGATTCGCCAAAAAGACCCAGTGGTAACTGGGCAATTGGGGTGCAAGACCCTAAGGCAAGCCGTGGGGGCAATATTACTTCCGTAATGGTTCAAGAATGTTCTGCGGTAACTAGTGGTACTTATGAGCGCTACTTAGTAGTTGATGGCAAAAAGTATCACCACTTGATCGATCCAAGAACTGGGTATCCAGTTCAAACTGATCTAGCAGGG
Source organism: Lactobacillus gigeriorum DSM 23908 = CRBIP 24.85 (assembly GCF_000296855.1). Classification (GTDB taxonomy): domain Bacteria; phylum Bacillota; class Bacilli; order Lactobacillales; family Lactobacillaceae; genus Lactobacillus; species Lactobacillus gigeriorum. The sequence goes on along the minus strand of NZ_CAKC01000086.1, from coordinate 54,423 downwards.
GTAACGACTTTTACTAAAAAGTCAGTTGATGCTGAAATTGAATGTAAGCGACTATTTTTTGCAGGACATCCGATTCCTGGTTGGCATGATAATGTCAACCGAATTGGCGCAGTTTTTGTCTATGCAGATGAACATGTAGAGTATGACAACTTTGGCGATCGTTAGGATCATCAATGAGGCATATAAAAAGATCAAACCGATTATTAAAGATTGGCTTGATCTTTCTTTGTGTTAAGCAGCAGTTCGAGAAATATTGAAAATGCTGTTGAAAATTCCATTTGATAGACCTGGTGTATCGTAAATAATAAAGCGCAACAAACTAGAATCAATTGTTTGTTGGATAAACCACTGGTTTTGCAATGCATTTAGCATTGATAAGACTACGTAAACAAAAAAGTAGCCGGCAATTAACGATGCTGCTGCCCCTAGAACACTATCTAAGATAGAACCAAGATTAGTCGCATGAGGATTTTTGCTTGGCATCCAGCTTTTGAAAATCTTAACGATCATGCGTCCAATAAAGAGAACAATAAAGAAGGCTAAAAAGCGATACAGCATCAGATTGGTTTCTACTGTTAAATTAGTTTGAACTTGGTGACCAGTAAATTCTAAATATAACCAATTACCTAACGGATTTTGTAGAAAAATTGCGGTAATAAAGACAATGGCACCGAAAATCAAGTTGACGATATAACGGGTGAAACCTGTTTGATATCCTTTATAAGCTTGTAAAGCTAAGTAACATAAAACAATCAAAGTTACGATCATAAGTTTTTTCTCCTTTCCAATATTATACCGTATTTTTTCCTAATCTAGTCTTTGACGATTGGGCTAAAATACTTCATAATTGAAGGGATGATGTACTTTACTAATGCTGTATTTGGCGTAGAATTAGAAAGTGTGAAACACGGTTTCACGGGTGAGAGATGAATCCAGAAGAATTTGTAAACGAATTAAATAAGCATAATATTGCTATATCTGAAGAGCAAACAAAGCAATTTGCCCAATACTTCACCCTTTTGGTGGAGACTAATAAAAACGTCAATTTGACTCGGATTACGGATCAAAATGAAGTTTATTTGAAGCACTTTTTTGATAGCATAACGCCCTTAATAACGGTTGCTTCTTTATTTACCGAGGGAGCAAGAATTTGTGATGTTGGTGCGGGAGCAGGTTTTCCCTCAATTCCGCTAAAAATCCTTTGCCCTGATTTGAAAATTACGATTGTCGATTCGTTAGCTAAGAGATTAACTTTTTTGAAAAATCTTAGTCAAGAACTAGGGTTAAGCGATGTTGAGTTAGTACATGGAAGAGCAGAAGATGTTGGCCAAAATCAACTTTATCGCGAAAAATTTGAAATTGTTACTGCTAGAGCTGTAGCTAACATGACGGTTTTGAGCGAATATTGTCTGCCATTAGTACAAACAGGTGGCTTCTTCGTGGCTTTAAAAGGACCAAAGGCACAAGAAGAGCTTGATGATAGCCAAAAGGCAATTCAAGTTTTAGGTGGTCAGCTGGAGAGTGCAAAAGAGTTGACTTTACCCGATAGTGATGAAGAGCGTAGTATTGTGGTGGTCAAGAAAGTCAAGGCCACGCCAAAGAAGTATCCTAGACAAGCTGGAATGCCCCGGCGTAAACCTATCCAATAGTAAAGGAGCAGAAAGATGGCTTTTTTTTCATTTAATAAACATCGTGATGAATTGCCTAAAGAAAAGCAGATCCATGATCTGCCATTAAGTGAACTAGTTGCCAATCCTTACCAGCCACGTAGACAGTTTTCTGAAGAATCAATTAATGAGTTGGCACAAACACTCAATAAAGAGGGCTTGTTACAGCCAATCGTGGTAAGACAGAAGGCAGAAAAGTATGAAATTATTGCAGGTGAAAGACGTTTCCGTGCGGCACAAGCATTAGGTTGGGAAACAATTCCTGCAATTATCAATAATATGAGCGATGATCAAGCTGCTTCGCTGGCATTAATCGAAAACTTACAGCGGGAAGATCTTAATCCAATTGATGAAGCCCAAGCATATAGCAACTTGATGCAGCTCAATAATTTAACGCAAGTTGAATTGGCGAAAGAAGTAGGAAAGTCACAATCTTATGTCGCTAATAAACTGCGTTTGCTTAAATTAACGCCCAAAGTGCAGTCTTATTTGGCTAGCAAGCAAATTACGGCGCGTCATGGTCGAGCATTAGTCGGTTTAAGTGAAAAAGATCAGGGACGCGTCTTGGACGAAATTTTAGCTAATAATTTAAATGTCAAAGAAACTGAGGCGATTGCTGTCGACGTCGAAGGCTATTTTGCAAGAAAAGCCAAAGATCTTGCCATTAAAGAACGTAAGAAGCGTGTAGTCAACCGCATTCCTAAGGACTTAAAAGTTCAGATTAATACAATCAAGCAGGCCATCAAATTAGCCAAAGAATCTGGAATTAAGGTAAGAGTGGAAGAAAATAATGATCCTGATGATTATCGGATCACGATTGAATTAAAGAGAAAGTAAGGGGTAAAACATATGGTAAATGTAATTTCGGTTGCTAATCAAAAAGGAGGAGTAGGTAAAACTACCACCACCATTAATTTAGCAGCCTCAATTGCCGACCGTGGTTACCGTGTTTTAATTGTGGATATCGATCCTCAAGGAAATGCTACCTCTGGTTTAGGAATTGAAAAATCAGAGATTGACCAGGACATTTACAATGTTTTGATTGATGAAGTTCCATTGAAAGAAACCGTACATCATACTTCAACCAAAGGTTTGGATGCAGTACCAGCAACCATCAATTTGTCTGGTGCAGAAACTGAATTGATCAGTATGATTGCTAGAGAAACACGATTAAAGTCAGCACTGGATGCTGTGAGCGATGATTACGACTTTGTATTTATTGATTGTCCACCTTCGTTAGGACAACTTTCGATCAATGCTTTTACGGCATCTGATTCAATTTTAATTCCAGTTCAAAGCGAATATTATGCTATGGAAGGTTTGAGTCAATTGCTCAACACAATCCGCTTAGTGCAAAAGCACTTCAATAAGGACTTAGGGGTTGAAGGCGTTTTGTTGACAATGCTAGATGCAAGAACCAATCTCGGTGCAGAAGTAGTCAAGGAAGTGCAATCATACTTCAACAAGAAGGTCTACAAGACCATCATTCCAAGAATTACCAAATTGGCAGAAGCGCCAAGTTATGGTCAACCAATTACGGAATATGCCCCTCGTTCACGTGGAGCTAAGGTTTATGATGATTTGGCAAAAGAGGTGTTAAAAGCTCATGGTAAGAGACTCAAAAAGTAAAGAACCAAGAAAAAAAGGTGGCTTAGGACGTGGAATTGAAGCGTTATTTGAAGATGAGCCCCAAATTAATGAAGCAGAAGAAATTAAAGAGCTAGATTTAGCCGCCATTCGCCCTAATCCTTATCAACCAAGAAAAACTTTTGACGATAAGAGCCTCAAGGAATTGGCTGATTCAATTAAGGAAAATGGCGTTTTTCAGCCAATTATTGTACGTAAGGCAATTAACGGTTATGAAATCATTGCAGGTGAAAGACGTTTTCGCGCATCAAAATTAGCTAAGAAGACGACAATTCCAGCTATTATCAGGAAGTTTGACGAAAGTCAAATGATGGAAGTTGCGGTCTTAGAAAACTTGCAACGTGAAGACTTAACGCCACTTGAAGAAGCTCAAGCATATGAAATGCTACAGAAGAATCTTGGTTTGACTCAAGAAGAAGTTTCTAAGCGCATGGGCAAATCTCGACCATATATTGCTAACTATTTGCGATTATTGACTTTGCCAAGCAAAACTAAACGCTTATTGCAACGTGGAGAATTGTCAATGGGCCAAGCTCGAACTTTGCTTGGGCTCAAAGATAAAGATCGAATTGATGAAGTGGCCAAGCGCGTAGCCAAAGAAGGAATTCCGGTACGTAAGGTTGAAGCTTTAGTTGCCTCAATTAATGCCAAAAAGCCACGTAAGAAAACCGTGCAAAAATCAGCCTTCATTCGTGCTAGTGAAAGTCAGTTAGCTGATAAATTTGGTGCAACCGTTAATATTTCTGAAAATAAGAAGGGCAAAGGTCATCTTTCCATCGACTTTAGCTCAATTGATGAATTGAATCGAATTTTAGATATTTTAGGCGTTGATCTCGATGATTAAAAATGATGCATACAATTTGGCAGATACGGTTCAGATGAAAAAACCGCATGCGTGTCAAAAAAATGATTGGGAAATTCTGCGCATAGGTGCAGATATTCGGTTAAAATGTATGGGGTGCGGTCACATAGTTATGTTAAAACGGGCCGAATTCAACCATAAGGTCAAAAAAGTTTTAACCAAGGCCAATGATCCGGTGAACTTAAAGAAGGAACTTTATGTGCCTAAGGATAAAATTATGCGACCATTTTTAGAACAAAAAAATATAGAAGAAGAGGAATAATATGTCATTAACTGCTGGTATTGTCGGCTTACCTAATGTTGGTAAGTCAACTTTGTTTAACGCAATCACAAAAGCTGGAGCCGAAATGGCCAACTATCCATTTGCTACGATTGAACCAAATATGGGGATGGTTGAGGTTCCTGATAGCCGTTTAGCAAGAATTCAAGAATTGATTCCGGCTAAGAAGATTGTGCACACTACGTTTGAATTTACTGATATTGCTGGTTTAGTAAAGGGTGCATCTAAGGGTGAAGGTTTAGGTAATAAGTTCTTGGAAAACATTCGTCAAACTGATGCAATTGTGCACGTAGTAAGAGCCTTTGATGATGCTAATATTACCTCTGTTACTGGTAAAGTTGATCCAGAAGAAGATATCAACACGATCAACTTGGAGTTAGCGATTGCTGACCTTGATGCAGTTAACCGTAGAATTAACAAGGTTAAAAAGGTTGCACAACAAGGTGATAAAGAAGCTAAGGCTGAATATGCTGTTCTTGAAAAATTACAACCAGTTTTGGAAGAAGGAAATCCTGCTCGTTCAATCAACTTTAACGATGATGAAAAGAAGATTGTTAAAGGCTTGTTTTTATTGACTTCGAAACCTGTTATTTATGTAGCCAACATCGCTGAAGATTCAATGGCTGATCCTGAAGCTGACAAGTATTACCAAATTGTTAAGGCTCATGCAGAAAAAGAAGGCGCTGAATGCTTAGGCATTTCAGCTGCTACTGAAGAAGAAATTGCAGGTCTTGATGATGATGAAAAGCAAGAATTCTTAGAAGCTGAAGGCGTTGAAGAATCTGGTTTGGATCGTTTGATTCGTGCTGCTTACCACATCTTAGGTTTGCGTACCTTCTTCACTGCTGGTGGTCCTGAAACTAGAGCTTGGACTTTCCACCAAGGCATGAAAGCTCCTCAAGTAGCTGGCGTTATTCACTCAGACTTTGAACGTGGTTTTATTCGTGCTGAAGTAGTATCTTTTGATGATTTGAACAAGTACGAGACTATGCAAAAAGTTAAGGAGGCTGGTCGTCTTCGTCTTGAAGGTAAAGAATACGAAGTTGAAGACGGCGATATTATCGAATTTAGATTTAACGTTTAGGGGGAAAAATGGCTGAAGAAAAAAAAAACGCCAAGATTGATAATCAAAAACAAAGCAAGTTGAAAAATCAGGCGGAACGTGCTAGTCAAGAAGAAGCATTAAAGCAAACCAGTCCTGAAGAATTGCGTGGGATGTTAACTAATAAAAATGCTGATTACGTTTTCCGTTTGCAAAAGGAATTAGAGCATCAGGGCAAGATGACGGCTGATGCGGCTTATGCTAAAGTAGCTGATCTTTTACCAGAAATCGTTGCTGCGCAACGCCGCGGACAACCTGCTAACAGTTTTTATATGGCATCGCCAAAGATCAAGGCACAAGAAATATTGCATCCACATGTAGCTCCAAAGGCTACTGCTTTTTGGCAAAAAGCTGTGGATAACATTTTATTGATGTTTGTAATTTTTGCCGCTTTTTACGGCGTAATGGGCGTGTTTAATACTAAGTATCAAACTAATCAAAACGGAATTACCGTTGTCGTAGTTATTTCTGCTTTGGTTGGGGCATTAATGACTAAGTATAATGATTGGGTTTTGCCTGCCAAAGGTCAAACTAAACCATCTTTCTGGAAGATGATTTTGATCAGTGCCGCTTTCATTGCTATTTTAATGGTGGCAATTATGGTTTTGACTTTGCCAGCGTTAAGCGTAATTAATCCAGTTTTACCTGGTATTGTATACATTATTTTAGCAGTTATAGCATATGGTGGCCGTTACTGGTTTAGAAAGCAATACCACATTGTAGGATCTTCATTTGCTGGAACTTCTACAATCCAAGATTCTGAAAATAAATAATTTGCAATTGTTGTTAAATTTATTTACAATAGTTCTTATGTTTAAGGGATAAATGAGTATAGGCTCGTTTATCCTTTTTTATAGTTGTGTAAGAAGGGGGCTTTTAGGTGATAAAAACGCTTAGTAAGTCGATCCGCCAATATAAGAAATTGACACTTCTATCGCCATTATTCGTTATTTGCGAAGTAATCTTAGAAATGTTGATTCCTTACTTAGTTGGTCTGCTGGTCGACGAAGGAATTATGAAGGGAAACATGACCTACATTAACAAATGGGGTTTGATCTTGTTGGTTTTAACCATTGTTTCTCTAATTTTAGGAGCATCTGCTAGTTACGTTTCTGCACATGCGGCAGCTGGATTTGCTGCTAACCTGCGTCAAGACATGTTCTATCATATGCAAGATTATGCTTTTGAAAACATCGACAAGTTTTCAAGTTCAAGTTTGGTAACGCGTTTAACTACCGATGTAAGCAACGTGCAATTATCTTACCAGATGTTAATCAGAATTGCGGTTAGAGCACCAATGATGTTGGTGGTCTCGGTAGTAATGTCCGTTATTATTAGCCCAAGATTATCGCTAATCTTCTTGGTTATTGCACCAATTTTCGTATTGTTGTTAGTCTTAATCATTAAGAGTGCATATCCATACTTCCCTAAGATCTTTAGAGGCTATGATCGAATGAATCAAGTCGTTCGTGAAAATGTTCGTGGTATTAGAGAAGTTAAAACCTATGTTCAAGAACAAGCACAAATTGCCAAATTTGAAAAAGCTTCTGGTTTTATCTACAAGTTATTCACAACTGCTCAAAAGTTGATATCACTCAACGCCCTTGTGGTAGCGGCCGTTTTGAACATTGCTACCTTAGCAATCTGTTGGTTTGGTGCGCATGAAATTGTTGGGGGAAACTTGCAAACAGGACAATTGATTTCAATGTTCTCATATTCAAATTCAGTTTTGTTTAGTTTGAATATTTTAGCCATGATTTCAACCCAGATCATTATTTCTGGTGCTAGTGGTCGAAGAATTGCGGATGTGATCAATGAAAAGCCAGCGATCGAAAATCCACGTAAGCCACTTGATCATTTGAACAATGGGGATATTTTATTTGACCATGTAAGTTTCAAATATGATCCAGCAGATCATGCAGAAGCTTTGCATGATATTAATTTACACATTAGTCCAGGGGAAACAATCGGAATTATCGGAGAGACTGGTTCTTCAAAGTCAACTTTGATTTCAATGATTCCAAGACTTTATGATGTAACTTCTGGTGCAGTGAGAGTTGCTGGCCATAACGTTAAATCGTACGATCTTAAGACGCTTCGTGACAATGTAGCGGTAGTTTTACAAAAGAACGTATTATTCTCAGGCACGATCAAGGAAAACTTGAAGTGGGGAAATGAACATGCAACTGATAAAGAAATTATCGCTGCTGCTAAAATTGCCCATGCAGATGGCTTCGTAAGAGAAATGCCAGATGGTTACGATACGATGGTTGAACAAGGCGGTAACAACGTTTCTGGTGGACAAAAGCAACGTTTGACCATTGCTCGTGCTTTGCTTAAGAAACCAAAAATTTTGATCTTGGATGATTCGACTTCAGCGGTTGATACCAGCACGGAACGTGAAATTCGCGAATCTTTGGCTAAGGACTTGCCAGAAACTACGAAGATTATCATTTCACAACGGATTGTTTCTATTAAAGATGCTGACCGTATTATCGTAATGAATCATGGCAGGATCGAAGATATTGGTAGTCATGATGAATTGATGCAAAGAAACGAACTTTATAGTTCAATTGCCAAATTCCAATCTGAACAAGGAAATAGAGGTGAGTAGTTTGGGACAAGTTGAACAAGCAGCAGTTAAGCCACATCGTTCAAGAACATTAGGTAGATTATTTAAGTTGATCCTTACTACTAGCCCATGGATGCTAATCGTTTCTGCAATTACGATTGTTCTTGCAGCCGCAGCCAATGTTGCTGGTACTTTATTTATTGAACGATTGATCAACGATTACATTACGCCATTAGTAAAGCAGGTCCAACATGGCCAAAATCCTAATTTCGGCCCATTGACTTATGCAATCTTAGTAATGCTAGGCGTTTATGCAATTGGTTTTATTTCTAACTATTTATTTACCGTAATTATGGCGATTTTGGCGCAAAAGGTACAATACCGCGTACGTAACAACATGTTTACTCATATGGAAAGTTTGCCAATTTCGTACTTTGATCAAAACGATTACGGTGATATCATGTCGCGTTATACCAACGATATTGATACCTTGATGCAAATGATCTCACAGTCAATTCCACAGTTCGCTAACTCGGTGCTTACCTTGGTGTTTGTGGTAACTGCCATGGTTACGCTTAGTTGGCAATTAACGATTTTCTCGATGATTGTTTTTGCTTTATCATTTGGTATTGTTCGCTATTTGACCACTAAGTCGAGTCACTACTTCAAACTCCAACAAAAAGAATTGGGTAAGATCAATGGTTACAATGAGGAAATGCTCAACGGCTTGAAAGTTATTAAGGTCTTTTCTCATGAAGAAGCAATTAAGCAAGACTTCAATAAATACAATGAAGAATTACGGAAAGCCTCTGGTATGGCTAACACTTACGCCACGATCTTATTCCCAATTATGGGTAACATGGGGAACTTACTCTATGTTTTAATTGCCTTTGTCGGAGGAATGGTAGCCATCAATGGTTGGGCCCCATTAACTTTAGGTGCAATCGCTTCTTTCTTGCAATTATCAAAGCAATTCAGTATGCCAATTGCTCAGATTTCGCAACAGTTGAATTCAATTGTGATGGCAATTGCTGGTGCACAGCGAATCTTTGAATTGCAGGACCAAGAAATTGAAGTTGATGATGGTACTGTAACGATTTCACGCAATCAAACAGTTAAGGGTGCATGGGATTGGAATGTACCTGAAAATGGTCAAACCAAGAAGATACCCGTTCGTGGACATATCGTCTTTGATCATGTTAACTTTTCATACATTCCAGGACATCAAATTTTGCACCATATCTCAATTGATGCTAAGCCCGGAATGAAGGTCGCTTTGGTTGGTGAAACTGGTGCAGGTAAGACGACCATTTCCAATATGCTTAATCGCTTCTATGAAATCGATTCGGGAACGATTACTTATGATGGAATTCCAATTAAGAACATCAAGAAGGATGACCTACGTCGTTCATTGTCAATCGTTTTGCAAGAAACGCACATGTTTACCGGTACTATTATGGAAAACATTCGTTTAGGTAATCCAGAAGCTAGCGACGATGAAGTTTACCAAGCTGCAAGATTATCTCATGCCGATGAGTTTATCCATGAACTCGATGATGGTTATGATACGGTGATCGATGGTAATGGTGGGGATTTATCCCAAGGACAAATGCAGCTATTAAGTATTGCTCGAGCTATGATCGCTGATGAACCAGTAATGATTTTGGATGAAGCTACCTCAAGTATTGATACTAGAACCGAAAAAATGGTGCAAGCAGGGATGGATAACTTGTTGGCAGGTAGAACGAGTTTCGTAATTGCTCACAGATTATCCACAATTGTTAACTCCGATTTGATTTTAGTACTTGATCACGGTCATATTATCGAAGCTGGTACGCATGAACAATTATTAGCCAAGAAGGGTTACTATTACGAGCTCTACACTGGTAAAAAAGAAATTCAATAATCACGGATCCTGAGACCTCGGTCTTGGGATTTTTTTGTGGAAAAGTTATTTTTCTGTTAAGTTTTCCAAAATAACTACCTCTTCGGCGATGACAATAGTTAAAATCGAGTACAAGTAGTAAACTATAAGTAGTATGCTGAAAACAATTTATTAACAGATTATCCAAAGAGAGGGGTTTTCATAGTGAAAATCTTAGTTGTTGATGACGATAAAGAAATCGTAGAATTATTGAGCATTTATCTAAAAAATGAAGGCTATGAGCCAATCGCTGCTTACAGTGGAAAAGAAGCTATTACTAAATTGTCTACGACTCCAGATATCAGTTTAATGATTTTGGATGTAATGATGCCTAATATGTCAGGAATTGACGTAGTCAAGGAAGTCAGAAGAGATTCAGATATACCAATTATTATTGTTTCTGCTAAGACTGGCGATATGGATAAAATTCAAGGTTTAATTACAGGAGCAGATGACTATGTAGCTAAACCATTTAATCCATTAGAAGTGATGGCAAGAGTTCGTTCGCTTTTGCGTAGAAGCCAAAAACAAGTTCGCGATGAAAAGCCAGATGTGCTAGAAGTCGGACCTTTAGTAATCAATCGGGATTCACATGAAGTTAAGACGCTTGATGGCAAGATGATTCAACTAACAGCACTTGAATTTGGTATTTTATACTTGCTTGCAAGTCATCCTAATCGAGTTTTCTCAGCCGATGAAATTTTTGAACGTGTCTGGCAACAAGAATCATTGGTTTCTGCTAAGACCGTTATGGTCCACGTTTCTCACTTAAGAGATAAGATTCAAAAAGCAACTGATGGCGAAGAGGTTATTCAAACTGTTTGGGGCGTAGGCTATAAGGTTGAGGCCTAACATGAAAAAAGAAGCAGTAAAATTAACCGCTGCCGAGAAAAGCGAATTAATCGCTGAAGGGGTAGTAACTGTAGTTTTATTGTTATTGTTGAATATGTCGATCATCATCTTGATTCACTTAGCAATATTGCAAGATCAAAATTTGGTCAATGGGATTTACTTTATCAAGATGAATATGACTTTTGCTGGCAATTACCATTTATGGTCGTGGCAGCGAATTTTTATTATCCTAATGGGAATCGGCGATTTGATTGTGCTGTATTGGCGCTTGATTCGGCGGTATCATCAAATGCAACTACGGCATGTAATTTCAGAATTGCATTACATTGCTGATGGCCATTTTGATCATCGAATTTCATTTGCTGTAAGAACTGATTTGCAGCGAGTAATTGATTCCATCAATTCTTTAGTTGATAGTACGGTTAATTCGATTAATGAGGAACGCGCAATCGAAAAATCAAAAGATGAATTGATTACTAACGTTTCCCATGATATTCGCACCCCTTTGACATCAATCATTGGCTATTTAGGCTTGTTAAAATCGGGCAATGTTAATGCTGAAGATGCGAAAAAATACATTGATATTGCTTATACCAAAGCTGAACAGATGAAATCGTTAGCTAATGATTTATTGGAATATACGACGATCAAGTCCAACAATACTAAATTGCAACTGACTTCGCTTCATATCTATTCGATGTTGGAACAAGTTGAAGCCGGATTTGAATTAGAAGCAGAAAAAAAGGACATTACGTTTGAAATTGAGGCCCGTCCCAAAAAATTAACTATTCAAGCAGATCCAGAAAAGTTAGTGCGAGTCTATAATAATTTGATCAATAATGCTTTTAAATATGGCACGGGTGCTACCAAAATTAGATTGATTGCTAATTTAGTTAATAAGACTGAAGTTGAATTACGAGTGGAAAACAATGGTGCGAAGATTCCTGAAGCTTCTTTGAAGAAGATTTTTGAACGTTTCTACCGCGTTGAAGGATCACGCAATAAGCTGACTGGCGGGACAGGCTTAGGATTATCGATTACTCAAGGGATTGTCGAATTGCACCATGGAACGATTCGCTGTGAATCCGATGATCATTGGACTAGTTTTATCATTCGTTTACCACTAGACCCTGAAAAAACGCAACTTGCCTAGCTGTGATATAATTTTCACTGAACAATAATATCTATTCGAGGAGAAAAACCGCATGAGTATTTCTTTAAATACCTGTATTTTAATATTGAAAGAACACCATCTGCTTAAGTCTAGCGCCGTTCAAGATGCGGTAGCTACTAAGATGGAATATGTTTCTTATGATTCAAGAGACATTGCCACCAACACTTTGTTTTTCTGCAAAGGTGCTGGGTTTAGACCAACTTATTTGTCAATGGCAAAAGATAATGGGGCAATTTGCTATGTAGCTGAACAGCCTTATCCTGAAGGCAAAGGAATGCATGCGTTAATTGTGCGCGATGTTTCTAAGGCGATGGCTTTGCTTTCTGCTGCCTTTTTCCGTTTTCCACAAGATGATCTATTTGTGGTTGCTTTTACGGGAACGAAAGGCAAGACCACTTCTTCCTATTTCTTGAAGGGGATGCTTGACCAAATCAATGGTGGTAGGACGGCTTTGATTTCAAGTGTGAACAACATTTTAGGGACTAAGCCTGAAGACAGCTTTAAGTCAAGCTTGACTACGCCAGAATCGCTCGACTTGTTCCGTGATATGCGTCAAGCTGTAGACAATGGCATGACTCACTTGGTAATGGAAGTTTCTAGTCAAGCATATAAGAAAAATCGAGTATTTGGCTTAACTTATGACTTGGGCTTTTTCTTAAATATTTCGCCTGATCATATTGGTCCAAATGAACACCCTAACTTTGCAGATTACTTACACTGCAAATTACAATTACTAGTAAATTCACGCAAGTGTATCATCAACGCAGAAACTGATCACTTTGATGAAGTGTATGCTGCTGCAACAACCACCACCAATCCAGATAGCATTTACTTATTTGCTAGTGAAAAGTTTGAAAATGCTAAGTTGAAAGTTCCAGTAGACTTTAGATATGCTTCACAAGAAAGCGATCTAAGAGAAACCAAATTCCGTCTCTTCTGTGCCAGTGATAAAGCACAACAATTGGCAATTGCTGGCGATTATACTTTGCAAATGTTGGGTGATTTTAACCAATCCAATGGTACAGCCGCAATTATTGGTGCAGGTTTAGCAGGTGAAGATCACGATCATGCTGCTAAAGGCATTCGTCACGTCACGATTCCTGGTAGAATGCAGACTGAAATGACTAAGAGTCATGGTATGGTGGTAGTTGACTATGCTCATAATAAAGCTTCAATGATGGCTTTGATGCGCTTCATGCAACGAGAATTTAACAATCCTCGGATTATTGTCGTTGTTGGTGCTCCAGGGGACAAGGGAGTATCGCGTCGTCCTGGCTTTAGCGAAAGTCTGACGGCATATGCTAATAAAGCTTACTTGACTACTGATGATCCGGGATTTGAAGATCCACAATCAATTGCAGAAGAAATCGATTCTGGAATTGATCATTCACGATGTGAAGTTACGATTGAGCTTGACCGTAAAAAGGCAATTCATGATGCTATTGCTGAAGCTGGTAAAGACGATGTGATTTTGATTTGTGGTAAGGGTGCTGATGCTTTCCAAAAGATTCGTGGCATTAACACGCCATACCCATCTGACATCGTCGTAGCGCAACAAGTAATTAATGAGCTTGAAGGCGAAAACGAACATTTTAACGGATAAGAAGACTGATTAAATGAGACATTTTTTTAGTATTATTGGTGGTATGGGGACGATTGCAACTGAAAGCTACGTTCGCTTGATTAACCACCGGGTAAAAATTACCCGCGATCAAGATTATTTGAATTATATTTTGGTCAATGATGCCCAAATTCCTGACCGTACGGCTTATATTAAAGACCATACTAAGCCAAATTTCTTTTATGATTTAAAAGAAGATATTTTAGGCCAAGCTCAATTGCATCCTGACTTTTTTGTGATGCCATGTAATACGGCACATTATTTTTATGATGAACTAGCAGAATTAACTTCCATTCCGTTTCTTAATATGATGCGGATAGCAGTGCATCAATTCATTGAAAAATATCCCAAAGAAACTAAGATTGGATTAATTGCTACAGAAGGATCGATTTTTGATCATTTATATGAAGATGAAATTCATCGCGTTCATCGTAAAGTCGAATTTGGTGGTCCAGAAATTCAACCAATGGTAACCAAGTTAATTTATCACGATATTAAAGAACAAGGCATTGTTGATCCTAAGTTATATCATCAGATTTTACAAAAAATGCATGATGATTACGGCTGTAATGTGATCCTATTAGGCTGTACGGAATTATCTTTGGCACAAGAAAAAGCTCCAGACCATCCTTACAATGTGATTGATCCACAATCAATTTTGGCAGATGTGTCAATTGAACTAGCTTTAAAAATCAGAAATGGCATGGATCCACAAGAAGCCTGTGCTAAATATCTTTATAAATAAAAGCAAAAAGCATGGTTATCCATGCTTTTTTGACTGAATAGGAAAGAATAGCTACCAGATGTGAAAATATGTGTTGCTTAAGGAAAATACAGGTACAATATGTAGTGTAGGCTAATTTACAACTGCCCAATGAAATATTTCTATCTTTCTCACTCATAATGAAATATGCTGTTCATTTCGTGTTTACTTAGGGTCAAGGGATGTCTCATCCTATGAGAAGTCCAAAAATACATTTTGTTAACCACATAAAGGTTCAAAATGTATTTTTTTCAGGAATAATGTCTTATATAATTGACAATTATTTAATAGATTACTACAATAAAAGTAAAGTAAGTCATATATAGTTGACAATTGGGGTGAGAAAGCATTGAACCGAGTTAGAGAATATCGCAAGGCAAAAAAGCTTTCACAGATGGAATTAGCGGAAGCAATCGGTGTTGCGAGACAAACTATCAACTTAATTGAGAATAATAAGTACAATCCGTCCTTAGATTTATGCTTACGTTTGGCGCATCGATTGGGAACGGATCTTAACTCACTATTTTGGGATGGAGACGAAGTAAAGAATGAAGAAAGCTAAGTTAATAGAAAAAATCTATAAACATTTTTGGGGAACTGAAGGTCCAATTGACGAATATCGACGTCAGGAACTTAATCGAATTGGTAGTAATGCTTATATGATAACTTTTTGGCTACAGGCGCCGATATTTTTAGCTGGTTTCTTAGCTTCGGATCAGTGGACACTATTTGCCACAACGCGCATCTTTATGATCGGAGCTATGATTGAGCTGTACATTCCACTAATTTACATTAGTATCCAAATGCGTAAGCTACATTTACATGATAATGAAGTTTCGCAAGAAAAGCTTCATACTGCTAAGATTGCCACTTGGCGTAGAGCCATTTTTTCAGGGATTTTATTTGGAGTTTTGTTTTTAGCTTATGAAACCATCGATAGAGGAAGATCGATTGATAATTATTGGTTAGAAGTTTTTGTACCTAGTATCTTAGCTATGGTTGTTTACATGATTTTGGTCGGTTTTGTCAAATTGCGACGAATCAAAGTTGTTGACGATGACGAGGAATAATTTAGAAAAATGTATTTGACAAATCGCTAAAATAATATTACTGTATTAGATAGATAGAACAGTAAACAAAAGAGTGATATTTGATGCGAAAAGTTCTAGGATTTATTTTTCTAATCATGGTTATATGCCTGGTCGGCATAGGTTGGTTAACCCTATCTTGGTAGGTTGATTGAAGTTTGGAGGAGTGAAAAATGCTGTATCTATTATATGTCTTGATTGGTTTGCTGATTGTTTTAGGGGTAGATTTTGCAGTAACTGCTTTTTGGGCAATTCATGATACAATCGTTAATCAAAAACGAGACAAGATAAGTTTTAGCGCAGGATTTAAGAAGTATTTTGCTGAGAATAACAATATTCCTACCAAAATGAGTGATCTTTTTAATTAGTAGCCTAAGGGGATAGATGCTACAAGAGGAGGAGTTATGAAACGAATTTGGAGGGAGCTAGTCTTCGGACTACTTGCAATTTTGACAGCGACAAGCTTACTAATGACCGTCACTGTGGAAGCTAGGGCTGATAGCAATGAAGCGCGAATTAGTCGCAATAGTGAAAAATTGAATAAGAAAGAACTTTTATTAATTAAACAAGCTGATGGTTATCAAGCTAATCTATCAAAGACTGATGGCCCACACCGAACTTTTTGGTTAATTACCGGACTTAGTTTGGGAACAATTTCTTTAACAGGATTAGTGTTTGATACATTCAGAAAAAGGAAATAACAAATAAAGCTAGCAAGTTACCAAATGCTGAGAAGCATTAGTAGTTGCTAGCTTATTTAATTGCCGTAGTTTGACTTTTGATTAATTTGACAGGCAAACGATAGTGTTTAGTAGTTACAACATTTTTTTCAATACGTCGTAACAGGATATCAACTAGAAGTTGGGCAATATCGCTGATCGGTTGAGCAATTGTTGATAATTCATGGTGGTAAGTCTGCATCAATTGCGTACCATCAAACCCAATAACTTTTAAGTCTTGAGGAACAGGAATTCCTAAACGCTTAGCTTCGTCTAAAACTAATACAGCCGTTAAGTCATCGGTAGTGACAATGCCGTCTGCACCCCTTTTTGACAAGATATCTTGAATCGCGACTTGTTTAAGATTAACGGAATCGGAAAAAGCAATTGAGTGAACATGCTTGCTTAAGCCTAGACGTGCGACCGTATCTTCATATGCAGCCAAGCGCTCATCAGTAGGATTACCAATTCGACGAGAATTACCTAAAAAATAGATGTGGCGACAACCAGCTTGGTATAATTCCTCAGTTGCAATAGTGGTTCCACGATAGTTATCACAGGAAACGATGGGAATATTGTTAGATAGCTTACGGTCAAAGGATACAATCGGCAATCCTAGCTGGTCATATTCTTCAATTCCTAGATTATGCGCACCGGCAATAATCCCATCAACCTGATTGGCTAGCAGCATCCGCAGATAATTCCGTTCTTTTTCTTTATCATAATTAGCATTGCAAAGAAGGATCTTATAGCCATGATCAAATAGTTGTTTTTCAATTTCATCAACTAATTCAGCAAAAAATGGATTTTTAATTGTAGGAAAAATCACCCCGACTAGGTGAGTCTTCTTCCCTTGCAAAGAGCGCGCAAGGGAATTTGGTTGATAATTCAGCTTGCGCATGGCAGCAAAAACCTTGGCTTTAGTCGCTTTGCTCAAGTAGCCATAATTATTGATTACGCGCGAAACAGTGGTTGGTGAAACTCCTGCTTCTTTGGCAACGTCTGTCAATTTTACCATGAAATAAACCTTACTTTACTATTGGCCAATAACTGGCGGTATATTTGCAAGGTGATGTCATTGCAATAGCTGTTCCATGATTGAAGAAACGACTTGTCAATACTGCTTCACCGTCGTTGACAAAGATTTCAGCTAGAGAATGATCGATAAAAATATCCAATTTGAGCTCTTGCTTGGCCTGGGTTTTGACCGAGCGGGTGAGTCCATATTCTTTAGCAAATTCACCTTGCGTACGTTCTAATTTTACTAACCCATTTATTGTATCAAATTTTACTTTGAGGCTACCAGAGTTATCTTTTGCAAGTTCGAGAGTGCCAGTCTGATTTGCAGGTATAGTTAGTAGAAGCTCGTACTGATTGTCAGTGGCAGTTTGGAGAATTTGTTCATTGGCTAATTTGGTTTCAGCTTGACGCAATTTACACATAGCTGCTACTGGCTGTTGAACCAATCTACCATTTTTTAAGTGTAGCTCTTTGACCTGACTCAAGCATCCCGACCAGTTTTCTTGATCGGTTGGATAAGCAATTTCTGGCAAGCCAGCCCAGCTGATTAAATAGCAGTCTTCGCCCCGATTAAAAGCCTGACTAGCATAGATATCGAAGCCAAAATCTAGTTGTTGCAAAGCTCCAGCACCTTTGACAGTAGCATGGGCAAGATCAACCTCATCAAGAACTAAGTACATGTTGGGATAGATATTATCATAACTAGCTTGCTCTTTATTTAATCCTTGAGGACAAAATATCAAAACTGGTCTGTCATCGACGTAAACTAGGTTAGGACATTCAATCATGTAGCCAAGTGGACCTAGATTTAAGGGGCCGATTTCTTCCCAATTTACCAAATCAGTGCTTTGGTAAACCATGATTTCTCCAGTTTGGCTTTGAGCTTCTTGAGCGCCGAGAAGGGCATAGTATTTTCCGTTTTGTTTTAGTAACTGCGGATCGCGAAAATGTTCGCTGATGTGACTTGGATTGCGAAATAGCGGCTGAGAAACTTTAGTGATTTCCCCAGTTTTATCCATCCAAGCCCCATTTTGATAGGGAATTCGTTGCCAATTTTGATCACGAACATTCCCAGTGTACATTAAAAATAATTTGCCATCGATTTCTTGAGCACTTCCAGAGTAAGCACCATGGCTGTCGATGGGATCCCCAGGTTTAATGGCCAGTCCAAGATTTTGCCAATGAACCAAGTCTTTTGAGACGACATGCATCCACGACTTTAAGCCATGAACCGGTCCAAAGGGAAATGCTTGATAGAAAAGATGATATTGGCCAGCAAAATAAGAAAAGCCATTAGGATCATTAAGTAATCCAGATTGTGGACGAATATGATATTGCAATTGAAAACTTGAACGATCTGCTTGCGCTTGTAAAGTTAAAAGTTTTAATGCATCCCAATGATCATAAGGTAGGTAACGTTGTTCCTTGGTCCAAGTCATAATAAAAAACTCCTTTTGAAAACGGTATCTTTTATTTATATTCTATGATTAAGTTGATATTGTGTCAAACGAATAGCATACGTA
The DNA here is from genome assembly GCF_000296855.1 of Lactobacillus gigeriorum DSM 23908 = CRBIP 24.85. GTDB lineage: Bacteria > Bacillota > Bacilli > Lactobacillales > Lactobacillaceae > Lactobacillus > Lactobacillus gigeriorum. The sequence continues at coordinate 35,609 of NZ_CAKC01000086.1, read as the reverse complement.
TATTGCTACTTTTATTGGAATACTACAACATTCGTGCTTTTTTTAAATATTTTTGTGTTAAACGTTTGACATATTTATTGAAAGCGCTTATGATATTTCTTGAACAAAACATTTGAAGCGATTTCATAATCAAGAGGGGGAAAGCAACATGGATCATAAAGCAGTTGCTGAACGCGTAATAAAATATGTTGGGCGTGACAACATCGTTGCTGGTGCACACTGTGCTACGAGATTGCGCTTAGTGCTCAAAGACGATGAAAACATCGACCAAAAAGGCTTAGACAATGACCCAGATGTAAAGGGAACTTTTAAAACTCAGGGTCAGTATCAAATTATTATTGGGCCAGGGGATGTTAATGACGTTTATGACGAATTTATCAAAATCACTGGCTTAAAGGAATTATCAACTGATGATTTGAAAAAAGTGGCTGCTGGACAACAAAAAACTAATCCAATTATGGCCTTCATCAAATTGTTAAGTGATATTTTCGTGCCAATCATTCCTGCCTTGGTTGCAGGTGGTTTGTTGATGGCTCTCAACAACTTCCTTACCCAAGGTGGATTATTCGGACCAAAGGCGTTGGTCCAACTTTATCCACAAATCAAAGGCTTGAGCGACATGATTCAATTAATGTCAGCTGCTCCATTCTGGTTCTTGCCAATTTTGGTAGCAATCAGTGCTGGTAAACGATTTGGTGCTAATCAATTCTTATCAGCTGCAATTGGAATGATTATGGTTGCTCCAGGTACGGCTAATATCATTGGTGCTACTGATTTGAGTAAAGTTGCCACTATTGCCAACTATACTAAATTCTGGGATATTTTTGGTTTACATGTAACGCAAACTTCATATACTTACCAAGTTATTCCTGTTTTGGCAGCTGTTTGGCTATTGGCATTTTTGGAAAAGAGATTCCACAAGTGGTTGCCAAGTGCGGTTGACTTTACCTTTACGCCTTTGCTATCAATTTTAATTACTGGATTTTTAACATTTACAATTATCGGGCCAGTTTTGAAATTCGTATCTGATGCAATTACTAGTGGTATTGTTTGGCTTTACGATACTACTAGCTTTGTGGGTATGGGTGTATTTGGTCTATTCTACTCCGCAATTGTTACTACTGGGTTGCACCAAAGCTTCCCAGCTATTGAAACCCAATTGGTTTCAGCATTTGCTAATGGTAAAGGAGCCGGAGACTTTATTTTCGTAGTTGCTTCAATGGCTAATGTAGCGCAAGCAGCTGCAACGTTTGGTGTTTGGTTCTTAACCAAAGACCAAAAGATGAAAGGCCTAGCTAGTTCAGCTGGTGTATCTGCAATGCTTGGAATTACCGAACCAGCTTTGTTCGGTGTTAACCTTAAATACCGCTTTCCATTCTTCTGTGCATTGATTGGATCTGGTGTAGCTAGTGTTGTAGCAGGATTAACCCACGTAATCGCAGCTTCGATGGGGGCAGCTGGTTTTATTGGCTTTTTATCAATCTATCCAAGAACAATTCCATTCTACGTGATGAGTGAATTGATTTCATTCGGTGTAGCTTTTGCCTTAACTTACATCTGGGGTAAAAAGCATATGCCTGAAGAGGCTGTTGCAACTGAAGTAGTTGATGCACATAGTGCTGTTGAAGAAAGCCAAAAGGCTGAAGAAGTAGCACAAAAACAATTAGCGCTTCAAGATGAAACTGTAGTTGCTCCAGTTGATGGTGAAACTGAAAGCTTGACCAAAGTTAACGATCAAGTGTTTAGTGCTAAGATGATGGGCAACGGTGCAGCTATTATTCCTAGTGATGGTAAGATTTATGCACCAGTTAGTGGTGAAATTACAGTTGCTTATGCGACTAAGCATGCGTATGGTCTTAAGAGCGATCATGGCGCTGAAGTTTTGATACATATTGGTTTAGATACCGTTAATTTGGAAGGAAAACACTTTACTAGCTTAGTGAAGCAAGGTCAACACGTTGAACAAGGTCAAGAACTTGGAAGCGTTGATCTTGAGGCGATTAAGCAAGCTGGCTATGATCCAACGGTTATGGTGGTAATAACTAATACTGCTGATTATGCAAGCGTTGATCGTGTAACTGAAACTAATGGCCAACATGGTGCAGCCTTGATTGCTTTAACGGCACATAATTAAAGCGATAGCTTGAAAAGGATCGGTTCTGAAAGGAATTGATCTTTTTTTGTTATTTTTGAAGAGAAATGAATTTTTATGAATAAAAATGATTGATTTTGAATGAGAAACCGGATACAATACTTGGTGAGGTGAAAAATATGTTGACGCAAGCACGCCATTCGATGATACAAGAATATGTCGATCAACGAGGACTCTGTCGCGTCGCCGAACTCTGTGAATTGACTAATTCTTCGGAATCAACGATTAGACGAGATTTGATCCAGATGGAAGAAGACGGCATTATTCGCCGAGTTCACGGTGGTGCGCAATCAATCAAAAATTTTTCGCATGATGTTTCGCAACATGTTCGCTTTAGCTTAAATCATGAAGCGAAAGTCGCAATTGCCAAGTATGCGGTTGAAAATCACGTTCATGCCAATGACAACATTTTTATTGATGCTGGGACAACCACCTATGAAATGGTACAGTTTTTGGCTAATATTCCTGGACTAACGGTAGTTACCAATGGAATGGAAACTGCACTAGCCAGTTTGAACCATGGGATTAAGACGATTTTGCTTGGTGGTACAGTTAAGACTGATACGCATGCAGTTGTTGGTCAAACAGCAATGCAGCAGATTAAAGCGATGAATTTTAGCGCTAGTTTTATTGGTGCTAATGGCATTGATGTTCAAGGTTTTTTAACCACGCCAGATATTGAAGAAGCGGCGATCAAGCGTGCTGAATTAGTACAAGCTAATCAAGCTTATGTTTTAACAGATGCCAGCAAGATTGGGGAACGTTCATTTGCAATTTTTGGCAATGCAAGCGACACAGTTGTGATTTGTAATCAGTTAACGTTAAGGCAAAAACGGATATTACCTGAAAAAATTTTACTAGAGGAGGTAACTGAATGATTTATACAGTTACAGTCAATCCAGCTTTGGATTACGTCATGAGTTTGGAAAAGGTTAATTCGGGTGAAGTTAACCGGACCGACAATTACGTTTTCTTGGCAGGTGGAAAGGGAATCAATGTTTCCCAAATTTTGAATCAATTACAAATTGATAACACCGCTTGGGGTTTTGTTGGTGGCTTTACTGGTAAAGAACTAGTTCGTCAATTGAACCAAAAGCGCATTGTTAATGATTTTGTAACGATTTCTGATTTGACTAGAGTTAATGTTAAGCTTCATGCGCAACAAGAAACTGAAATCAATGCAGCTGGTCCTAATATTACTGAACAAGAAATTGCTGCTTTCAAGAATCGGCTTGCTGACTTGAAGAAGGGCGACATTGTGGTAATGAGTGGCTCATTAACGCCAAGCTTGCCAACTGATTTCTATCAAAAATTGTTGCCAACCATTAAAGAAGCAGGTGCTGAATTTGTGGTTGATACTACTGGTCAAGCTTTGCTCGATACGCTTGAATATAAGCCTTTGGTAATTAAGCCTAACCACCACGAATTGGCTGATTTATTCCACACTAGTTTTGATTCTAGCGATGTAATGTTGGAATACGCTGAAAAGTTGTTGAAGCTCGGTGCACAAAACGTGATGGTTTCAATGGCTGGCGACGGTGGTTACTTGTTAACTAAAGACCACGTTTACCATGCGAAGGGTGCGGTAGGTACTGCCGTTAACTCCGTTGGTGCAGGAGATTCAATGATTGCTGGTTTTGTTGGTACTTACTTCAAGACCCAAGATCCAGCTGAAAGCTTTAGAATCGGAATGGCTTGTGGAGCAGCAACGGCATTTACCAAGGATATTGCAGTTAAGAGTCAAATCGATGCTGTTTTACCACAAATTAAGGTTGAACAAATTTCCTAGTAGAGGGGAAGAATGAACATGAGAATCAAGGATATCTTAAGTACTGAATCCATGATTATGGATTTGAAGGCAACCAACAAAGAAGATGCCATTAAAGAAATGGCTGAGTTGGAAGTTGCAACAGGTATTGTTAACAATGAAGATGAATTCATTAAGTCAATTTGGGCTCGTGAAAATGAATCGACCACTGGTATCGGTGGTGGTATTGCGATGCCTCATGCTCGTAATGAATACATCAACAAAGCGAGAGTATTGTTTGCTAAGAGCACAGCTGGAATTGACTACAATTCACTAGATGGTGCCCCAGTAAACCTCTTCTTTATGATTACTGCACCAGCAGGTGCTGATAATACTCACTTGCAAGCTTTAGCTAAGTTGTCAGGGTTATTAATCGATCCTAAGTTGGTTGAAGCTTTAAAGGCTGCAACCAAGCCTGAAGAAGTTATCGACTTGTTTGAAAAAGCTGAAACTGCTAAGGATGAAGCCGATGCAGCAGCTAAGGCTAAGCGTGAAGCTGAAAAGGCTGATGTAGTAGCTAAGACTGAAGAAAAGCCACTTATTGTTGGTGTTACTGCATGTATCAATGGTATTGCGCACACTTATATGGCTCAAGAAGCCCTAATTAAGGCCGGTGAAAAGCGCGGTATTGAGGTTAGAATTGAAACTAACGGTTCTGAAGGGGTTAAGGACAAGTTGACTCCAGAAGAAATCAAACGTGCTGTTGGGGTAGTAATTGCTTCCGATAAAAAGGTTGATATGCCAAGATTCGATGGCAAGCGTTTAACCAACCATCCAGTTGTTGATGGTATCAATAAACCAGATGAATTGATTGATGCGATTATGAATCAAACCACTGGCGTTTACCATTCTGATGCTTCAGAAAGCGAAAGTGCTACTGAAACCAAGCAAGGCGTTTGGGGTTCGATTTACAAGAACTTGATGAGCGGTATTAGCCACATGTTGCCATTCGTTATCGGTGGTGGTATCTTGATGGCAATTTCCTTCATCGTAGAAAACTACGCTGGTGGCCCAAAGAGCCCAGCCTTCATCTTCTTGAACTCGGCTGGTAACCTTTCATTTGCCTTCATGGTACCAATTTTGGCAGCCTACATTGCTGAATCAATCGGCGATTTGCCAGCCTTGATGCCAGGTTTGGTTGGTGGTTACATGGCCTCAATCGTAAACGTTCAAGGTGGCGTTCAAGTTAACGTCCAAGCCAATGCTACTTCTCCTGCTGGCTTCTTAGGTGGTATTGCTGCCGGATTCATCGCTGGTTACTTAATGCTTGGCTTGAAGAAAGCCTTCAGCAAGATGCCTAAGTCTGTTGAAGGGATGAAACCAATGTTAATTTACCCAATCTTGGGTTTGCTCTTGATTGCGGCAATTATGTTCTACATCGTTAACCCAATCTTTAGTTCTTTGAACTTGGCTATCAGCCACTTCTTAAACGGTATGGGAACTGCTAACTTGGCTGTCTTGACTGCAATCTTGGCAGGTATGATGTCAATCGATATGGGTGGACCTTTCAACAAGGCTGCTTATGTCTTTGCCTCAGGTGCTTTCGCCAACGATCCTCATTCTGCTACTGCTGCTGTTTTGATGGCTTCAGTTATGGTAGGTGGTATGATTCCACCATTTGCCACTGCTATCGGTACTACTTTCTTCAAGAACAAGTACACTGCTGATGAACGTCGTGCTGGGATTTCAAACTGGATCCTTGGTTTCTCATTCATTACTGAAGGTGCTATCCCATTTGCTGCTGCCGACCCAGGTCACGTTATTCCTTCATGTGTTCTTGGTTCAGCTGTTTCAGGTGCTTTAGTAGGACTTTGGCACATTCAAGTTCCAGCACCTCACGGTGGTCTATGGGTATCACCATTGGCTAACCACATCTTGCTCTACTTCCTTGCAACTATTATTGGTTCAATCGTAGCTGCTTTGGTATTGAGCTTCTGGAAAAAGCCAGTTGAAAAATAATTATTAATGCTGAAAAAAGCCCCACGAGGGGCTTTTTTGTTAGCTAGATTATTTTTTGTAAGTAGTTGACAGAAGTAAGTATTAGGGTTAATATATTCTAATTTAGAAAATAACCGCATTTTTCTAAATTATACTCATTCAAAATTAGAAGAGGTGTGTAATATGAAAAAAAGAAACATTTTATATCTTTTGTTAACTTTGACGATAACTTTAATCATGACCGGATGCAGTCCAAAGACAAACAAGCAGGATGGTAAAATTTCTATTGTTACAACGACCAATATTTATGCTGATATTGCTAAGAATGTCGTTGGTAAATACGGTACTGCTAAGGCAATAATTGCTAACAGTGCAATTGATCCGCATGATTTTGAACCGACAACTAACGATGCTAAAACTTTATCTGAAGCCGATATTGTTGTTGCTAACGGCTTAGGCTATGATTCGTGGGTGAATAAATTATCTAAGGGAGTCGATAAGAAACCAGTTCTAGTTGGTGAAGACCTAATGAAGCTAAAAGTCGGCGATAACCCTCACATCTGGTACAATTTAAGCATGCCTGAAAAATATGTTAATTATTTAGTTGAGCGATTAGGAAAACTACAGCCGAAACATCGAGCATATTTTGAAGCCCAGGCTAAACAGTATTTAAAAGCAATCAATGAAATCAAGCAATTGGCTCATGGCATAAAGACCAAGGATAATAAGCCAGTTTTTGTAAGTGAACCCGTATTTGATTACGCTTTAGAAGAAGCTGGGATCAAGATCGGCGATCGTGATTTTGAAGAAGCGATCGAAAAAGAAACTGATCCGTCAGCACAAGTAATTGACCAAATGACTGCTGCAATCAAACAACGGAAAATTGCCTTTTTCGTTAATAATGTGCAAGCAAGTAGCTCAACCGTTAAAACTTTTGTCAAATTAGCCAAGGCGCATAATATTCCAGTTCTCAAAGTAAGAGAAACTATTCCTAACAATACGACATATTTGGCATGGATGAGGGAAAACTATCAGAATTTAGCTAAAGTGACTCAATAATATCATTTAAAGGAGGGATTGGATGATCCTAGAAGTAACAAACTTAACGATGAAGTTTGATAATAAGGAGATTTTCAAGGACTTAAACTTTAAGCTTGAAGCAGGTTCAATGACCACATTATTGGGTCCAAATGGAACAGGAAAAACCACCTTGATTAATATCTTAATGAACCTGTTGTCGCCGACGAGTGGCAGTTTTAAATTTGCAGATAATGTCAAATTAGGGTATGTGCCACAGTTTCGCAATATCGATGTCGAATATCCTTTGTCAATTAAATCGTTTGTTGGCTTGAATGCCCCTACCTTTAAGAACAAGCAAGTAAGAGCTGATATTCAACAAGAATTAGAGGAAGTAAACCTTTCAGCAATTCAAAATACCCGTATGGGTGAAGCTTCAGGTGGTCAAAAACAACGTGCTTATCTAGCCCAAGCTTTATTGGATAAGCCTAATATGATTATTCTTGACGAAGCAACGGCAAGTCTTGATCCAGTTGCTAAGGAAGAATTGATGCAATTGATTCAGCATTTAAATCAAAAACATCAAATGACGGTACTTTTTGTAACCCATGATTTGCCATTGGCTAAAAAGTATATGAAGGAATATTTGTATCTTAACCATGGCAGAATTGAACAAGGTAAGATGAGCGAGTTTGAGGGGGATTACGAATAAATGTTTGCTTTTAGTTTTATGCGTTACGCCTTCTTCGCTAGTACTTTTATTGCTATTACTTGTGGCGTAGTTGGCGTATATGTAGTTGCGCGTAGTTATAGCTTTTTAGCTCATACCTTATCAGAAATTGGTTTTGCTGGTGCTGCGTTTGCAGTCTTTTTGGGAGTAGAGCCATTATGGGGAATGCTGCTTTTTACGCTATTAGGTTCGGTTAGTGTGGGCGAACTATCGCTTCATAGCGATCAAAAAGAATCATCGATTAGTGCGATATCGGCTTTGTTTATTGGCTTAGGGGTGCTCTTTTTAGCTATCTCTAATTCCAATAGTCGTTATGCTACAAGCATCTTATTTGGTAGTATTATTGGGGTTGATCGTGAAGGCGTTTTGCGTTTAGTCGTCTTATCAGTAATTGTATTATTGCTCCTTGGATTAGTGCAGCGACAATTGAACTTTGATTCCTTCGATCATATTGGTGCCATTGCTCGTGGAGTCAAAACGGGCTGGGTCAGTTTTGTTTTCTTAATCGCACTTGCGATGGCAGTTTCAATCGGTTCACAGATTGTTGGCTCATTGTTGGTTTTCATTTTATTGACTTTGCCAGCATCGTCAGCGCGTTACCTCGGTAAATCGATTCTTGCCATGATATTATGGTCAGTTGGAATTGCTCTAATTGGCGTTTGGCTAGGACTTTATTTAGGATTTATTACCAATTGGCCAGTTACTTTCTTTATTGCGATGATTGAAGTGGCAATTTATTTGACGACTTATTTTACGCACTTAGTTCGACACAAGTTATAAAAGTAACTAAGTAATAATTTATAGTTTTACAGGTAAAACAGACTTAAGCTTAATAGCGCGGTCTGCTTTTTTGTTATTAAAGTGGTACATTCGTTTTATCGGTTGATTTTGTGAAAAATAAAACAATTGTAAGCGTGAATTTATCAATATTTTCAAAACTTTTCACTAACTTTTTTAAGCGCTTTCATGTATAATGGTTATGAAAGATTTTTAATTGATAGAAGAGGTTAATGATATGACACATTATTACAATGGTTTTCCCCAAAGCGACCGTGATGAAAAACTTGACATGGTCAACGTTGACGAACTTGAAGAACGTGTAAAGCAAGTTATGCCTGAAGGGGCATATTACTACATTGCTTCTGGTTCAGAAAATGAATGGACTTGGCGTAACAACACTGCTGCTTTCAATCACTACCAAATTATTCCAAGAGCTTTAACTAACATGGACAACCCATCAACTGAAACTGAGTTTATGGGTATGAAGCTTAAGACTCCTATCATGATTTCTCCAATTGCTTGCCATGGTATTGCTCACATGGATGCCGAAGTTGCCACTCAAAAGGGTGCTGCAGCAGCTGGAGCATTGTTTGCTTCAAGTACATATGCTAACAAGAGTGTTGAAGACATTGCTGCCGCTGCTCCAGATGCTCCTCGTTTCTTCCAACTTTACTTGAGCAAGGACTGGGAATTCAACCGGATGGTCTTTGATGCAATTAAGAAGGCAGGTTACAAGGGTATCTTCTTAACTGTTGATGCTTTGATCTCTGGTTACCGTGAAGCTAACTTGAGAACTAACTTTACTTATCCTGTTCCATTGGACTTCTTTACTCGTTACCTTGGCGGTAAGGGTGAAGGCCAAAGCGTTGCGCAAATGTACGCTTCTTCAGCACAAAAGATTGGTCCTGACGACGTAAGAAGAATTAAGGAAGAATCTGGCTTGCCAGTTATCGTTAAGGGTGTTATGTGTGCCGAAGATGCTTACTTAGCTATCGGTGCTGGTGCTGATGGTGTTTACGTAACTAACCACGGTGGTCGTGAAGTTGACACTGCTCCAGCTACTATTGACGTTTTGCCAGAAGTTGTTAAGGCAGTAAATCACCGTGTACCTGTTATCTTTGATTCAGGTGTACGTCGCGGTTCACATATCTTCAAGGCTTTAGCTATGGGTGCTGACTTAGTAGGTATTGGTCGTCCTTACCTTTACGGATTAGCACTTGGTGGTGCCAAGGGTGTACAAAGCGTTATTGAAGAATTGAACGAAGAATTGATTATTAACATGCAATTGACTGGTTGCAAGACTATTGAAGACGTTAAGCATGCAAGAATCGATCACATCAGATACACTGCTGATAACTTACCTTCAAACACTGACCCAACTAGAAGAGCTGCATATCCAAAGACTGCTGAAAACCAAATCAAGGTTGAAGCTGATACAGATGCTACTTCAGGTGCTTCACATCACTAATTTATGACTGAATAATCAATATATCAAAAGAGCCCAGGAATTGTTCCTGGACTCTTTTTTGATGTGAGAAATATTTTCTTTCCTCTACTGTTATATATTTCCTTGATCAGTTAGTCAAATTAAATTTTATCAGATTTCTAGAATTTGCCTAAAAGACTTTCGAATTCATTCAAGCGCTTTTCGAAAATTGCAAAAGCATCTTCTAGGTAGTCAGGTTTAGTCATGTCTACGCCAGCACGTTTCATGATTTCAACAGCATTATCACTTGAACCGGACTTCAAATAAGTGAGGTAAGCTTCAACATCTTCAGGGGTACCGTTGACAACTTTGTTAGCTAAGGCAGTTGCGGCAGCAAAGCCAGTTGCGTATTGGTAAACGTAGAAGTCGTAGTAGAAGTGAGGAATTCGTGACCATTCCTTGGCAATATCGCCACCTGGTTCAACACTATCGCCGTAATAACGTTGGTTTAGATCGCCATAAAATTCGTCAAGCGCTTGGGCAGTTAATGCTTCGCCGTTAGCATCAGCTTCATGGATGAATTGTTCGAATTCTGCAAATTGAGTTTGACGGAACAAGGTGCCCTTGAAGGAATCAAGGAAGTGATTCAATAGGAAGGCTCTTGTCTTAGGATCGGTTACTTTATTTAAGAAGTATTCGGTCAAAATGTTTTCGTTAGTAGTTGAAGCAATTTCAGCTACAAAAATTGGGTAGTCGCCATATACGTATGGTTGGTTATGACGAGTGTACCATGAGTGCATGGAGTGGCCAGTTTCATGAACTAAAGTGTAAAGTGAGTCTAACGTATCTTCCCAGTTTAACAATTCATATGGATCAGTATCGTATGAACCACCTGAATATGCGCCGGTACGTTTATTTTTATTTTCAACAACATCGATAACGCGGTCGTTAAAAATGTGATCGACATGCTTTAAGTAATCTTCACCAAGTGGTGCTAAGGCTTTTTTGGCTTCAGCTTTGGCTTCTTCAAAGTTGTAGCTTAAGGCTGGCTCGCCAGTTAAAGGCACGTACATATCCCACATTTGTAAGTCTTTAAGACCTAGAATCTTTTTACGTAATGCAACGTAGCGATGAAGCAAGTCTAAGTGGCTATTAACTTCTTTAATTAAAGTATCGTAAACCACAGTAGGGATACCATTAGCAGCTAAGGCAGCTTCACGAGCAGAAGCGTATTTATGAACGCGTGCTTGATAATTATGAGCTTTAACTGTTCCAGAAAGCGTAGATGCAAGTGAGTTGCCGAATTGACCATAAGCAGCATACATTACGTCGAAGGCATTTTTACGAACAGCGCGGTTTTGTGATTGAATCAAAATAGAATATAAACCGTCAGAAAGTTGAACCATTTCACCATCTTCGTCTTGTACATAGCCGTATTCCATGTCGGAATTAGTTAATACTCCGAAAGTATTGGCAGAAACGCTCAAAGCATCACCGGCATCAGCTACCAGCTTTTCTGCTTCGGCACTAAGAGTGTGCGGACGCTTGCTGGTAATTACATCAAGTAAATGTGCATATTCTTTGAGACGAGGCTCAGCTTCTTTAAAAGCAGCTATTTCTGCTTCAGATAAGCTGAGGATCTTAGGATTCATGAAGGAGCTAGCAGCTTCAAATTGAGCGGCTAAACCTTGTGCCTTCGCAGTGTAACCTAAATAATGGCTGTCTGAAGTATCGACGTCGCTCGACATGCTGGCATAAACGTAAACTTTTTCCAATTTGCGTTGAACGGCTAAAATTTGAGTTAAGCCTTCATAAAGAGCGGTACCAGAGTTGGTAAAGTTTGCTTCTAAGTCTGGAAGTGCAGCTACTTCAGCTTTAACTTCTTGTAAAGCTTGTTCCCATTCTTGATCAGTTTTAAAAATACGAGTCAAATCCCAGGTTAGTTCTTTAGGGACTTCGTTACGATTTGGAATTGCCATCTTTTTTCTCCTTTAAAAGTATTTTTTTTAATTTTAGATGAAAAGAAGAAAAAAGACAAAGAATAAGTTATTCTAAATTTTTGCTTGAAATCTGTTAACATGACCTATAAAGTGGTATTAATAGATGTTAGAATGACACATTTGGAAGGAAAATTAATTAAGTATGGACCAACATCCTAATAGAGAAGAATATCGTAGAACCCATTCTTCACTAAATTTAAAACGTAACCGTACTTTAGCACTTGATTTAACTGGCTTAAAAACAGGGAATGTCCTAGCTCGTGGTTTGGGTTTGGTTTTGATTTTGCTAGTAGGGATTACGCTTTCGTGGGGAGCGCATTTTTATTTTGCGCTTCATAATGGCATCGATCGTGCTAGTGGTAGCCCTGGAGCAACTTCTGCTCGCATTGCTAGCAAGCAGCCGATTTCGGTTTTAATTTTGGGAGTCGATCAAGGAATTGAAGGTCGTCACGACCAAGGGAATTCTGACACAATGATTTTGGCAACCGCTAATCCTAGCAAAAATACGGCTACGATGACTTCAATCCCACGTGATACGCTTGCTGATATTAAAGGCGACCCAGGAAATAAATACTTTATGTTTCGGGTAAATTCCGCATATCAAGTTGGTGGCAATCAGGGAGCTGTAAAAACCGTTGAGAGCCTGTTTAATGTCCCAATCTATTATTATGTCGAAGTTAATATGAAAGCTCTTAAGAGCCTTGTTAATGCCGTAGGTGGCGTTGATGTCCAGGTACCATTTGATTTTTCATATGATTGGTGTGACTTCCATAAAGGAAAACAACATTTGAATGGTCGCCATGCCGTGGCTTACGTTCGGATGCGTAAAGAAGATCCCCGTGGCGACTACGGACGCCAATTGCGGCAACGCCAAGTAATTGAAACAGTTGCCCATAAGGCAATGTCGGTTAATACAATCAGCAATTACCGTAAGTTGGTACAAATTTTTGCTAAGTATGTTAAGACGAATTTGAGTTTTAACGACATGTTTTTCTTAGCGCTCAATTATCGTGGTACGATCAAAAATCTTAAGAGCAACTACTTGCAAGGTCATGATGCATGGATTGATGGTGCCTCAATTCAAGTGGCCTCAACGCCAGCAATTCAAAAAATTTCGAATATGGTTAGAAAAAATCTTAATTTGGCTAAGGTAACTGTCAATAATGAAGAAACGCGTCAAAACGAGTTGAATGCTAATAACGTTGATTGGTCAAATCCTGAAGCATTTACTACTTACCGGGTATATGATCAGGGAACAGGTGAAAATGACACTAAAGTTGATACGACGCCAGCAAATAATGCAAATTCTACAAGTAAAAAAGGGATTTTTGATATCTTTAAATGACAATTGATTACTAAAACGTGTATCGTGCGATACGCGTTTTTGCTTGAAAAGGAAGTGGAAAAATGATTGGAACAATTACCAATACGCTAGCACTTTTAGTTGGGACTAGTATTGGTGCAGTTATGAAAAAAGGTATCAAAGCCAAGTATGAACAGGTTTTGTACACCGCAATGGGATTAGCTGCATTTGGAATTGGAATGCAAAACGTAGTTAACAATTTGCCTAAGAGCAAGTATCCAGTTTTGTTTATTGTTAGTTTATCGCTGGGGGCGCTACTAGGAACATTTATCGATATTGATGGCCGCTTCAACCGTTTAATTGCGCGTTTAGGCAAATCGAAATTAGGCAAAGGACTAGCAACTGAAATTTTGCTATGTTGCATTGGCACTTTGTCAATTGTTGGACCGGTAATGGCAGCAGTTAAAGGCGATAATACGATGCTTTATACTAATGCAACGCTTGATTTTGTAACATCGATGGTATTTGGTGCTAGTTTTGGCTGGGGGATGATTTTAGTAGCGCCAGTGCTATTTTGCTGGCAGGGTTTGATTTTTGTTATTGCAAAATACTTATCAGCTGGGTTCTTTAGTGGACCATTGTTGACCGAAATTTCTATTATTGGTGGTTTTTTGATTGCATGTACAGGTATGAGCTTACTAAAAATCAGAGAAATTAAGACTTTAGACTTCTTGCCAGCGTTACTTATACCAATTATTTTTACGATATTTTTCAAGTGACATACTGTCTATTTTGTAAAAAAAGTTTATAATTATAGTAGATGACCGACAAAGCGATAATTAAAAAATTTAATTATTTACTTGTAAGGTTTGACTAATAGCTATAAACTTATAGATGTCGATTATTAAATAATAGATGTTATTAAAATAATAGCTCTGATTACTTTATGGAGGTGTAATCAATGGGTATTGTTAGTCTAGCACGATTCCAATTTGCTATGACCACAGTATTCCACTTCTTCTTTGTACCGTTTTCAATCGGTACGGCATTTGTGGTTGCTGTGATGGAATCAATTTATGTTCGTACTGGCAATTCTGAATACAAAAAAATGGCGAAATTCTGGAGCAATGTCTTCTTGCTAAGCTTTGCTGTCGGAGTGGTAACTGGTTTGATTCAGGAATTCCAATTCGGTATGAACTGGTCCGATTATTCAAGATTCATGGGTGATATTTTCGGTGCTCCTCTTGCATTCGAAGCTTTACTATCATTCTTCATTGAATCAACCTTTATCGGATTGTGGATGTTTACCTGGAATAAAGTGGGTAAGGGACTACACGTCTTCTTCATCTGGATGGTTGTGTTTGGTACCATGACCTCAGCTTTGTGGATTTTGGCAGCCAACTCATTCATGCAACACCCAGTTGGCTTTACTATTCGTCACGGTCGTGCCGAAATGGTAGACTTTGCTGCCTTGCTTACTAATAAGCAATTGTTATTTGAATACAGCCACGTAGTAATTGGTGCCCTTTTAACTGGTGCAACTATTATTACTGGTTTAACTGCTTTCCAATTCTTGAAGAAACGCACTATTTCAGACGCAAGTAAGCAAATCTACCACAAGACAATGCGCTTGGGCATGGGGATGATGCTTATTTTCTCACTCGCAACTATGTTGATGGGTGACTTGCAAATGAAGTACTTGATCAATGAACAACCTATGAAATTTGCTGCCACTGAAGCTTTATACAAGACTACTGGCGAGCATGCTCCATGGACAGTAGTTGGTATTGCTGATACTAAGACTCATGAAGTTAAGGGTAAGATTGAAGTTCCTTACATGTTGAGTATTTTGTCATACGGTAAGACTACTGGTTCAGTTAAGGGTATGGAAGAAATCAACGCTGAAATGAAGAAGAAGTATGGTACTGAAATTGCAGGTCACAAGATGAACTACTACGTACCAGTTAATACTTTGTTCTGGTCATTTAGATTCATGGCTGGTTTCGGTGCTTTGATGGCTTTAGTTTCAATCGTTGGTTTGGTTACGACTCGTAAGAAGAAGCAATCGCTTTACGAGCACAAGTGGATGCTTTGGGTAGTAGCTTTGATGACCTTTACCCCATTTATTGCTAACACTTGTGGTTGGTTGATTACTGAATTAGGTCGTGCGCCATGGACTGTTTACGGTTTATTCACGATTGAACAAAGTGTGTCACCAAACGTTTCAGCTGGTTCATTACTAGCTTCTAACATTATTTACTTCTGCTTGTTCACTGGTTTGGCAATTGTCTTAATCAGCTTGATCGTACGTTTCATGAAGAATGATCCAGAAGAATATGCTGCAGCTGAATCTGAAAGCAAGGCAACTGATCCATTTGCAAAGGGGGCCTTCTAAAATGTCATTTTTACAGATCTTATGGTTCATTTTGATTGGCGTTTTGTTCTCAGGTTTCTTCTTCCTTGATGGATTTGACTTGGGTGTGGGTATGGCTGTTAAGACGCTTGCTCATAATCGCAAAGAAAGAAGCCAAATTATTTCAACTATTGGACCAGTTTGGGATGGTAATGAAGTTTGGTTGATCACCGCTGGTGGAGCCATGTTTGCTTCATTCCCATACTGGTATGCCTCATTATTCTCAGGCTATTACATGATCTTGTTGTTCATTTTGGTAGCATTGATTTTGCGTGGTGTTTCATTTGAATTCCGTGCAAAGAGTGCAGAAAAGAACAAAGATTTCTGGGAAAATATGATGGCTTTAGGTAGCTTCTTGGCACCATTCCTTTTCGGAGTAATGTTTATTTCGATGATTAAGGGGATGCCAATTGATGCTAAAGGCAATATGTATGCTCATTTCTTTGATTACTTTAACTGGTTCTCAATTGTAGGTGGCGTTGCGTTAACTTTGCTTTGCTACTTACATGGTTTGAACTACATTACTTTGAAGACTAAAGGTGCAATTTCTGAAAGAGCTCAAACATATGCACAAGCTCTTTACTGGGTATTGTACGTTGGTGAAGTAATCTTTGCTTTATTATTAATATTCCAAACTGATTTCTTACGCGTTCATCCATTTGCAACCTTACTTTGCTTAGTATTGATTGTTGGTTTCTCTGTCAGTGCACATGTGGGAACTTTCAAGAACAAGCAAGGTATGGCATTTATCAGTAGCGGTTTAACTTTAGTTTCCTTAGTTGCATTGCTCTTCAGTGGGTTATTCCCAAGATTGATGATTTCTTCAATCAGCAGCAAATTCAACTTGGTAATTCAAAGTTCATCATCAAGCAATTACACTTTGGTGGTAATGACGATTGCAACTTGCATCTTTGTCCCAATCGTTCTTGCTTACACTATCTGGAGTTACTGGATGTTACGTAAACGAATTGAAATGCCTAGAGTAGGAGAAGGTTATTAATGATTGATCGACATCTATTTCAATTAACAGGTGCCAATTCGATCGTAAGAAAGCTTGCGGTACTAGAAGTTCTGCAAGCTTTTTTGATTATTGGACAAGCCTTGTCGCTTAGCTGGCTGTTAACTAAGTTATGGCAAGGGCACACGATGGATTGGCTGATATTGTTAGCATTTGTAGCATGCTTTAGCTTGCGCCAATTAGCTGACTGGATAAGAGGAGGTTGGTTAGAAAATTATTCTAGCCAAGTTTCTGAAGAATTGCGGACGACCTTGTTGATGAAAGTGTTCAATGAAGGACAAGCAATGGTCCAAAGACAGGGAACAGGTAGCTTGATTACTATGGCACTTGATGGAATCGATGAGGTTCGTAATTACATTAAGCTGATTTACAGCAAAGTATTGACAATGATGGCTGTACCAGTAATTATTTTTGTAGCAATGCTTTTTCTTAACTGGCAATCTGCAGTAATTCTTCTGGCAATGTATCCATTAATTGTTTTATTCATGATTGTTCTAGGTTATGCTGCCCAAAGCAAAGCCGATAAACAATTTGGTAATTTCCAACACCTGTCGAACAACTTTATCGATTCGCTTCGTGGAATTGACACTTTAAAATATTTCGGTTTGAGTAAGCGTTACTCACGTAGTATTTTTACACTTAGTGAAAACTTCCGTAAGAAGACAATGAATGTGTTAAAGATAGCAATGCTGTCAACTTTTGCTTTGGACTTCTTCACTACTTTGTCAATTGCGGTGGTAGCAGTTTACCTTGGCTTTGCCTTATTAAGAGGTGAAATGCAGCTATTCCCAGCGTTAGGAATCTTGATTTTAGCACCAGAATATTTCTTACCGATTAGAAACTTTGCTGGTGACTATCATGCAACTTTGGATGGTAAGAATGCTTTTAAGCGGATCAATCAATTGATTGATGCTCCAAAGGAAATTTCTGAAGAACTAGCTTTAACCGACTGGAATAATGATGCTGAACTTAAGATCAAGGATCTTAATTATCAATATCCAGAAGGTGCCCAAATTGGACCTATTAATTTGGACTTAAAAGGCAATCTCAAGGTGGGAATTATCGGAATGAGTGGTTCTGGTAAGAGTAGTTTAATTAACCTTCTTAGTGGTTTTTTGACACCGTCTGAAGGTGAAATAACGATTGAAGGCCAAGCTGCTAAGACGATGAATATTCCTGACTGGCATAAACAGATGGTTTATATCCCACAGAACCCTTATGTGTTTACTGCTAGCTTACGCGAAAATATTGCTTTTTACACTCCAGAAGCTACTGATGAAGAAATTAAATCAGCCATTCATATTATGGGGTTAGACGATTTAGTAGCTGAGCTGCCAGAAGGACTTGATACGATTATTGGGCAAGGTCAACGAGTATTATCAGGTGGTCAAGCACAGAGAATTGCTTTGGCTAGAGCGCTACTAGATCATAGCCGGCAAGTTATGATTTTTGATGAACCAACCGCTCACTTGGATATTGAAACCGAGATTGACTTGAAAGAGCGTATGTTACCACTGATGCAGAATAAGCTGGTGCTCTTTGCAACCCACCGGATGCACTGGGTTAAAGAGATGGATTACATCTTGGTAATGAATCATGGAAAGCTAGTTGAGCAAGGTACTTATGATGAACTTGCCGCTAAAAAGGGCTACTTTAGCCAATTGATGCAAGAAATGAGAGGGGAAATTAAGGATGAAGAAACTACCGATCTTTAAAGCTTTAGAGCATGATCGCTGGGTAAAGCCCTTTTTGCGTCAATATAAAAAGAGCTTGATCATCGCTATTTTCTTAGGAATTATGACTTATGTTGCTGGAGCGGGATTAATGTTCACTTCTGGGTATTTGATCAGTAAAGCAGCGACTAAGCCAGAAAATATCTTGTTGATTTATGTGCCCATTGTATTAACAAGAGCCTTCGGTATTGCTCGACCAACTTTTCGGTATTTGGAACGCTTGGTTAGTCACAACTGGGTTTTAAAAATGACTTCCAAGTTAAGACAACGCCTGTATGATTCCTTGGAACAAGATGCCGTCTTTTTCAATAGTAAGTATCAATTAGGTGATATCTTAGGTCTGCTGTCAGATGATGTCAGCCATATTCAAAACTTATACTTACGGTCGATTTTTCCAATGCTAGTGTCATGGGGCCTGTACACAATTATTGTAGTTGGATTGGGCGTCTTATCGCCAATCATGGGTCTATGGATGCTTTTGGTATTTGGTCTAATCATTTTTGCGATTCCAATCTGGTCCGTTTTAGTAAACGGTGCTAGACAAGTTTATCGCAAACAATTGCAAGATCAACTTTATGTAGATTTGACCGATAATGTTATGGGAGTTGCCGACTGGGTACTTTCTGGTCGAAGCAATGAGTACTTGAAGCTTCATGTAGCTAGTCAAAATAAATTATTAGATGTCCATTTGCAAATGGCTAAATTTGAGCGAATGCGTGATTTCTGCTTACAAATTTTGTACTTGCTTGGTATTGTTTCTTTAATTGTTTGGGGAGCAGCTACCTTTGGTGGTCACCCAAGTCAAATGACTAACTGGATTGCGGCCTTTACTTTAGCAGCCTTTCCAGTAGTTGATGCTTTAGCCCAATTGCCTGGTGCAGCTCAAGAAACCAACGTTTACCAAGATTCTTTGGTAAGATTAAATGACTTGCCAGTACCAACTAAGGAAGAAGCTAAAAAAGTGGCGATTGAAGCTCCTTATGATTTAACTTTGACCAATGTTCACTATACGTATCCTAATACCAGCCGTGAGATTTTGCGTGGCTTAAATCTTCAGATCCATGCTGGTGAAAAATTAGCAATTCTTGGTAAGAGTGGTTCAGGTAAGAGTACTTTAGCTACCTTAATCCGAGGCGATCGTAAACCAAATAGCGGTTCAATCGAATTGAACGGCGTTGCAACCAGTGAATTTGGCGATCAGATCACCAATTACATTGGTGTTATCAATCAAACGCCATATTTGTTCAATACCAGCATCGCTAATAACTTGCGCCTTGGTAACGAAGAGGCGACTGATGAACAATTGTGGGATGTTTTAGAGCGAGTTGGCTTAGCTAATATGGTTAAAAAATTGCCAAATCAGCTGGAAACTATGGTGCAAGAAGCAGGATTACGTTTTTCTGGTGGTGAGCGTCACCGTTTGGCGCTAGCGCGGATTTTGTTAAAAGACGCACCAATTATTTTATTAGATGAACCAACTGTTGGTCTTGATCCAATAACTGAGCAAGCGGTAATCAATACGATTATGACGCAACTAAAGGATAAGACTTTAATTTGGATAACCCACCACTTACAAGGAATTGACTTAATGGATCAAGTTATTTTCATTGAAGATGGTGAACTCAATATGCAAGGTAGTCCTGCAGAGTTATGGAAAAATGAAGAGCGCTATCGCCAATTAAAAAAAGCCGATCAAGGACTCTAAGTCTGATCGACTTTTATTTTGTACGATTTAACATTTGTTTGGTGATTTGTTTAAGCAATTCACGAGCAGGCGAAAGCGGTAAGGCCTTTAAGTTGGCTAACGCTAAATCACTATAATGTTTAGCAAAATTACGGCTTTCAGAAATGATGTCATTGCTGAGTAAAATTTCTTGCACGCGATTAATATCTTCAACCGTCATGTTCCACTTTTTGCTTAGTAAAGGTTGAAGCTGCTGCTTTAGTTTTTGGTGACGTAAAGCCAGAAGCAATGGGAGAGAGTAAACGCCGGTTGCTAAATCTTCCAGCGTTGGCTTATTCAAATTTTTACCCCCAGTATAATCTAAAATGTCGTCAACGATTTGAAAGGCTACGCCTAGATTTTCACCAAATTCAGCCATCAATCTGGTTGTTTGATGGTCGGCACCAGCAAAATGGGCTCCTTCTTCTGTAGCTAATCGTAACAGGGCAGCTGTCTTACCTTTAACATTATCAAGGTAGTCATCAAGACTTTGACTTAAGTCGAAGCGTTTGCCCATCTGGCCAAGTTCGCCATCTAGCACATGATGCATGGCAAAAGCATTTTTTTCAAGATAATGGTGTTCATTCGTAGCTGACAAGATCAAATCGAAAAAATGTGTAAACAACAGATCTCCTGCATAAACGGCAACATCTTTGCCAAATTCAGCTTGAATACTGATTTTGCCACGGCGTTTATCAGAATCGTCGATAATATCGTCGTGAATTAAAGTGGCCATATGCAAGATTTCGATTGAAGCTGCTAATTTTATTAGCTGATCGTGGTCATACTGCTTTTTGCCAGCTGCTTTAGCACTCAAGAATAGCAAGGCAGGACGTAAATATTTGCCACCATTATTAGCCATTGTCAATAGTGCATCTTTTAATTCGTGATGTCGCGTCTGGATGTTTTCCAATAAAAATTGATTTACTGTGGATAAATCATTCGCAATAATTGGATATTTTTGCCATTGTTGAGTTTTATTCATGTAATTTTCCTTTTAATTAAAGTAAGATAGTGGAGAGGATGTGAATTTTATTGAGTTTAAAAGTATTTTTTGAATTAGTTGAGATTAAAGCAAAGGTTGCTAGCGTAGCTCCTTTTCTACTAGGTTTATTCTATAGTATTTTTGTTTATCATCATACTAATCCGCTCTTAGCGCTTGTCTTTTTTATTGCCATGTTTTTGTACAATATGGTAGTAGACATGCTTGATAACTATAGTGATTATTATCGCGCCGATAGTAAATCTTATCAACAAAAGACTAACATAATTGGCCGAGAGCAGATCGATCCCAAACTGATTTTGCGATTAATGTGGATTTTTACAATTATTTCTGCTCTTCTAGGTTTATGGCTTGTTAATGAAAGCGGGATCGCGGTATTATGGTTAGGGATATTCTGTTTTGCAATTGGTTATCTATATTCATCTGGTCCGTTGCCAATTTCCAATTTGCCACTAGGTGAATTAGTTTCCGGTTTTACGATGGGATTTGTGATTGTACTCCTGAGCGTATATTTGAATAGTTACCAAGTATTTAGTTGGAATTTCACGAGCATCATGAACGTGTTTATGCTTGCATTGCCACTTGAATTGTGGATTTCCAACTTAATGCTGGCCAATAATTTGTGCGATGCACAAGAAGATGAAGACAATCATCGCAAGACGATCATTCACTTTATTGGTAAAAAAGTGGGAATTTGGGCATTTAGCCTCAAAAACGTGGTGGTCTTTATAGTCTTGATGTTGTTGCCAGTACTTGGCATTGCACCAAAGACGGTTTGGGCCTCAATCATCATTGTACCTTTCGTTTATCAGCAGAACAAGTTGCTCGCGATTAAACAAGTTAAAACAGAAACCTTTATCACTGCAGTAAAAATACTGTTGGTTGGGGCATTGGCCTATGTTATTACCTATTTAGTTGGAATCCTAATATAATTAAGCGACTGGAGGAAAAAATATGAAGAAAATTGTCGTTTTAGGTGCTGGATATGCAGGTCTAAAGACTGTTATCGATTTACAAAAGAAGTTTCGCGATCAAGCCAAGATCGTATTGATCAACAACGTTTCATATCACTATGAAACTATGCGTCTTTATGAAGTAGCTTCAGGTAGCTATCCATACACTAAGATGTCATTTGAATTGTCAGATGTCATCAGACCTTCAATGACATCATTGATCGTTGAGAACGTTGAACGCGTTGACTACGAAAAGAAGTTGGTTTACTTATCAAACCACGAACCAGTTTCATACGACTACTGTGTAATTGGTTTAGGATTTACTCTCGGTACTAGAGGAATTGAAGGTGCTGACGAATACAGCTTGCCAATGCACGATGTAAAATCTGCTGAAGCAATTCGTGATCGCATTTATGAACAAATGCAAGCTTATCGTCGTGACAAGGATGACAAGCACTTGCAAATCGTAATTTGTGGTGCAGGTTTCCAAGCAGTAGAACTTGCTGGTGCTATTGCCGAATCTCGTCCACGTTATGCCAAGATGGCTGGCGTAACTCCAGATCAAATTAAGATTACCATGTTAGATGGGTCACCTCGCGTTTTACCAATGTTCAACGATAAGTTGTTGGCATACGCTTTAGACGTAATGAAGAAGCGCGATATCAACTTGATTAACCCTGCATACGTACAAAAAGTTACTGCAGATTCAGTTTCTTACAAGATGGCTAAGGCTCCAGAAGATGCAGAACCAACTGTAATCAATGCTGGTACTATTATTTGGATGATGGCTTTCAGTGGTCACCCAATTACCGAAAAGTCTGGTTTCAAGCAAAATCGTTATCGGGTAATGGTTTCAGAACACTTAACTGCTCCAGAAAGCGATGATGTTTACATCTTAGGTGAAGATGCTGCGGTTATGGTTCCGGGTAAGAAATGGCCATACCCACCAACTGCACAAATGTCATTGACTATGGGTACTTATGCTGCTGAAGACTTAGCTGCAAGAATTGGTGGCAAGACTCGTCCAGCTGCTTACACTTACAAGTCATTAGGTGAAGTATGTTCAATCGGTGAAAATCAAGCTGTGGGTATGGCAATGGGCAAGCCATACAAGGGCTACCTTGCTTCAGCATTGAAGAAGATCATTATCGACAAGTCATTGGTTGAAATTGGTGGCGTTAAGCAAATGTTTGCTGTAGGTCGTTTCGACTTATATCATTAATTTAAAAAATTAACATTTCAAGGTAAAATAAGTGATGAGTTTCGAAAATAGCGAGACTTATCGCTTATTTTTTGTTTTAATTAGGTAATGACGATTAAGAAAGGAAGATCAGAGATGAAACGGTCGCTTTTTCCCGTAATTTATGGCGTGATTTCGGCTTTGATAGCCTTTATTGCAGCGCTGTTTATTTGTTGGCGCAATTTTAAGTTAAGTCTGCCAATTTCAGTTTTAGTAGCAGGCATTTTGGCTATTGGCTTTTTTATGCTGTCTTATTTTCGAGGACATGCAAGTAGTGAAATTAAACGAATCGCTGCTAAATATCAGCTTAGTGATCAAGAATTAGCTAAGATTACTGGGTTGCGTCCTAGCGATTTTCCAATTTATCACGATCGTTTGCAATTGATCTTACCCAAGCGTTATTGGCCTCAAGTTTTAACGGCTTTACAAAAATACGAGCAAGAACGCGAACAAATGAAACTGTAGTTAGGAAAGTGGATTAAGTGAGTTTACTTGAAGTAAAAAATCTAAGTCAGAGTTTTATTGATAAAACCTTATATGAAGATGCTAATTTTGTCTTGAATAAAGAAGATCATATGGGCGTTACTGGGCAAAATGGCGTTGGTAAATCAACTTTAATCAAGATTTTAACTGGTGAAATTATTCCTGACGAAGGACAAGTTAAATGGCAAAATCGGGTCACAGTTGGCTATCTTGATCAGTATGCCAAATTGACCCCAGGGTTGACTATTCGTGAATTTTTACGAACTGCTTTTGCTAAGCTCTATGAAAAAGAAGCGCAGTTAAACGAGCTTTATCGTAAATATGGCGAAAGTGGGGATGAAGCTTTATTAGAACAGGCTGGTAAGGTTCAGACCTATCTTGAAGAAAACAACTTTTATGGCGTTGATACTGAAATTGAACGCGTAGCTGCTGGTTTAGGTTTAGCTGAATTAGGTTTTGATCATGATGTAGCTAAACTTTCAGGGGGACAACGGTCCAAGATTATTTTAGCTAAGCTGCTTTTGCAGAGTCCTCAGGTTTTAGTTTTAGATGAGCCTACGAATTATCTTGATGTTACGCATATTGATTGGCTAGTGGACTATTTAAATGCATTTGAGGGTGCTTTTATTGTCGTTAGCCACGACTATGATTTCTTAGGACGAATTGCCAACTGTATTATTGATATTGATTTTGGTACGATTACCCGTTATACCGGAACCTTAAAACAAGCTATTCGTCAAAAAGCTGCTAACCGCGAGACTTATTTGAAAGCTTATGCCAATCAACAACGTAAGATCGCCAAGACTGAAGAATATATTCGCAAAAATAAAGCAGGTACGCGAGCAAAATCGGCCAAATCTCGAGAAAAGCAATTGGCTCGGATGGAAATTTTAAATCCACCTAAGAGCAATAAAAAAGCTAAGTTTGATTTTCCATATTTAGCTACAGCTTCGAACTTGCTGCTGCAAACGCAAGATTTAGTAATTGGCTATGATCATGCCTTAGTCAAATCTGCCTTCAATTTTTCAGTTGGAGGCAATGAAAAAGTAGCGATTACTGGTTTTAATGGTATTGGTAAAACCACCTTGTTAAAGACTTTATTGGGCGAATTGAAACCGATTTATGGTGGCTTTGATCTTTCAATTACGGCTAAACTAGCATATTTTAAACAGGACTTGGTGTGGCCTAACAATAATATGACGCCGCTACAGTACCTACAAGAAGAGTTTGAACGCAAGAAGCCGAAGGAATTGCGTCAAGCTTTAGCCCGGATGGGCTTAACTGCTCAGCAGGCGATGAGTCCGTTGAAAGAACTGTCAGGTGGAGAACAGGAAAAAGTGAAGTTAGCCAAGATGCAGTTTGAACCAGCTAACTTGTTATTTTTGGACGAACCTACCAACCACTTGGACAATGATACTAAAGATGCTTTACGTAAAGCTATTGTTAATTTCCCAGGTGGTGTCATCATTGTTAGTCACGAACGAGACTTTTTCCGTGGAGATTGGATCGATAAGACCATTGATCTTGAAAAATTATAATTTTGATAGGCAAAAAGATGACTACTCAAGAGAATGAAAAATTTTATCAGGAAGTACTTGATATTTGTTTGACTGCAGGACGATTAATGATTGAAGGCGGTAGCGAAATGTACCGCGTTGAAGATACGATGATGCGGATTGCTCACAATGCGGGAGTTGAAGATCCGCGAGTGTTTGCAACGCCGACGGGAATTTTTATGAGCCTAGATGGTGGCGATTTGATGCAAATGAAACAGGTTCGCGATCGGAATATTAATTTGGAGCTAGTCGATCGCGTCAATGAACTATCGCGTCAGTTTGCTAATCGTAAAATCAATCTAACGCAACTGCGTGAAAAAATCATTGAGGTTGCTTCTGATACGCCCACCTATCCATTATGGTTACAGATTTTAGGTGCAGCGACTTTTAGTGCGACCCTGATGGTTCTATTTATGGATGACTATGACTGGGTTGATTTTCCTGCTGCAGCGGTGGTGGGAACGATTGGTTATGTATTCTACGTTTATTTTAAGCGTTACACTAATATTCGCTTTTTATCTGAATTAATGGCAGCGATGGTAATGGGGCTGGTGACAATTGGCATCCATGCGCTATTTAAGCAAACTGTTGTCGATAATATTTTGATCGGTGCGCTGATGACCTTGGTTCCGGGGCTAGCGATTACCAACGCTCTTAGAGATCTATTCATGGGCGATTTACTGTCAGGTGTAGTTAGAATGTTTGAAGCTGCTTTAACGGCGCTAGCCTTAGGCGGTGGAGTAGCAATTGTGATTAAGTTTTTGGGGGCTTAATGATGCCTTTGTGGTTAGAAATTCTGATCAACATTATTTTTTCATACCTTGCGTCAGTTGGTTTTGCTTTGACGATTAACGTGCCCCATCGAGCTCTGAATCTATCTGGAATTAGTGGGATCGTGGGCTGGATGGTTTACTGGATTGCGGCAAGAGTAGGGATGGGACGAATGCTGTCTAATCTTTTAGGCGCCTTTGTGATTGGTATTCTAGGCTTGATTTTTGCACGGATAAAAAAATGTCCAGTAACGGTGTTTAACATTCCGGCCTTGGTTCCATTAGTGCCAGGAGTTCCAGCATATCAAGCCGTTCGTTCATTGGTTAATGGTGATACAAATGGTGGCGAAGCGGCGATTTTACGAGTAGCAGTAGTAACTTGTGCGATTGCCTTAGGAATTTTGCTATCGACCATGTTTACAGAAATGCTATCAAGAACGAAAAAATTTTACAGAACTCGTCATAATCGGTATAATAGCTAGTGACGAGTCGAGAAAAGAACGCGAGATGCGGATATTTTTGAGATAGAGGACACCTGCTTTTAATAGCAAGCACGGGAAGTGCCGGCGTTGGGATCGCCCTGATGTGAACAGGTAGCGCCCACACAGTAATGTGCCTTGAATAAAAAAGCGACCTTTTACGAGGTCGCTTTTTTGCTAGGGAAAATTGATTCAAATGATTAACAATGGTGAGAACTTGCACCAGTAGTTTGATCGATCACATTGTGACGAGCTTGCTTTTCAGCTTCATGAAATTCGTGGCCCATATCCATATCTTCAACGTCCATTCCTGGCATGAAGACTTCGCTAGGCTTGATGCCCATTTCTTCAGCAAAGGCATTGGTGATGGTTTCCATATCCATTAGATGATATTTACGGTCAGGATCTTTAGGATCAACGATTTGAATTTGTGCCATCATACCTGCATCTTCGTGTTCGATAATGTGGCAGTGATACATGAAGACCCCAACTTGTGGGAAGTAAACCTTTAAGCGGACGGTTTCTTGTGGCGCAACTTCGATCGTGTCTTTGTAGACGCCAACTTCGTTAGGATTTGGAGTGTGGCCATTTCGACTAACAACTAGGAAGTGTGCTCCGTGGATGTGGAATGGGTGAAGCATTCCGTGTGATTTTGGATTGGTGTTAGTAACGTCCCAATATTCTACAGAATTAAGTTCTTGGATCATATCGATACGTTCCATTGCGTAACGCATACCATTGATCTTATCATGATTATCCATGGTAATCTTGCGAATAGGGGCATTTGGATTTACTGGACGATCGTCAGGGGTAAAGAGCTTAAATGGCAACTTCGAGTCATCTTGTTCAAACTTATGAATTCTAAATTCCACCAACTTGAAGTCGTCAGTGTATAAGTTGACGACGTCCCCTTCTTTATAACCGGAGAAGTCAACGATTACTTGCAAACGTTCACCGGGTCCAACTAAGACTTTAGTCATTTTAACTGGGTGTTCTAAGAAGGAATCATCACCGGCAATTTGGGTCATAACTAAGTCGTCATCAAAGTGAAGTCGCCATTCACGACGGTTAGATCCACCTAAGTAGAGCAAGCGAACTTTTTGCGTAGTGACATCAACGTAAGGCTTAACTACTCCGTTAATCATTGGTGTTTCAGCAAAAATTCCCATTGGATCGTAATCTTTCTTGTAATCAAGTTGATTTTCTTCATGGAAAGTACGATCTTGTAAAATAATCGGGAATTCATCAACGCCGTAGTTCTTAGGTATTGGCAAGCGACTTTCGTTGTCATCAGTTACCACGACGCCCATTGCCAAACCCATCCATACTTGCATTGCAGTTGATGGACATGGGTGAGCATGAAGCCAAGTCAAAGCAGCTGGTTGGTTAACAGTAAAACTAATTTCTTTAGTTTCGCCAGGATATACAGGAGCATGGCAACTACCATCTTCGTATGGTCCTGGAACTTCCATACCGTGCCAGTGATAAGTGGTTAAAACTGGCAAGCTATTCTTAAGTTTGACGTGAACGCGTTGACCTTTTTTAACTACCATGGTTTGACCAAGAAGTGGAGCATTGTAACCCCAGGTTTTGGTTTTAGCACCAGGTAAGATTTGACTTTCACCCTCTTGAGATTCAATGGTAAACCAAACATCGTTGCCTTCAACCTTGTCTGCTTGTAAGACAGGAGGAACGGCAAGTGGTTGTGCGGTTACGCCTTCGGGGATGGTCAATGGCTTATAGCCCATCCCATGATTTTTATCGAAATCTGCTTCATCGTAGAAATAATCTGTATATATTTTTTCGGACATTTTTTTCTGCCTTTCACTTTTTAAATTTATGTTTACAAGTAACAACTTAACGCGAATGAAAACGCTTGTAAAGGGACTATAAGATGAAAGTTATTAAATAACAAAGAAATCTTATTTTTCGCTAAATCATCCAAAAACAGTTATTTAACATAAGTGCGATAAAGCTTGTAAGATCAACGATTGTGACATGTTGTCGTTGCTCTTGGCATAGCAAAAATCTTTCTGGGATGTTACCTCAAAAAAATTTTGCTAAGAACAAAACTATTGTCATTTAACAAAATTTCGATTAATCTAGAACGTGTTTAAGATAATAAAATAAAGGAAAGTTTGCTTTGAAGATAAAATTAAACGAATTAGTCAATAAAATTGAAAATGAAGATTATATTCAAGACCAAGAAACAGTAAAATATGGTGAAGTCAGCAAATCTAAGACTAAACTGAAGTCATATGCTAGCCAAATGGTTAAAGAAGTGGTTGCAGCATATAAGCACGATTCTTTGATCAGAACCAGCCTAGAAGTAACTGGACAACGACCAGTTCTGTTTAGCTTAGAAACCAACATTATCAACTTGCCATATAGTAACTATAAGCGGATTTATAACTTTACTGATGAAGAGACTGAGAACGACCTAAACTTGTACTTTGAAACTAGTTCTGAATGTCTTAATGTCTCAGGCTTCAGAATCGACCAATTAGCTACAGAAGCTGAATTATTGGCAGATGAAGCAGCAATTGTTGAAAAATTGACGACTGCGATGAGTGAAAAATTGCAGACGGTGCGTGAATATGAGGCTCCTGAAAAGGAAACGAAAAAGACAAAATAAGCTGTCTGGGCTAAAATAGTACTAGAGATTTAACCTTTGGGGGATTTGCCATGTTAGACGGAATGTTAACTGCTTTGTTTAATTTTAGTAGCGGTTGGAATACATTAGGAATCTTACTAATAGTCGTTTTGATTTTATATTTTGTATTTATGATTCAAAATATTCGCCAACGCCGCATCAAAATGATTATTCGTGAACACAAACGATTTACTGTCAAAAACGTTACCCTTGACTTGCTTGAAATTGCGGTGTTTTTAGTAGCAAGCATTGCAATGTTCAATCAGATCTTTTTAGATAATCCAAATTTGGAAGATAGTACAAGAATCACTAGTCAAGTAGAATATAAGCCTTTGATTCTTAATACGGGAACAGGGAATTCGAGTTATGTTACGATTGATTCTTCAAAAACTAAATTTGGTTCGCAAACATTCACTTTTTATGTAAGTGGTAAGCGATACAAGGTGGTTAATGACGTCTCAGTAGCGTTTGGCAAAGAACCAATTAATGTCAATGCTGAGAAGATTCCTTACGATAAAAAGGTCTTAACCAAGATGGACAAGCAATATCAAAAGGCCTATGTTGCAATCTATACTGCGAGATATAAGAAAACTTGGCAAAATGGAATTGGATTGCATGCCGGAAGGATTGCTACCAAGTATTATTTGATTCGCGTACCTGACGACTCCTTTATCAAGCAAAAGTAAAAATAGCGTTGATCCAATAACTACGGATCAACGCTATTTTTATAGGCGAGTTTTATTTTTTAATTGACTAAATAAGAACCCTTCGACGAAGGCGAGAATAAAGCTGGCAGTTAGGAAGTCCATGACATTACCTGAGAAAAAGGCGGCCGCTAGCATAAAACTTTCAGCTAAGATCAAGCTGCTAGTCAAGAAATTGCGTTTAGCTTTGAAGCAGAACCATTGCCAAATGCCATATATTAAGCAGAGTAAATATGGACCAACTAGTAACAACATTCCTAGCCAACCGACCGAGTAGATCTGCGAGAGAAAATCGCGTTCAAGGTTGAAAATATTGCTTTCTCTTGTGTAAGCAATCCCCAAGAAATAGTCTAAACGATTGTTATTATGTGCGCGAACGCGGTTGAGCATAGCAATTTCAAGGTAGCGATTCTGCAAACGAACATCGCCAGGCTGACGCATAATCGTTAGCCAAAATTCAGGATCTTCTTGATAAGGATATGATTTAAGGACAAATTTTTCGTTTAAGGCATAAGCTTGATAATTTTCCTTAATAAATGAGCGTAAAAAGGCCTCACGTTTGGGACCACTTGGATATTTCTTAAGTCCAAGAGCTAATTCATCATTTTCAGCTGCTAAATTGTGATCAGATTGACTAGCTAAGAATTTTTCATATTGGTAGCGTTGAACGGCTGGGCTAGCTGGAGTTAAAGCAAGCGCAACAGCTTCAATCGCTAATAGTGAAATGAGCGGTTTACGATATTTTCCGTTAAAGTCATGAAGGAAATAGCGGTGGATAAGAAATGCCACCAGCATGATCAAAATGCCACCGATTAGCCCTGCTAAAGCTACCTTAGTACCTAGTTCAATCATCGCTAAAGCTTGCACGCATACCAAGAGCAAATTTTGCCAATTGAAATTTGTCAGCAGGTAGTAAACAAGCAGTGGCAACAACATGAATAGCACTGCCGAAACCATATTGGAAAAATTGAAAAAACCTTTAGAAGCTAAATGTGAATAGCCGTAGCTGCTTGTAAACCATTGCAGAATACTAGCAGAAATCCGTCCCTCACCGTATGAACGAAGTGAAATTACCAATAGGTTACTTAGAACGATGGTGGCTGAAAACAGGGCTGAGAGCAGTTGAATGGCCAATTTAAAAGTGTTTTTGCTAAACTCTAATGCCTGAGTAAAATAAAGCAGCATTAAAGGTAGGATCATTCGAATTAAATAGAAAATCTCGCCACTAGTAGAATAGCCGTAGTTGCTGGCGCTTAAACTGTTAAAGTGGCTGACGTGCCACAGGTGTAACAAACTATAGACTACCAGCAATACAAGATACGTAATTAACCACTTGTCTTGCCCTAATTTTTGCCAATTGCTTTTTTGACTGAAAAATAATAGAAAAATAGCACCACAAGCCATAATTCGAATAATGGTAGGGAGCGTAAAAGGCAATAATTCAGCTAATTTACCATTATAAAACCAATATAGATCTAAAAATGGCTGTAATAAAATAAAATAAAAAATTGCGGATTTAGTTTTGTTTTGCATAAGCAAATCCTTTCTCAAAACTGTTACCTATAATTTTAGATAAAAAAAGGCCGGGGTGCTAGTTTTTCCCGGTCAAAAAATTATTTTTCAGTTTCTTGTGGTTTGCTTGGTACCACTTTTTCTACTTTAACTTCGTTGGTATTAGCTACCTTACTGTTCTTAGCTACGCGACCAACCTTTAGACGCTTAAAGTTAACCACGATCTTATGATTCAAATCGCTAATCGCAGTTTCATCGACTGGATCATAGGAAGTGATTGATAAAAGTGCTGAATTTTCGTAGATTTTTTCAACTTTACCTTGGAAAGGCTTCTTTAATTCTTCTTCGGATTTACCTGTAAGAATGGCACCGAGTTTTACTTCTGACTTTTTCATGGTAACTTTTTTCTTCCTTCTTTTAACTTTCTTTTTTACAATAGTAGAATACTATTATAAATACAAAAAATTTACAAGGGAAGTAGCTCAAATGAAGAAATTAATTTTAATTGCTGGTCCAAGTGGCGCAGGTAAAACCACCATTTCTGATTATCTATGGCAACAATATCAGATTCCACGTGTTATTACGCATACAACCAGACCCAAGCGCCAAGGGGAAGCAAGCAATAGCTATTATTTCGAAAGCGATGAAAGCTTTGCTCAGCTTCACTTGTTTGAACACGTACATTACGGCGCCTACCAATATGGTTCAAGTCGTGAAGCGCTCGCCAAAGCTTGGGAAAAGAGTGATTTGGCTTCATTAATAGTAGATATCCAAGGCGCTGAGTCATATATCGAGCAATTAAAAGAGCAAGTTTATTTCTTATATGTAACAGCTTCTTCGCTTGAAAAATTGCGCGAGCGGTTGCTAAATCGTGGCGATAGTGTTGCAAGTATTAACAAACGATTACAGGGAAAAGAGCTAAACGAATTATCAACTAAGCTAAAACCGTTCGCGCATGTCCTTGTTAACGACGATTGGCAAGAAACAGTGGCTAAATTACAAGAAATAATAGCTGGTCTAGATTAACAATTCGTAACATAGTTTGCAAAAAGTACGGATGATTGAAATCTTTCTTAACGTGATGGTAGTTCTTTTGACACATACATGTAACATTCAGTAGGTATGATATTAACCGTTGAGAGATTTAAGAACATTTTCGGGAATTAAAGATCCCGCTAGAAAGAGAGAATTAACTTTGAAAATCAAACGTACTTTACTAAAACTTACTGCTGCTGTTTCATTATTTGTTGCTGGCCTTGCTACTGTGAATGCTGTTAAGCCAGCAGATGCTTCACAAACTGTGCAAGCTGCTTCTAAAGCAGATACTCGTGACGACATTGTTAAGTTAGCAAGAGCTCAAGTGGGCAAGGATTATGTTTATGGTGCAACTGGTCCTTACGCATTTGATTGTTCAGGTTTAGTACAATACGTTTTCCGCAAGGCTGCTGATATTACTTTAGGTAGAACAACTTATCAACAAGTATACTCAGGCAAGAGCGTTTCTCTTAAGAACCTTAAGAAGGGTGACTTATTATTCTGGGGTTCAGCTAGTGCTCCTTACCACGTAGGTATTTATGTAGGTAACGGTCGTTACGTTCATGCTGCAACTCCTGGTCAAGGAGTAATTGAACAAACTATTAGTTCATACTTCTACCCATCAGCTGCTAAGCGAGTTTTATAATTATAGATATTAGTAATCTTCAAATTTAATTCGCTCAATCAAGAGCCAAAAGTAGATAATCAAGCTGCTTTTGGTCTTTTTTGTTGGTCTAGACATTTTTTACTTTTCAGTATCAGTTTTGTAACACAATTGTAACCGTTAGCGAGTATTATAGATTTCGTAAAGTTATTTAAGAAATTATAAACATATGTAGCTAAATTTATCCTTTCGCTACCAGATAATAGACTTAAGTTTTTTGAGGAGAAAATGATTTTGAAGATTAAGAGCAATTTAGTAAAAGCTACCGCCGCAGCAGCTTTAACTGTAGCAGGATTTGCTACTGTAAATGCCGTTAACCCTAGTTCTTCAGCTCATGTTCAAGCTGCGACCACTAGAGTAAAGATTAACTACGTACCTGGTTATGGAATCAATGTATGGGACAATTATAACCATGGTCATTTCACTGGCAACCGTCTTCAACACGGTTCTGTACAAACTGTGCTTGATACCAAGATTGATGACCAAGGTCGTACCTGGTACATGCTCGGTGAAAACCAATGGATCTTAGCCCAATACACTGTTAGTGCTGATAAAAAGGTAAAGTCCAGCAAGTCTGTTCAAGCTGCTGGGGATGCTTCCTCAATCTTAGCTTTAGCCAAAGCCCAATTAGGTAAAGCTTATGTTTGGGGAGGTACGACTCCTTCTGGCTTTGATTGCTCAGGCTTGGTACAATACGTATTTAAGAATGCTGCTGGTATTAATCTTGGTAGAACTACTTATGATCAAGTTAAAGATGGTGTTAGCGTATCAATGAACAATTTACAACCTGGTGACTTGTTGTTCTGGGGTTCAGCTGCTGCACCTTACCACGTAGGTATCTACCTTGGCAATGGTAAGTACATCCATGCTGCTACTCCTGGACAAGGCGTAATTGTTCAAAGTATTAGTTCATACTTCTACCCATCAGTAGCAAAGCGTGTTCTTTAAGATAACTTTATGCTCTTGCTTTTCATCAATAATCAACAGAAATAAAAGAAAGAACAGGTTAGGATAGTTTCCTAGCCTGTTTTTTGTGAAATAACAAGTATTTGATATTTTTGTAACTAAATTGTAATATAAATCTGGGTAAAATAATAAGTATGAAGGTTCATTTTGGTGGTATAATACCACTACTTTTTTGCTACCAAAGGGGAATAATAAATGAATTTTAAATTGTTTAAATTAGGTGCTGCAGCTGCTTTGACAGTTTCTGGCGCTAATATGATTTCAACTTTAAAGCCGGTAGCCGCGACCACATACAAGTCGGCTGTAAAGCGCGTAAAGATCAATTATTTGCCTGGAAAAGGCGTTCGGATTTGGACAAACTACCATAATGGCAGCTTTATGGGGTTCCGAGCTAAAGACGGTACTGAATGGAATGTTGTGAAGACGGCAGTCGATAAAAATGGCAATCTTTGGTACATGGTGGGTGACCAGGAATGGATTGAAGCTCGCTATACTGTTGATGTCGAAGAAAATAACGAAGATTTAAAGAGCAAAACTAAGAAAGCTAAGTCCTTGCTTGCAAAAGCTAAAGAGGCAGTTACTAAGACAACTAAAGTTACTGCTAAGCAAAAGAGAGCTGAAAAAGCTCAAGCTGCCAAAGAACAGGCACTTGCTAAGAAGTCTGCTAAAAAGGAAGCTGCTCCTACAATGAAGCAACTTAGTTCGGTTGCTCAAGCCCCAAATGTGGTCAATGCGATTACTGCTTTAGCGAAAGAGCAAGTTGGTAAGCCTTATGCTTGGGGAGCCAATGGTCCAGATATCTTCGATTGCTCAAGCTTGGTTCAATACGTTTATGCTAAGGCAGCAGGGATTAATTTGCCACGTACAACATATGATCAAGTAAAAGTTGGTGAAACTGTCTCTCTTGACGCTTTGGAGCCGGGAGATTTGATTTTCTGGGGTTCAGCGACTGCACCATATCACGTAGCTTTGTATATTGGCAATAATCAATATGTCAATGCTGCTACACCTGAGCAAGGGGTAGTATTGCAAACCTTGACTTCATACTATTATCCGACGATTGCTAAGCGAATTTTGAATGTTAATAATTAACTAAAAACTTCAATCTAAGAAGTTTTTTGTAATAGAGATAAAGATATACCTGATCTAGGCTATTTGCACAGATCAGGTATTTTTTTGGTCTAATTCTTAAGATTTGGTAAAGACGGAAAAATAAAAAATATATTTTGGCATTTTTTGCGTATTTAACTAATAGGGGCAATTCTGCTCTCAATATCAAATTTTAAGGAGTTGTCTTATAATGGATTTAGGAAAGTATTTTCCGCTCTCGAATGGTTCAGTCTTTGGTAAGGTAATGGCCAATAAAGAAACCTGTAAACTGTTCTTGCAGGCCGTATTGCCAGAGATGGAAATCGAAAAGATCGAAATGGCCCAGCCGCAGGAACGAGTTAAGGATTTTCGCGATGAGCATGGGGGCGTTTTTGACATCTATGCCTTGGACAATCAAGGACGCCGCTATGACATAGAAGTTCAGGTGGTACCAGAGGACTA